>JAIXTO010000043.1 GCA_027483885.1 Rhizobiaceae bacterium
CACGGTGAATCGGGCGGTTTTCGAAGCCAGCATTGGCGGGCCGGACCCGTCGCTTCCATTGCTGTCCGATATCAAGGCCGGCCGCGTCGGACCGCAGCACGTCGGTTTCTGCGCGCCGCTGCGTGGCTGATCTGCCGGTGCCTCATCATTTTTGAGCGGCGCCTATACAAGCTTTTCCGTTGCTTCTCCCCACTATGGGGAGAGGTGGCGGATGTCTGTTTGCGGATTGCTTCCAAGACCCGCACCGCGCGTATGGCGAAATCGAAAAATCCGGGCCTTGCGCCCGGATTTTTCATGAGTTGATGTCGGTGAAAACGGCACAACCCCAGTTATACAGGGTCATATTGATGGCCCTGAAATTTACGCTTCATTAACTCTGTTTTTGCAAAAGTTACCGTCATTGGCACCATGTCGTGATGCGGTGCCGCTTCTGAGCGATGCGGCTCGATGACCGTCGAGGACAAACTATGCCTGTGATTTCATTTGCAAATGCCAAAGGCGGTGCCGGCAAGACGACGGCAGCGCTTCTCCTTGCCACGGAGCTGGCGCATCAGGGCCACCGCGTCACCCTGATCGATGCCGATCCGCAGCGCTGGATCAGCCAGTGGCACGAGATGTCCGGCTCGGTGCGCAATATCACCATCATCACCGAAGTCACGGTTGCCTCGCTGCAATGTCATCTGCGCGAAATGTCGTCGACAACAGATTATTTCATCGTCGATCTCGCCGGTGCCCGCGATGCGCTGGTGACCACGGCCATCGGGCTTTCCGACCACGTCATGATCCCCGTGCAGGGCTCGGCGATGGACGCCAAGGGGGCCGCCCAGATCCTCGATCTGCTGGCGCTGATGAAGGAAAAGGCAGGCCTTGCCATTGCCCATTCCGTCGTGCTGACCCGCGTCACGCCCGTCGTCACCACCCGCGCACTGGTTGCCATCAAGGGCCTTCTCGCCCAGCGTGGCGTCAATGTGCTGAACACCCCGATCGGCGAGCGCACCGCATTCCGCGAACTTTTTGAAGTCGGCGGCACGCTGCATACGCTGGATGCTGCCAAGGTCTCCAACCTCGACAAGGCACGCGAAAACGCCCGGATGCTCGCCGAAGAAGTCAAGCGCCTGATGCCCACCCGCGTCGTCCGCTCCGGCCTTCCCCGCATCATCGGTTTTGGCCGCCACGCGGCGTAATGCCTGACATTCCACTGCATACGAAAAAGGGCGCCCCGCAAAAGGCGCCCTTTTTGATATCCGTTTTACCGTGCGATCTCAGTCGACGAATTCCACCACCGTGCCCGGTTTCACCATCTTGGCCAGTTCCGTCGCATCCCAGTTGGT
This sequence comes from Rhizobiaceae bacterium, assembly GCA_027483885.1. Lineage (GTDB taxonomy): Bacteria > Pseudomonadota > Alphaproteobacteria > Rhizobiales > Rhizobiaceae > Neorhizobium. The sequence goes on from JAIXTO010000043.1 coordinate 1,332, forward strand.
AAGACGGATACAGCCGTGGCTGTTCGTCTTGCCGATCTTGGACGGCTCCGGTGTGCCGTGGATGCCGTAGGTGGGTTTGGAGAGCGCGATCCAGACCGTGCCAACGGGGCCGTTGGGGCCCGGCGGGATCTGCAGGATCTGGTCGTTGTCGCCCTGCTTGAAGTTGATCTTCGGATTATACGTATAGCCTGGATTAAGCGCGATGCGCTGCACGGTGTGGCTGCCGGTGGGCGAGGGGGTGTCGGACGAACCGATGGTCGCGGGATAGGCGGCCACCAGCTTGCCATCCGGGCCATAGGCAAAGACCTGCTTTTTCGCCTTGTCTGCCACCACACGCGCCACTTCGCCGGTCTTCGGCTGGCCGGGGTTCACGACCTTGATGGTGGAGCCGGGAATGGTGAAATCGACGCCGGGGTTCAGCGCCTTCAGGTAACCTTCGTCCATGTGGAAACGTTCCGCCAGCGCCTCCGTGGTCGAGGTATAGGACATGGCGGGGAGCTGCGCCTTGTGGGCGTAATCATCCGGAATGGAGGCGACATAGGGACCGGCGGCATCGGCGGGCGTGATTGTATAGTTCACGATCGGGAGGCCGCCCGAATAGGAGAGGCGCTGGAGAATGTCTTCGGAATTATTCGGGTCGAGCGTTTCGCCGGTCATTTCCTGCCAGGCGGCGATCGCCTTGTTGACGTTGTCGCCGAGATGCCCGTCGATCACGCCCGGCGAAATGCCTTCGCGGTCGAGAAACACCTGCAAGGCGGTGATTTCTGCCTGCGGCTTGCTGGTGATCGCCATCACGGGTTTGTCGTTGCGCGGCACGATGCTGGGCTGCGGCATCGGCTGCGTTTCCAGCGACGCCTCTTCCTGTCCGTCATCAACAATGGCGCCATCCGCATCGAGCGGCAGGCGCACGATCGAACTGTCGCGGGGAATGGAGCCGGTCACTTCGCCGGGTTCGCCCTGACGGTACTGGCGATAATCGCGGTAGCCGGCATTATTCTGTGCCGGATAGGCGTCCTGGCGCGGATAGGCTGGCTGGGAGGGGTAGGCCTCGCCATATCCGCGCTGGGGTCGTGCCTGATAACCACCGGCAACCGGATCGCGAAACGTGTCGCTGCGCATCTCCGTTGCCACGACATTGCCGAAATGATCGATCAGCACTTTGCGCCCCATGCGGTCGCGGCTCACCACCACATCGCCGGCTTCCGGGATGTAGTCGAGAATTTCTCCCGTCGGTGCCACGAGCACGGTGTCCGAGCGGGAGCCATAGGCGCCTTGGGCAACAGCCGGTGCGACCGACTGGAGCGAGAGAAGAAGAGCCAAACTGAGGCCAAACACTGATGTGGACTTCACAATATCACCGATTCGAGATTACGACGTATAACGGCGGCACGCGCTGACACGTTCCCGACAGCCGAGGTTCTTCTTCAGACAGGTCAATTTTGACGCGAGTGAGGTAGAATTGGCTTTTTTGGTGAACGAATACTTAATTTTGAGTGTTTGTCACGCTTTGTTGAGACATGACCAAGGGAGGTTACCGTGAAAGCATTTGTGGCGGCGAGGGGACCCAAGCTGTTCCTGGATGAATCAAGCGTGCTCGATATCGGCAGCTGCATCGTGAATGGCACCGATATCGCACCGGGCCGGGCGATCCCCGATGATGGCGATCCGCGCATCGACCACTCGCTGGAAGGGTTTCTGTTTACCTGCGGGCCGGATCATATCCGCCATCCCGAACCGATCGATGACAATACCGAGGGCCGCAAATATCCATTGCACGGCTCCTATTCCGGCAATCCCGCCGAAATTCTGTTCTGGGATGCGCAAGGCGAGGATGCCGAATGCAAGGCGCGCGTTTTCGTGAAGACCGCCGATGGCGGTCTTGCCCTTCTGGAACGGCATGTGCGCAGCGATGGCGAAACCGGCGAGGTCTGCCTCTCCGACCGCGTCACCAATGTCGGCACGACGCCGTTTGCCAAGGTGCATATGTACCACATGAACATTGGCGCCTGGCTGTTTGACGGCGATGTGCATCTGGCCGGCAAGATGCTGGAGGGCGGCGGGTTTCCCTGGCATTTTGGCGAGGAGCCGGGCGGTGTCTTCTGCGTGCCGGCGCGGGTGGCGGGCGAGGAATGGGCGGAAATTCGGCTCGGCCCCATTGCTTCGCTCAGTGGCGCGACGCTGAAGGTGCGGTTCAGAACCGATACGCTGCCTTATCTGCAGGTCTGGCGTAATCAGCAGGCGCCGGCGCATGTGCTGGGTATCGAGCCGGTGTCGCACCGCTGGGTCGGCCGCGACGAGCTGAAGGCGTCCGGCGAATTGCAGATGCTCTTGCCCGGCGAGAGTGTCGATTACGGGCTGCGTTTCAGCTTTGCCTGATCACCGGGATGGTGGCCCTTTTCATTGACGCCATCCCTCTCGCATCGTAATTGAAAGTCCTTGTTTGAACGCTGGAGGCCGAAACCATGGACATTCGCCAGATCAACGACGAATATTCCGTCACCGGGCAGATCACGCCTGCCGATCTCGACGACATCAAGGCCCTGGGCTTCAAGTCCATCGTCTGCAACCGTCCCGACGAGGAAGAGCCCGGCCAGCCGAGCTTTGACGAGGTGGCCGCCCGCGCCCGCGAACTCGGCCTCGATATCGCTTATGTGCCGGTTGGCCGCATGGGCGTCGATGGCGAGGCGGTGAAGGGCATGGTGGATGCGCTGGACGAATTTGCGCGCCCCATGCTGGGTTATTGCCGCTCGGGCGCCCGCTCGACAGCCATCTATGAGAAAAGCCTGCACATCCGCGGCTGATCCTTTCCCCCCGAAACCATTTTCGGTTTCAGTCCTGCCCATTTACATGAGGAGCATATCCATGAGCATCAAGCGTATCGAACCCGGCAAGCGCATGAGCGGCGCCGTCGTTCACGGCAACACCGTTTACCTCGCAGGCCAGGTGGGTGAGGGCACGTCCGTTACCGAACAGTCGAAGTCGGCGCTGGCTGAAGTCGACCGCCTGCTGGCGCTCGCCGGCACCGACAAGTCAAAGATCCTGCAGACGATCATCTATCTCTCTGACATGGCCAACTTTGCCGAAATGAACGCTGTCTGGGAAGGCTGGATCGACCCGGCAAACCCGCCGGCCCGCGCCACCAGCGGTGCGCCGCTTGCAACGCCGGACTACAAGGTCGAATTTATCGTCACGGCTGCTATTTAAATAAATTAAAATTGAATTTTAAGATTTTTCCCGGCAATTGATATAGTTGCCGGGCTTTTTTGTACCATAACGTAGCGACAATCCGAACGCTCAGGGAATTAATATGATTGTTGTAAGCTTATCTGCGCTTTTTGTGAGTGCGACAGCGCTTTTTGTCGCTTATGTCCAAATGCGTATCGCTGCTGCAAAAATAAAGCTTGATCTTTATAATCGTCGTTTTGAAGTATACGTTAGTGCGCTAGATCTTTACATCGCCTTCTATCCAAAATCTCGAAATGTATCTTATGAGGAGATAGAAGAGAAAACCAAAAAATTAACAAAAAATTTTCGAGAATCTCGCTTCCTTTTCTCCCCAGGAGACGGCGTATATGACGCTCTTAAGCAGATACAACAAAATGCATCAACGGCTTATGCTGGCGAGAAGGGGCAGGTCTCGCACGAATCAAAATCTGTAGCGCTAGTCGAGTTCGAGAAAAATTTACTTCTTTTGGAAGAGAGAATTCAGAAATATATTCAGTTTGAAAATATTTCTGGGTGGACGTGGGTGAGATAGGAAAATACTTCAAGCATTGGCGACATGGAAAAACATCGCCAATGCAATTTTGACTATTCAATTTATGCCTTGTCGCGGATCTGGCTCAGCGTGCGGGTCGGGGTAATCGCTTCCGGCGACAGCATCACCTCGATGATGGCGGGTTTGCCGGAGGCGCGGGCGCGCTCGAAGGCCGGACCGAAATCCTCCGTCTTTTCCACCCGCTCGCCATGGCCGCCATAGGCTGCGGCAAAGGCGACGAAATCGGGGTTGACGAGATCGGTGGCGCTGACGCGGCCGGGGAAATCGCGCTCCTGGTGCATGCGGATCGTGCCATAGGTGCCGTTGTTGACGAGCACGGTGATGATCGGCAGCCCGTAACGTACGGCGGTGATGAATTCCTGCCCATGCATCATGAAGCAGCCATCGCCGGCAAAACACACGACTTCCCGCTCCGGAAACAGCTGCTTTGCCGCAACCGCTGCCGGAAGTCCGTAGCCCATCGAGCCTGATGTCGGGGCGGACTGGGTGTTGAACGCCTGGAAGCGGTGGAAGCGGTGCAGCCAGGTGGCGTAATTGCCGGCGCCATTGGTGAAGATGGCGGTCTTTGGGGTGTTTTCCTCGATCCAGTTCATGATCGGGCCCATCTGCACATCGCCCGGACCGGTTTCCGGCGGCGTTGACCATCGCAGATAGGCGTCATGCATGGCGGCACTCCGCTCGGCCCAGACCGGCCATGCCGGCGGCTCCAGATCGCGGATGGCGGCGACGAATTCGGCAGGGCCGGCGCAGATGGCAAGATCCGGGCGGTAGATACGGCCAAGTTCTTCCGGGTCCGGGAAGACATGCACGATCTTCTGCGACGGGTAGGGGATATCAAGCAGCGTATAACCCGACGACGGCATTTCCGACATGCGGCTGCCGAGAAGCACGATGAGGTCGCTGTCCTTGATTTCCTTCGACAGCGCCGGATTGATGCCGATGCCGACATCGCCAGCATAACAGGTGTGCAGGTGATCAAACAGCATCTGGCGGCGGAAGGAGCAGCCGACCGGCACATGAAAACGTTCGGCGAAATGGCGGAAATCGGCAACGGCCTCCTCCGTCCAGCGCGTGCCGCCGAGAATGAACATCGGCCGGCGCGCTTCCCGCAGCAGCGCCTTGAATCGCTGGATCTGCGATGGGCCGGGATGGCTTTCGACGCGCGTGTAGGGTTTTGCTTCCGGCGCTTCCACAAGATCGCGCAGCATGTCTTCCGGCAGCGTCAGCACGACCGGACCGGGGCGGCCGGATGTGGCGACGGCAAAGGCGCGGGTAACGAATTCCGGGATACGCCGGGCATCGTCGATTTCGCCGACCCATTTGGCAAATTCCGTGAAGGCACGGCGGTATTCGACTTCCTGAAAGGCCTCCCGCTCGCGCGCATCGCGCTGCACCTGGCCGATGAACAGGATCATCGGAATGGAATCCTGCATGGCGACATGCAGGCCGGCGGATGCATTGGTGGCGCCGGGGCCGCGGGTGACCATGCAGATGCCGGGCTCGCCGGTGAGGCGCCCCCAGGTATCGGCCATCATCGCAGCCCCACCTTCCTGGCGGCAGACCAGAACCTCGATGCCGCTGTCATAGAGCGCATCGAGCACCGCAAGATAGCTTTCGCCGGGAACGCAGGACACGCGGGAAACGCCGTTTGCCTTCAGCGCCTCGACTATCAGTTGACCACCGGTCTTCATGGGTTCTGCCTTTCCTTTTGTCGTCTGTCGAGTTCTGCAAGCACCGCGCCGGTGTGCTCGCCAAGCGCCGGGCTTGGCCTGTGATAGGAGAGTGGGGTTTTGGACATCACGATGGGCGTCCTCACGCCGGGAATTGTGGTGCCGTCCGCCGCCTCAAGGTCGATGCGCAGGCCGCGCGCAACAATTTGCGGATCGGCAAACATTTCCGCCACCGAATTGATCGGCCCGGCCGGCACGGCATTTTGGCCGCAGGCGGCCAGCAGGTCGGCCTTCGTCCACTTGATCGTCTCGGCAATTACGGCCGCGCGCACGGCGTCGCGGTTGGCAACGCGGGCCTTGTTTGTGGCGTGGCGGGCGTCTTCCGCAAAGGCGTCCATGCCCAGAATGGCGCAGAGGCGGCGGAACTGGCCGTCATTGCCGACGGCGAGAATCAGATAACCATCGGCCACCGGCACCACTTCATAGGGGCTGATATTGGGATGGGCATTGCCGAGCCGCACCGGGGCAGCGCCCGAGACGAGATAATTCATGTTCTGGTTGGCAAGCACTGCCGACATCACGTCGAGCAGCGCCATGTCCACCTGCTGGCCTTCTCCTGTCTTCATGACGTGGATGAGGGCGGCCTGGATGGCGGTGACGGCGTAGATGCCGGTGAAGATATCGGCAATCGCCACGCCCGCCTTCATCGGTTCGCCATCCGGCGCACCGGTCACTGACATGAAACCGGACATGCCCTGCACGATATAGTCATAACCGGCAAGGCTGGCATAGGGGCCGTCCTGCCCGAAGCCGGTGATGGAGCAATAGACGAGACGGGGATTGATCGCCTTCAGGCTGTCATAGTCGAGGCCGTATTTCTTCAAGCCCCCGAGCTTGAAATTCTCGATGAAGACATCGGCATCGGCCACCAGCCGGCGCACGATCTCCTGACCCTCTGGCGTGGAGAAATCGACCGCGATGGAGCGCTTGCCGCGATTGGTGGAATGGTAATAGGCGGCAGACAGGTTTTCGCCGTCCTTACCCTCGACAAAGGGAGGCCCCCAGCCGCGTGTATCGTCGCCGCCCTCGGGGTTTTCCACCTTGATCACGTCGGCGCCGAGATCGGCCAGCATCTGGCCAGCCCAGGGGCCTGCCAGAACGCGCGCCAGTTCGATGACGCGGATGCCGTCGAGGGGTGGTTTCTTGCCGTGTTCGTCGCTCATGAATGCCGCCGTCTGCCCGCTTGACCTTGGCCTGTCTTAGCGGCCGGTGACGCGGGCGGCACGTGAAGAATAATCATGATGTCATTCCTCAGCCGGCATTCAGCGCGGATGCGGCCGGGCCTGACGCAGGCTCAGGCTGCGGAAGTGAGGCAATTGCCCAATCGGCAAATTCCTGCATGGCGCCCTCGCGGCCGATCTCGTTCAGCGTCTCGTGGCGCATGTCATGATAGATGCGTTTCGTCACCTTTGAAAAGCCGCGCTCGGCCAGACGATGCGACAGCCAGGAAATCGCCTTGCCGCCTTCGGTTGCCGGATCCTGCCCGCCGCCGACCAGATGGATGGGCAGATCCTTCTTCAGGCGCGCCAGAAGATCTTGTTCGGTGCCACGAAAGCTCAAGGCAAACACGTCGAGCCACAGCGAGATGGAGATATCGAAGCCGCAGAGCGGATCGGCGAGATAGGCCGCCACTTCAGAGCGGTCGCGTGACAGCCAGTCGCCTTTCGTCTGGTGGTCGGGCATGGCGCGGCCCCAGGTGTCGAAGGTGAGTTTTGGCAGTATGAGGCTCGGCACGTCCGAGCCCTTCAGCGCCCGTTCGGTCTTCAGCACCACTTGCGCCAGACGCCCGGCAGCACCCACGGCAAAGTTGGAGTTCCAGACGGCGAGCGCCTGATAGTCGCGCGGATAGGAAAGCACTGTGTTGAGCGCAATCAGCCCGCCCATGGAATGGCCGAACAGCAGCACCGGCAGGCCCGGATGGGCATCCCTTGCCACGTCACTCACGGCCTTGACGTCGGATAGGACCGCAGCGACGCCACTCTTTGCGGCAAACCGCCCTTGCGGCGCATCCGGGGCAGTCGTCTGCCCATGGCCGCGGTGATCATGGGCATAAACGTGAAACCCGCGGGCCGCCATGAAACGGGCAAAGCCGAGATAGCGGCCGCTGTGTTCGCCAAGTCCGTGGCAGATGTGAAGAATGGCGCGCGCCGTGCCCTCGGCAGGTGCATGGCGCATGGCAAGATCAGCGCCCGAAGGGCTTTTCAGGCGATTTACTGTCTCGAACATGCACTCTTCCTCCCCTTGCCGCATTGCTCCGGCGGCCCGTTTCGCCTAGATAGCGTCCAAACCCCCAAAAGTCGCCGGAGCAATTTTCCTATGGCACGTCAGTTTATTTATCACATGTCCGGGCTCAACAAGGCCTACGGCGCAAAGAAGATCCTCGAAAACGTCAACCTGTCCTTCTACCCGGATGCCAAGATCGGTATTCTCGGCCCCAACGGTGCCGGTAAGTCCACCGTACTGCGCATCATCGCCGGCCAGGACAAGGAATTTACCGGTGAAGCCTGGCTGGCCGAAGGTGCGACCGTCGGTTACCTCGAGCAGGAACCGCATCTCGATCCATCCAAGAACGCGTTCGAAAACGTCATGGAAGGCGTCGCCGACAAGCAGGCCGTGCTCGACCGCTACAACGAACTGATGATGAACTATTCCGACGAGACGGCGGAAGAGGGCGCGAAACTTCAGGACATCATCGACAGCCAGAACCTGTGGGATCTGGAACAGCAGGTCGAGATGGCGATGGAAGCCCTGCGCTGCCCGCCGAAGGATTCGGATGTCACGGTTCTCTCCGGTGGTGAACGTCGCCGTATCGCGCTGTGCCGCCTGCTTCTGTCGCAGCCGGACCTGCTGCTGCTCGACGAACCGACCAACCATCTGGACGCCGAAACCATCGGCTGGCTTGAAAAGCACCTGCGCGCCTATCCCGGCGCCGTGATGATGATCACCCACGATCGTTACTTCCTCGACAATGTCACCGGCTGGATCCTCGAACTCGACCGCGGCCGTGGCATCCCTTACGAAGGCAATTACTCGGCTTACCTGCAGGCGAAGGCCAAGCGCATGCAGCAGGAAAACCGCGAAGAAGCCGGCCGCCAGAAGGCGCTGTCGCGCGAACAGGAATGGATTGCATCGAGCCCCAAGGCCCGTCAGGCCAAGTCCAAGGCCCGTATCAAGGCTTACGAACAGTTGGTGGATGCAGCCGAAGGCATCCGTCCCGGCGATGCGCAGATCATCATCCCCGTCTCCGAGCGTCTCGGCCAGGTGGTCATCGAGCTTGAAGGCGTTACCAAGGGCTTTGAAGGTCGCACGCTGATCAACGATCTCTCGATCAAGCTGCCGCCGGGCGGCATCGTCGGCATCATCGGCCCGAACGGCGCCGGCAAGTCGACACTGTTCAAGATGATCACCGGCCAGGAACAGCCGGACGGCGGTTCGATCCGCATCGGCGAGACCGTGCATCTCGGTTATGTCGACCAGAGCCGCGATGCGCTGGATGGTTCAAAGACCGTCTGGGAAGAAATCTCGGGCGGCGCCGAAATCATCAAGCTCGGCAAGTTCGACATGAACAGCAGAGCTTATTGCGGCGCTTTCAACTTCAAGGGCGGCGACCAGCAGCAGAAGGTCGGCAACCTCTCGGGCGGCCAGCGCAACCGCGTGCATCTGGCCAAGATGCTGAAGGCGGGCGGCAACGTTCTCCTCCTCGACGAACCGACCAACGACCTCGATACCGAAACGCTCGGCGCGCTCGAAACCGCGCTCGAAAACTTTGCCGGCTGCGCCATCATCATCAGCCACGATCGCATGTTCCTCGACCGTCTGGCGACGCACATCCTCGCCTTCGAGGGCGATGGCCATGTGGAATGGTTCGAAGGCAACTTCGAAGACTACGAACAGGACAAGATCCGCCGCCTCGGCGCCGATGCGCTGAACCCCGGCAGCCAGTCCTACAAGCGCCTGACGCGCTGATTGCTCAAACCCGCAGCGGAAACCGCTGCTGGCAGAGGAACCTCGACAGAAGGCCCGCGTGTTGCAGATGCAAGACGCGGGCCTTTTTCATGAATACGATCACTCGTCATACTAAAGCAGATACTGGCTCTCATTCGATACGGATCGCAGCCGTGTCGCCAGAACAAATGCCGCGAACGCGACTATAGTGGGGAAAATCCAACGGAATCTGGCGCGTTTTATCGCTCGTGCCCGTGGGATTTTCCTGAACGGCACGCGCTGATCCGAAGATATACAGATTCGTAAGTATCCGGTGCTACCGTACCCACTCTTGACTGCCATGAGGGGGCAGCGGCTGACGTATTCTGTCTGGTGGGCATGAGGCTTCTCCTGCGGACACAAGGGAGGAGTGCGTCTTGTCGCTACTCGGGAAGCTTTCGTTTCGCAAGTCTCTATCATTGCTCGCACTGGTGCCACTGACGGCCGTGGTCGGGCTGGGCCTGGCCGTGGGGTGGTCGAGCTACGAAAATTATGCGCGGCTGCACCGGGCCGAGGCCATGGCCAAGCTGGCCTATGCCGGCGGCGAGATGATGATGATCATGCCGTTGGAAGGTTCTGTTCCGGCGGCCGACCGGCCAGCTGTGCGGGCAAAAGCCGATGGCGTCTACAAGGACATGATCGAGCAGCTGGATGCGCTGGCGGTGCTGGGTTATGACGATGCCGCGACCCGCAAGCTGCGCGCCGACCTCGAGGCGACCTTCGCCAAGATGCCGGAATACCGCCAGCAACTGGATGCAGGCGATACCAACCCGATCCTGCCGCTGCGTTATGCCCAGCCGGTTGCCTCTGCGGCACTGTCGCTGTCCTCACGCGCCAGTGGCTTGACGGATGACGTGGCACTTGCCCGCGACATTCGCGGCATCCATGCCTGGATGAAGGTCAACGAGGGGTATCTCGTGCTCAACCGCATGGGGCAGGTCTATATCAAGAACGGGAATTTCACCAGGCCGGAGCAGGCCCGGTTCAACGGTGCCGTGAGCCAGATCCGCAATTTCGACCCACCCTTCCGGGAGTTCGTGGCGCCGGCCATGCTGGGCCGCTACGATGCCTTCTTCACAACGCCTGAAGGCAAGATCATCGTCGATACGATCAAGGCGATGGAAAGCACCGAGGACTTCAAGGGCAAGCCGGAAGATCTGAATTCTTTCATCCAGGCCATGGCCAAGCGCCGGGATCAGGTGGCTGAACTTCTCCGGGAAAACGGCACCAATCTGCTGCAGGGCGCGCAGGCGCGTCTTCAAGACGCCTATCATTCCATGCTGATGATCGTCGGCGGCATGCTGCTGTTTGTCGTCTTCGTGATCATGCTGAGTGCCGGTGTCACGCGCGCGCTGTCGTCCTCTATCCGCGGCGTCAACCGGTCGATGACCGAGCTTGCGGGCGGCGATACGGTGCGTGCTATTCCCTATACCGATCGCAGCGATGAAATCGGTGACATGGCGCAGTCCGTGGAAATTTTCCGTCAGGCAGCGATCCGCAATGCGCAGCTGGAAGCGGAAGCCGTTGGCAGCCGCCAGCGTTCGGAGGCTGAGCGTGCCCAGGTTCAGGCCAAAGCCGAAGCGGAGGCGGAAGAACGCCTCAACCAGGCGACCAGCACGCTTGCCGCAAGCCTTCGCCGGCTGGCTGCCGGCGATATGGGTTGCGAGATCGAAATGCCGCTTGCACCGCAGTTTGAAAACCTGCGCGCCGACTTCAACACCTCCGTTCGCCAGTTGCGCGATGCACTGGTGAGCGTCGGCGGCTCGGTGGCAACCGTGACCAATGGCTCCAAGGAAATCTCCGACGCCTCCGACAATCTGGCCAAGCGCACCGAACAGCAGGCGGCTTCGCTTGAGGAAACGGCAGCGGCGCTTGAAGAAATCACCGCCAATGTGGTGGCAACATCACGGCGCACCAGCGAAGCGCGCGATGTGGTGCGCGATGCTCGCGCCCGCGCCGATCAATCCGGTTCGGTGGTGCGCAATGCCGTCTCCGCCATGCAGCGCATCGAGGAATCCTCACGCCAGATCAACCAGATCATCTCGGTCATCGATGAAATCGCCTTCCAGACAAACCTTCTCGCCTTGAATGCCGGTGTGGAAGCCGCGCGCGCCGGTGAAGCCGGAAAGGGCTTTGCGGTCGTTGCCCAGGAGGTGCGTGAGCTTGCCCAGCGGTCTGCCAATGCGGCCAAGGAAATCAAGTCGCTGATTTCCAAATCCACCACGGCCGTCTCCGAGGGCGTCAAGCTGGTCAGCGATACGGGTGAGGGGCTTTCGGCCATCGAGCAACTGGTCCAGACCATCAATACCCACATGGATGCCATCGCAACGGCAGCCCATGAACAATCGACCGGGCTTGCCGAGGTCAATACTGCCGTCAACCATATGGACCAGGCGACGCAGCGTAACGCGGCGATGGTGGAAGAAATGAACGCCGCCGGTGCCGGCCTTGCACAGGAAAGCGTGCAACTGTCGGACCTTCTGTCGCGCTTTCGCCTCACGGGCCCTGCAAACGCGCAGCGCTCCGCCACTTCGACGCGTTCCTCGCGGGCGGCCTAGCGTCCGCGTGCGGCGCGCTGTTAAGCCTGCCTTCATCACTCCTCACTTAAGGGCGGCTCGGGCCGCCCTTTTGCTGTCGCGCAGTGGGTTTGCGCTTGTCAGGCGCTCATAAATCACATAAACATATCTTTATGTGTTGATCGTGATTGGAATGCTGTGATGGGTCTGCCGCTGGACAGTCTGGTGGGAATTTTGAAGACGGCGGGCGAACCGACGCGGTTTCGCCTTCTGGCGCTGTTGGCCGGTGGCGACCTGACGGTGAGTGACCTTACCGATATTCTCGGCCAATCCCAGCCGCGCATTTCCCGCCACCTGAAGCTTTTGACCGAAGAGGGCCTGATCGAGCGTTACCAGGAAGGCGCCTGGGCCTATTTCAGGCTGAAACAGGATGGACGTGCAGCGGTTGTCGCGACCAATCTCCTCTCTGCCGTCGATGCGGCCGATCCGGTTCTGGCGCGCGACAGCGAACGGTTGGCAACCGTCAAGCGGGCGCGGGCGGAGCGGGCGCAGGCCTATTTCAGCCGCAACGCCTCCGAATGGGATGAGCTTCGCCGGTTGCATGTGAGCGACGCCGATGTGGAAGCAGCACTGCTTCAGATCCTCGGGCCTGATCATGTCGATGCGCTGCTCGATCTCGGCACCGGCACCGGCTGGATTTTGCAATTGCTGGAACAGAGTTACCGGCGCGCAGTCGGCATCGATGCCAGCCGCGATATGCTCGCCGTTGCCCGCGCCAATCTCGACAAGGCCGCCATCGTGAAGGCGAGTGTGCGTCACGGCGATATCTTCAACCTGCCGCTGGAGGCAGGCGATTTCGATCTCATCACCATTCATCAGGTGCTGCACTTCCTTGATGAACCCGAGCGCGCCATTGCGGAAGCTGCCCGCGTGCTGCGCCCCGGCGGGCGCCTCGTCATCGTCGATCTGGCGCCGCATGCCTTTGATTACCTGCGTGATGAACACGCCCATCTTCGCCTTGGCTTCTCTCACCAGACGGTGACGGAATGGCTGGAGAAGCTTGGTCTGACCGTCGGCGAGATCATTGATCTCCAGCCGAAGCAGCAAAAGCCGGCTTCAGCGCTCACCGTCACCATCTGGCTTGCCTCTGCCCCGCTGGCGTTAAAGGCTGAGGCGCCTCAAGGGCAGTCGCGCCAGGTTGCTGCCCCCCGCAAATCCCTTCTGTCGGAAATCGAGCTATGACCACTGTCGCAAACACTTCCCGCAAGGCCCAGCCGTTCCGGCTCTCCTACGAGTTTTTTCCGCCGAAATCGCCGGAAATGGAGGAGCAGCTCTGGCAGACGGTGGAGGAGCTTTCCCGCTACAATCCCGATTTCGTCTCCGTTACCTACGGCGCCGGCGGCACGACCAAGGCGCCGACCTTTTCGACTGTTGGGCGGATGATCCGCGACATGGGGCTTGCGACCGCCTCGCACCTCACCTGCGTCGATGCTGATCGTGCAGAAACCCATCAGGTGATCGAGGACATGCGCAAACTTGGCGTGCGCCATATCGTGGCCTTGCGGGGCGACCCGGCAAGCGGCATCGGCACTGCGTATCAGCCGCATCCGGATGGTTATGCCAATGCGGCCGAACTTGTGGTGGGGCTGAAAGAGATCGGTGGTTTTGAGATTTCCGTCTCGGCCTATCCGGAAAAACATCCGGAAAGTGCCGATGTGGCCGGCGATATCGAGATGCTGAAGCGCAAGGCCGATGCTGGCGCCGACCGCGCGCTGACGCAGTTCTTTTTCGACAATGATGTTTTTGAGCGGTATCTGGAACAGGTCCGGGCGGCCGGCATCACTATTCCGGTTATTCCGGGCATCATGCCGATCCAGAACCTGTCGCAGCTGAAGCGTTTTGCCAGCCGCTGCGGCTCCACGGTGCCGGCGTTCCTCGATGCGCGATTTGAAGGGCTGGACGACAAGCCGGAAGACCGCGCCAAGGTGGCCGCCGACGTGGCCGCCGAACAGATCGAAGACCTGATGCGTCGGGGCCTTGGCGAGTTCCACATCTACACGATGAACCGCGCGGCACTGACCGGCGCGATGCTCGATCGTCTGGGCTATGCCAAGTCTGAAAAGCACATGTCTGCAGAAGCAAAGTCTGCACAAGGCCAGTCTGAGCAGGAAAAATCTGAAAAGGCGCAGGCCGGGGCGGCGGCCTGAGCCAGGACTTCCAAGGCGGGGGCGGAGATATCCGCCCTTCCAATTTTTGAAGCCGATTTGTCTCTTAAACGACTGCTGAAACGGTCAGCTCAATCGTGGCATGAATTATTCTTTGCCGCGATGCTCAGACAAAGAGCATGGATGCCACGAACACAAATGCTGCACCGACGAGAAGGACATTGAAGGAATGTACGTGTCCCATGTCTGCCTCCTTGCGTTAACACCTCAGATGTAAGTGCATTTTTGAACGCTTGGGAAGCGAATAATGTGCTGCACTGCGGGAACACATATGACGGATTTATGGCAGATCACGCCACAAGCTGCTGTTATACAAAGATAAATCCGTTAATTAACAGGGTTTACCATCCGTGAACAAATCTGTCCGCGCTGTTAAGAACCGTCACATTACGTGATGGGGAGGGCACGGCAGGGGCATGAAAACGCCTCACAAAAAAACCTCCCGGGAAGACCGCGGGAGGTTTTTGCTCGCATAGACAAGGATGATTCCCGGTCTGCCTTAAAGCGCGTTCAGAAGCGCTGCAGTGGGCCAGCCATCGGCGGGCATGCCGAGCCGCTGCTGCGCCTTCTGCACGGCCACACGCGTGCCGGAGCCCAGAATGCCATCGATCTTGCCGACATCATGGCCGATGCCGTCGAGCTTCGTCTGCAATACCTTCATCTCGTCGACGCTGAGGCCCGGTTCCGGATTGCCCTTGGCATAAGGCGGTGCGCCGGAGAGACGGGTGGCAAAATAGGCCGCCGACGTCGTGTAGATGAACGACTGGTTCCACGAGAGATAGATCGAAAAATTCGGATAGGTGATGAAGGCCGGTCCTTTGCGGCCCTGCGGCAGAACGAGTGCAGCGGGAAGGGCGCCAAACGACGTATTGCCGTCGCGCGGTTTTACGCCGAGCTTGAACCATTCGGCGGCCGGCATTTCGTTGCCAAGGCCGCTTTTCTCGTAAGGCAGGTTTTCCGGCAGTTCGACTTCCTGGATCCACGGCTCGCCCGGCTTGAAACCGAGGCTCCTGATGAAGGAGGCAGCCGTCAGGATGGCGTCCGGCGAGCTTGTCTTGACGTTGATATGGCCGTCGCCATCGCCATCGACGCCGTGTTCGATGATGTCGCGCGGCAGCATCTGCACCTGGCCGATTTCGCCGGCCCAGGCGCCCGTATTGCTCTCAGGATCGAGATCGCCATGCTGCACCATCTCCGTGAGCGCCAGCAGTTGCGGGCGAAACAGTTCCGGCCGGCGGCAATCATGCGAGAGAGTGACGAGCGCATTTCGCGTGTTGAAATCGCCCTGCACGGCGCCGAAATCGGTCTCCATTGCCCAGAACGCGGTGATGACGCCGGGCGCTACGCCATATTCCTTCTCGGCCCGCTCGAACACCTCGGCATACTGCTTCATCTTCTGGCGGCCGATGTCGAGGCGGGCCTGGCTGACGGTGCGCTGCGAAAACTCCAGAAACGTCTGGCGGAACACGCCCTGCGCCCGGTCTCGCGACAGCACTTTCGAATCGATGACGGCACCGGCCAGCGCCCGGTCAGCCGCCTCTGCCGGAACGCCCATGCTGAGCGCTTCAGCCTTCACACCCTGCAGGAAGGCAGAAAGGTCTCCGCCGCAGGCCGGTGGCTTCTGGCCAGAGACCGGCTGGGGAGAGGCTGGCTGGGCAAAGGCTGCGGAGGCGAGAAGCCCCGTCAGAGCAAAGGCAAGCGAGAGCGGGCGAACGGAAGGCAAGAGCATGAAAGGTTCCTCTGGCGGGCAGATGCCCCATGTCGGCGAGATTTGTGACGGAAGATGGGCAAAGACGATGCCGCGTCAATGGCCACGCGCCCGAATGTCGCTGAGCAGCGCCTTGCGGACGCTGAAAGGGAGGTCGAATGGGTTTTACGGGCCGACGGAGGCCACCCAGTTGCGCCAGTTCTTTTCCGTGCCGGCAAAGACGTTGATGTCAGTGTCGCCCTTGATGCCGGGAACGATGCCGGTGGAGGTGTACTGCCAGAAGGCCCATTTGCGCGCCTCGTAGATCTTGGCGGGATGGGCCGCCACGGAGCGGACCCAGAAATGATAGTCCTGGAACGCGCCGACAAGATTGTCGCGGTGGAAATCGACGGAGGTGTAGATGATCGGGCGCTTGCCATAATAGGCTTCCAGCCGGTCCATGAAGCGTTTCATCTCGGCCCGCACGGTGTCCGGCGCCGGCCGTGTGGTGCAGGTTTTCGAGGTGTGGTTCCATTCCACATCGACCACCGGCGGCAGGCTGCTGGCCGCCTTCGGCACATTGGCGATGAACCAGTCGGCCTGTTCATCGGCACTCGAGCAGAAATAGTAGAAATGGTAGGGCGCGTGGGCAAGGCCCGCTGCTGCCGCATTACGCCAGTTTGCCTCGAAAGCCGGATCGACCCGGTCCTTGCCTTCGGTTGCCTTGATGAACACGAAGGAAACCCCACCGCGCTTGACGGTCTGCCAATCGATGTCACCGTTCCACTTGGATACGTCGATGCCATGTATCTCGTGGCGGTCAGGATGGTTGACGCCAAAATCCTGCGGGTCGCTGTCTTTAAATTTCGGCTTGGAGATCGATGCCGTCGACATGAAATCATAACTTGTCGAGGTGCAGCCGGTGGCAAGGGCGGCTGTCGCAAGAAGGGCAAAGATGAGCCGAGGCATGGCGCTTCCGTGATGATCGAGGGGACGGATCGCTTGGCCCCCGCGCCGAATCACCGGCCGGAAACAAGGATGCGAAAGGACCTGATAACCATGTCGGCGTAAAAATTCCCTTACGCACCAACGAGTTTGCCGCGCAGCGTTTCTGCCGCGCAGCAACATCATCATGCTCTAAGAGATTTGCTAGATCAAGCGCTTGGCCGCCATCAACTCCGGCGACGGACAATCGCATGCCAGGCGTAGCCACGGCCGGTTGTCTCGAACATCATGTCGGCATCGAACTGCGCAAGGCGGGCCTCGATCGCTTCGGCAAGGTCTGCGCGCGGCGTCACATGAAACCGCGACAGCCAGGCCTGCAGCGATGCGCGAAACCAGACGGGCAGGTTTTCCTGCTGGCCGAAATCGACGATGTGCAGCGAACCGCCGGGCTTCAGCGCCGCAAGGGCTGCCGTAAGCGCGCCCTGCCAGTCGGGGATCATCGACAGCGCGTAGGAAATGAGGATGCGGTCGAACCCGTCCGTGCCGAAATCAGCGGGCGTAAACGTCGTCGCATCCGCCACCTTCAGCATCGGCTCTGCCGCCTTGCCGCGAAAATTGGCGCGGGTGGTGGCGAGCATCTCGCTGGAGATATCGAGGCCATAAAGATGCGCCCGC
The DNA here is from genome assembly GCA_027483885.1 of Rhizobiaceae bacterium. Classification (GTDB taxonomy): domain Bacteria; phylum Pseudomonadota; class Alphaproteobacteria; order Rhizobiales; family Rhizobiaceae; genus Neorhizobium. Next base: position 18,872 of record JAIXTO010000043.1, read on the forward strand.
GGATAGATGCGGTGGGCCAGCAACAGGTTGCGGCCCGTGCCGCAGCCCACTTCCAGAAGCGTGCCATCTTTCGGCACCGCAAGGTCGCGGATCGCCCGGTCGCGGCCGAGAAGGTAATATTTGCGCGTCAGATCATAGATATGGCGCTGGTAGCGGTACATCCGGTCCATGCGGGCGGCATGATCGGATGTCGGCACTGGTCCTGTCCCGCCCAGCGCCGTCATGCCGCTTTCTCATAAATATGGAAGCCGCCATAGATGGCCGAGCGGTCCTGCAGGTTCAGTTCCCCGGAGCGCGCTTCGAGATAATGCCACTGGTCGCGCAGCGCCGGCGAAAGGCGTCCCTCGATGATGCTCTTTTCGGCCGCGGTGCGGAAGATGACGCGGGCGCCTGGTGCGGCGGTGCGGCTGATTTCTGCCCAGAGATCGTTGAGCTGGCGGTCGTTCATCCAGTCCTGCGCGTCCAGAAGCACGTAGCGATCCACCGTGCCGGCGGCCTTTTGCGACAGAAGGTCGGTGAAGGTTTCATGATGCACGGCAACGCGCGACACGTTGTTGCGGATGGTGCGGTAGTTTTCAGCCTTCAGATAGGTCGGCAGGGAACCCTCGTGCGGCAGAGCATAGCGGCGGGCAAACGCCTGCCAGGCGAAATAGTTGTCGCGCAGCGGAAAATGGCAGGCAAGCTTTTCCAGCCGCTGGCGCAGAACCGGCGCAATCGAGCCATCCGGCGCAAGGCTTGCCAGCTCGTCATATTGCTGCGGCGGAATGCCAAGGCCGAACAGCGAGCTTTTGGCGCTCGTCAGCCAGCGGATCAAAGGCTTGTCGAAGAGGGGTGCGATGCGGGTATCGAAAAACTGCCGCTGTTCGCGAAGCGAGCCCATGGCCGCCATTTCGGTGAGGTTTACGCCATGCATCCGCGCCAAAAGGTGGCCGGCAGCGATAAAGCGGCCAAGCAGGCCGGTGCGGTAGATATTGCGCTCGAAAACGGAAATGCGCCGCCGCCCGGTGAGGCTGCGCTTCTGCCAGTAGGCGCGCGTTTTGTCATCCAGCTTCGGAGCGATGAAAAGATCGAAGGCGCGCCCGTTGGTGCCGGCGTTTTCCGTAGCAAGAAGGCGCACCACGTCGGCATGTGAGGGAAGGGCGGCAAAGGCTTGAAGCTTCAGGCGGTTGAGCGCGATATGGTGCGGATTGAGATCCACCACGTCGATGGAGCGCGGCGAGCGGGAGAGGTAAGCCAGCATGTTGCAGCCGCCAGACCCGATGGTGACGATGCTGTGGCCCTCAGACAGCGCCATGCCGGCCATGTCGACATCCGGATCCTCCCAGATCTGAGGATAGACAAGGCCGGAAAACAAAAGGCCGAACAGGCGTTCGGAAAGCCCGCTCTTTGACAATGCCTTGTGCTGCAGCAGTGCAGTCTTCAGCTTTCCGTTCTTCAGAAATCCGGCTTCCGGTGCAATCTCGGCCATGCTCTTTTCCCGTTGCCTCGTCATGAGTGTCAAATGGCTGTAGCCGCATGCTGCTACAGTTTCATGACGTGTCCTCATGCCGCCGCACTTGGGCACCAGGCTTAACATCTGGCGGTGGGCTGGAGACGGCATGCCGCCGCCAACAGGAACGATCTGATGCGCCTTGTGCTTCGTCTTGCAAAACTTTCCCCCGTCTTTCTCGCGTTGTTGCTGGTTGCCGGCTTCGTCTGGCTTCAAGCCTCGCCGCCCACGCTGTTGCGGGTGGGAAGCGGTTATGCGGCAAAGATTGTCTGCTCGAACGTGTTTCTGGCGGGGCGCGAGCCGGCAGAGGTGCTGTCTGAGGATGTGCAGGCGCCCGGTAATCCGCTGCTGCGGCTGATGCGGGTGAATGTCGAGCGAGATGCGGGCCTTGTCCATGCAGCACTTGTCGGCGGAATCGCACCGGTGACGGCGATGTACCGTGGCGGGCTCGGGTGCAGCGTGCTGGCGGATGGCGCAAAGCCTGAAAGCCTTGCCGCCGTCAATCTGGCATCTGATGCGCGCGAATCGGCGGCGGAGCCCCAAGCTCTCTGGCCGAAAGGTGAGACGGTGACGCCGCGCCCGGATATTTCGGAGATCCTGTCGCGCGATGACCTGACGGGGCCGGGTATGCGGGCCGTGGTGGTGGTGAAGGACGGTCGTATCGTCGCAGATCGCTACGGCAAGGGTTTCGATGCGAAGACGCCTCTTCTTGGCTGGTCGATGACGAAGACGGTGAATGCCGCCCTCATCGCCACCCTGGTGCACGATGGGCGCATGTCGCTCGACGAAAACAACCTGTTTCCCGCATGGAAGGGCGACGCGCGCGCAAAAATCACCGTTGCGCAACTGCTCGGCATGGAAAGCGGTCTTGCCTTCAACGAGGATTACGGCACCGTGGCGGATGTCACGCGGATGCTGTTTCTGGAGCCGGATATGGCCCACTTTGCCGCAAGCCTGCCACTGGCCGCAAAACCCGGTACGGTGTTCAACTATTCCTCCGGCACGGCCGTTCTTCTGTCGCGCATGTGGATGGACCGGCTGGGCAATGCTGAACAGGCGCTGGCCTATCCGCGCAAGGCGCTGTTTGAGCCGCTGGGGATGGGGAGCGCGGTGTTTGAACCGGACGAGTCGGGAACCTTTGCCGGCAGTTCCTACATGTATGCGACGGGGCGTGACTGGGCACGCTTCGGGCTTCTTCTGGCAGACAAAGGCGTCTGGCAGGGCCGCACCATCCTGCCGGCGGATCTGGTCGAGGATATGTGGCGCGCGAACGTGACATCCGGCGGACGTTATTCCCGCATGCAGACATGGCTTGCGTCTCGGAGGGCGGGGGAGGGGGCTGCTGCACCGAACGACCAGTTTGCGCTGCAAGGCCATGACGGTCAGAGCGTCACAGTCATTCCTTCAAAACGGCTGGTGGTGGTGCGTCTCGGCCTGTCTCCGGCGTCAACAGGATATCGGCCGGATGCGCTGGTTCAGGCAGTAACGAAGGCGCTGGAGTAACCTAGCCTAACGCGGGTTATTTCAGGACGTTGAGCATGTCCTTGCGCTTGGCATCGTAATAATAGCCGCGGGCATAAAGGCCGATTGCGCCATCCGGCTCGTTATCGGCAACCAGCCAGGCGCCGCGCAGGTATTTGATGGCGTATTTCAGATTGGTCTCGGCATCGAGCAGGCCTTCCGGCGTGCCGCCGTATCCCATCGACTTTGCCGTGGAATACTTGATCTGCATGAGGCCGAAATAGCCGCGCTTGTTGTAGGCTTTCGGGTCGTAGCGGCTTTCGCGATGCACGACGCGGTGCACGAGAGATTCCGGCACGCCATACATGCCGGCATAACGCTTGATCAGCTTGTTCAGCGTCGGCGTGCTGGCCTCTGCCGTTTCCGGCACGGGAGCACCGGGTGCCGGCGGGAAGAAATCGTTGGAGACCGAAGACAGCGGCTGGGCCGGGGATGCATAGGCCAGCATCGAAGAGGTGCTGGACGAAGCAGGGCGCGGACGCGGCGTCGGAATGGCGGCGTAGCCTTCCGAGACATCGGCGGGAATGCCGAGATGCTTTTCCTCGGGCTTTTGTGTCGAGCGCAAGGCGGCTGTCTGGAGATCAGGCGAAATATCCTGGCGCGACCTGGAAAGCGGGGATGCCGCAACCGGGGCCGTCATGGTGTTGGCCGTCGTGGTGGCCACATTGATGGCTTCCATGGCGCCCGTTGTCTGCATCGAGGTGGGGGCCACGGCGAGCGCCGGCGTCACCACGGGCATTTCTGAGGCCTGCGCGAGGGCGGCGCGCACCGCATCGTTTTGCGCGGTGATGGCCGATTGGCCGGTCGGAAGCGCCACGGCGTGAACCCGGCCACCTTTTTCAGCAACGGTCATGATCGAACCGGCCGGTGCCTCCACAGGCCCGCCGGTCGCAGCCGCCGCTGCAGCGGCAATAGAAATGCGCCCGGTCTTGGTTGCCGGCTGTTGTCCTGCGGTTTGCTCGGCGGCAGGTGCCCCCGCCGAAGCGACGTCCGCGGACTGTTCGGTGTTGTCAGCTGCCTTGTTGGAAGCCGTTTCCACGCTCGAGCAGCCGGAAACAGCCCCGCAAATCGCAAACGCCACAACCGCGTTGCAACCGAAAATTCGGGTTATCGCCATGGTCTCACTTTCACGAAGATGATTGTCCCAGCCTGCAAGTGCCCCTCAAATCTAAAGATTTCTTAACTTATCTGAACGCCTGCGGCAAGCCCGGGGATCTTATGCGGCAATTCGGCGGTAGCCGGCGCTGACGGCGCGGCGCGCGATAAAGCGCGTGCGAGGGGTGGCGGAGGCCGAATTCTTCAGGCTTCCAAGCCGCATCTTGCGGCTGCTGCGCCCGGCAAGCAGCACCTGCAACAGGCCAGATGCGATGGCTGCTATGGCAAAACCCGCAGCGGCCTGAAGCGCCAGCCGTTCCGTCGTCCCCGACGAATCAGCCAGATGAACCAGAAGTGCGGCAAAAGCGATGGCAAGGCCCGGGCGCACCTGGGCGATCAGGCAACGGCCCATGCCGCGCACAAGAGATTTCTCGCGAAGGTTGTCATTATCGGCAGCGCGCTGGCGAATGCCCTGCTGCAGGCCCTTGCCGACATAAAGAGCAAGATAGGCAAAGGCTGCCCAGCCAAGCGTTCCATGCATGCTGCGCAGCGACACCGAAAGCCAGAGGAAGATCGCAAATCCGGCCGCAAACGACAGAAAGGAACCGGCAGCCAGGGCCGGAACAAGCGCCATTGCCCGCGGTTTGCCGCGGGCAATGGTATAGGCCACCAGAAAACGGCTGGATGCCGAAGGCAGATATAGCGTCAGCAGGCAGAGCACTGAAAATATCAGGATCGCCTCGATGCTCATGTCGTCTCCTCCGCATCAATCTCCACACAAGACCGGTCTTTCCTCGCGGGCCGGCCACGGTTTCGATCACGCCGCCCGGAAAGGCTGCCCGATGAAGTTCATGACGTCACCGAACCAGGGGGTGGAGAGATCGAAATGCTTGCCACCCTTGATACGCGGGAATTCGATCGTGCGCAATTTCCCATTCTGGTCTTCGTCATGGCCCGTCACGCCCGAGACGCCGTTCAGCGCGCTTTCGACCGCCAGATCCACCATGCCCTGGATGAGGCGCAGGTCTTCCTGGTTGGCCGGTGCCGAGCGAGCGTAATAGCCGGATTTCTGCACCATCGAGCGTTCCGCATGCAAAAGCGAGGCAAAATGCGTCTGGAACCAGTGGCCGACATTGACCGTGTCGATCTTCACATGGCCAAAAGCGTCGCGCTTGACCTTGTCGCCGGAGGCTTCCCGCTCGGCAACGATGGTCTCGAGACCGGCGCCTTCCGAGACGAACAGCGTCACGAAGCCGCAGGTATCCATGATGCCGCGCAGACGCTCGGCCTCGGCTTCCAGGTCGAAGGCCATCTCGGGCAGGTAGAGCCCGTCGATGTTCTTCATCTGGGTGTTCATCATGAAGCCTTCGACATATTCATTGTTGCGCGTGTCCTGGATGTAGGCGCGCGCGGTGGCGGCCGTCAGCCAGCCGCAGTGGCGGCCCATCACCTCATGGATGACGAGCGTGCGCGGGGCGGCACTCTGCTCGTTGCTGACGTGATCGAAGAAATGCGCGCCGACTTCGGCAGCCGTCCAGGCGCCAAGCGACTGGCGGATCGGTACCACGTCATTGTCCACCGTTTTCGGCAGGCCAACAACGGTCAGGTCATAGCCGTTTTCACCCAGATAGGCGGCAAGGTCTGCTGCCGTCGTATTGGTGTCGTCGCCGCCGATCGTGTGGAGAATAGTGACGCCATCGGCTGCCAGCCGGTCTGCGGCGACCTTCAGCGGGTTCTCGCCTTCCTTGACCAGGCCGCGCTTGACGCAGTCGGCGGCATTGGTGAGCTTCACCCGGCTGTTGCCGATCGGCGAGCCGCCATAGCGGTGAAGAAGATGGGCGCCCTCGCGCATGGCCTGATTGATCTCGATTCGATCTCCCAGAAGCACGCCCTGATAGCCGGAACGGTAGGCGACAAGCTCCAGTTCGGGGGCGATGTCGCTATAACGCTCGATCAAACCGCCCACTGCCGATGACAGGCATGGAGCAAGCCCCCCTGCTGTCAGCATTGCCACTTTCTGCTTGGCCATCGAACCTCCTTGGCGCCGTTGCGCCTTGCCATGAACTGGCAAAGGGATGCGACAGAGCTTTGCGGCTGTAAAGTGAATTTCTCAAGAAAATCCGGCGTTTCGCCGCTTTTCTTGAACGCTTCCGGATTTAATCGGTTCAAATGTGAGATGAGGAACAGGGGCGCTGCCGGCGCTGTTCCACGTCACCCGGATTGGCGCCGGCCGCTGTGCCGGACTGCGACGTTTTGGCTTCTTGCTGAACCAGGCGCAAACCAATCCCGTAAGGGTGAACAAAGTTTAACCCGACCTTCGCCGGCTTGCGCTTGCCAAGGGTTCCAGAATTTGGTCAGGTGCAGCATGATTTTAGATTTTGCATGCCTTCAACTGACGAACCTGTGGGAGCGACTGCTTGGCAGTGTCGGCGACGCCGCCCACAATGCGCTGTCGCGCGTCGTGGAGGCCATCCGTACGCTGTTCGAAGGCGATCCGGAAACCCGTCGCAAGGTGTCCTTCTCGGTTGCCATTATTGCGCTGTCTGCCAAGATGGCCAAGGCCGATGGCGCCGTGGTTGCCTCCGAAGTGGAAGCGTTTCGCCAGATTTTCGATTTTCCGGAAGAGGAAGCGCGAAACGTCGCACGCCTCTACAATCTCGCCCGTCAGGATGTCGCCGGTTACGAGGCCTATGCGGAAAAGCTTGCGGGCCTTTGCGGGTCTGGCGAGCAAAACTGCCAGATGCTGGAAAACGTCGTCGATGGCCTCTTTCACATCGCCAAGGCTGACGGCATGGTGCATGAGAAGGAACTGGATTTTCTGGCGCGCATCGCCGAGATCTTCCACATCGACGAGGATCACTTCCGCCGCATCCTCGCCCGTCACGTGGAAGTCGATGGCGGCAATCCGTACCTCATCCTCGGCGTTTCGCCAGAGGATGATTTTGCCGAGATCCGCAAGCGCTATCGCCGCCTAGTGTCCGAACATCATCCCGACAAGCTGATTGCGCGCGGCGTGCCCGAAGCGCTGCATGCCGCCGCCAACGAGCGCATGGCAGCCCTCAATGCCGCCTATGCGGCGATTGAACGGGAACGCAAGGCCGCATGAAACTGGTGCCTGATTTCGAAGCGGCAAGGGTCGATCCCTCGCCCAACCATGGCGAACGCGTCGGCGGTGTGGCGCCCGACATGATCATCCTGCATTATACCGGCATGGCCGATCACGGGCAGGCGGTCTCGTGGCTCAAAAATATCGAAAGCCAGGTCTCCAGCCATTATTTCGTCTGGCCGGATGGTCGCGTGGTGCAGATGGTGCCGGAAGCGCGCCGCGCCTGGCATGCCGGCAAAAGTGTCTGGGCCGGCGAGACGGATATCAATTCCCGCTCCATCGGCATCGAGATCGCCAATGCCGGCCACCCCGGCGGATTGCCGACCTATCCCGACGAACAGATCGAAGCGGTCATCGCGCTCTGCCGCGATTGTGCTGCCCGCTGGTCGATCCGTCCGGAACGGGTGCTTGGTCACTCGGACGTTGCGCCGAAGCGCAAGGTCGATCCCGGCGAGAATTTTTCGTGGGAAAGGCTTTTTCGCGCCGGCATCGGTCATTGGGTCGAGCCGAGCCCGATCCGCAGCGGCCGGTTTTTCCAGCGCGGCGAAAGCGGCCAGCCGGTCGAGGCGCTGCAAAGCATG
>JAIXTO010000176.1 GCA_027483885.1 Rhizobiaceae bacterium
ATGAACGACGACCGCCTGAAGCCGGGCGAACGCTGCGCATCCACCTCCAACCGCAACTTCGAAGGACGCCAGGGTTTCAAGGGCCGCACGCATCTCGTGTCGCCTGCCATGGCCGCCGCCGCAGCGGTTACCGGCCACTTCGTCGATATCCGCGAGTGGAAGTAATCCTTTTTGCCTGAAACTTTTGACAGCGAGCCGCCGGATGCCCATCCGGCGGCTTTTTCATCGGATCAATCCCGTTGATGCAGCCAACAGAAAAGCGCGATTGACTGCGGGCGCGGTGTCATTACCCTTGCAGCTTTCCAACCGGTTTCCCCATGCGCCCCATTGCCCACCGCTTTGCCATCAGACCCTTGATGGTGGCCAACCCTTGAACCCCACCGTCATTGCGCTTGCCCTGTCGGCCGCCATTCTCCATGCCAGCTGGAACGCCTTCCTGCGCTCAGGCAGCGACCGGCTGTGGTCGATCACGGTGATGGGCGTCACCGGCATCGTTTTTGCACTGCCGGTCATGCTCTGGCTGCCGCTGCCGACACCCACCGGCTTTGCCTATATCCTCGCCTCCTCGCTGTTACAGGTCGCCTACAGCGTGTTCCTCGTCTTTGCCTACAGGCTCGGCGATCTCGGGCAGGTCTATCCGGTGGTGCGCGGCTCCGTGCCGCTGCTGGTCACGCTCGGCGGTTTTTTGCTGACGGGGCAGACGGTGGGGACGAGCCAGCTTATCGGCATTGCGCTGGTGGCCGTGGGCATCATGAGCCTGTCGCTGGGTCGCCAGCGGGCGCCCACCTCCTCCATTCTCTGGGCACTGCTCACGGGCCTCATCATCGCAAGTTACGCGACGGTGGATTCCACCGGCGTGCGCCATGTGTCGGATCCGCGGGCCTATGCCGCCTGGGTGCTGTTTACCTATGGCGTTCTCCTCATCATCGCCTACACCGCGATGCGCGGCCGGCTGCGAATCGATATCCGGGAGCGGGAAAGCTGGAAGGCGCTGGGGGCGGGCATTTTCGTGCTTCTCGCCTATGGCGTTATCATTGTTGCCTATTCGCTGGGACCGGCAGGACCGATCACCGCCATTCGCGAAACGAGCGTGGTCTTTGCCATGCTGATCGGCTGGCTGTTTCTGGGCGAGACGCTCACCGCCAAACGCATTGTCGCCTGCCTGATCGTGGCAGCAGGCGCGATTGCCATCGGCCGCTGACCCAGCAACGAAAAAGGCTCCGCGACCGGGTGATCGCGAAGCCCCTCTTCAAAGCGTCAGGAAATCTCAGACCGCGATCTTGCCGCCACCCTTCTTGGTGATGGCAACGACCGACGGACGACAGGGCAGGTCTGGCTTGAAATCGGGCCAGCGGGTGGAGAGATCCTCGTAATAGGACGCACGGCCGTGGCCGGACCAATCCTCGCCGCCATCGCCCGGATGCTGGACGGCAACGAAGGCCGTTTCGTCATCGGGAGAAAACAGCGGGCCGCACATTTCAGCGCCAACAGGCACGCGGAAGAACAGCTTTGACGTGGCACGCGCTGCCCCTTCCGTATCGACGGCCCAGAGGCCATCGGTACGGCCGGTCTGCTTGTTGTTGTTGCCATCGGTTGCGACCCAGAGACGACCGGCAGTATCCACCGCACAGTTATCGGGCATGCCGAACCAGCCGTTCTTCGTGGTTTCCGTCGAGAAGGTGGAGCCGACGGCGGCAACCGAGGGATCACCACACTTCAAGAGCACTTCCCACTTGCCCGAAGTCGCGGAGAAATCGCCGTCGTTTTCGGAGATTTCGATGATGTGGCCAAAGGCGTTTTCAGCGCGCGGATTGGCGGCATTCACCTGGTCTGCCTTGCGCTTGGTGTTGTTGGTCAACATCACGTAGACCTTGCCGTTGACGCTGTTCGGCTGGATGTCTTCCGGACGGTCCATCTTGGTGGCGCCGAGGAGATCGCCGGCGCGGCGGGTCTCGATCAGCACGTCGGCCTGGGTGTGGAAGCCGTTTTCTGCCGTGAGCGGACCCTGGCCTTGCACCATCGGAAGCCACTGCATGGTGCCGTCTTCGCCGAACTTCGCCACATGAAGCGTGCCCTTGTCCAGCAGGTCCATGTTGGCAGCGCGGTCATTCGGGTTGAAGGCGGCTTCCGTCACGAACTTGTAGACATAATCGAAGCGCTCGTCGTCACCGAGATAAAAGACGACCTTGCCGCTCTTCGCCACGATCGATTCGGCGCCTTCATGCTTGAAACGACCGAGGGCGGTGCGCTTCTTCGGCATGGAGGTCGGGTCCATGACATCCACTTCGACGACCCAGCCAAAACGGTTCGGCTCGTGCTGTTCCTTCGACAGATCGAAGCGGTCGTAGAAATTGCCCCATTCATAGGAGCCTTCCGGCACGCCGTAACGCTTGTAATTGGCAGCTTCCGCATGGCCCTCCGGCAGCTTGCCCTGGAAATAGCCGTGGAAGTTTTCCTCCGCCATCACATAGGTGCCCCAGGGGGTCACGCCGCCGGCACAGTTGTTGAGCGTGCCAAAGACTTTCGTGCCGGTCTGATCGGCAGCCGTCTTCAGGCGATCGTGACCGGCGGCCGGACCGGTGATCTGCATGGGCGTGTTGGAGGTGATGCGGCGGTTATATTTGCCATCGGCCACCACCTGCCATTTGCCGGAAACCTTGCGGATTTCAACGATGGTGCCGCCATGCGCCATCATCTCCACGTCCACCTGCTCCTTGGAGAGCGCGCCCTGCTTGACCTTGCCATCGACAACGGTCACGAGGCCGGGGAACATCAGATGCGGGTTGGTGTATTCGTGGTTGACGACGAGCAGTCCGTGATCGGCAGCGCCTTCCAGCGGAATGAAGCCGACATAGTCATTGTTATAGCCGAACTGTTTTGACTGGGCCTCTGCCGTCTGTTTTGTCGGATCAAACTGCGGCGCACCGGGAAGCACTGCATCGCCCCAGCGCAGCAGAACGTCGGCATCATAACCTTCGGCGACGTGGTGCGTGGCATCGACGCCGGCTTCCACTTCGTTGAAATTAAACGCAGAACCGGACTTGCCGGCGGCGCGTGCCTCATCGGCGCTCATCAGAGCGACGGGGCTGACGGTCGCCGCAATCGCCGAAACGGCCAGCGACCCCTGCAGGAAATTGCGCCGTGAAAACCGCTTCGAGATGATTTCGCCCATCGTCGGGTTGGCGCTGGCATTATGGCCTTCGCCATCTGCCTCTTCCAGAAGCGTGGTCGGGAAAGGCTTGTGGGTGAGCTGCTCGTTCATCAAACGACCTCCAGAATCGAAACACAGTGCTTTTAAGAGCCGTTCTAATCTACAGGCCGCATGTTGCGGTTGTACGACAAACCCGAGACAATGTTAGATGACGCGCACGATCATGCCCGGCCGCATGAACCGGATGAGCCGGCGCATGGCGGTGGCGCTGATGGCAATGCAGCCTTCCGTCGGCTGGTAACCGGGGCGGATGAGGTGAAAGAAGATTGCCGAACCGCGATGACGGCGTCGCGAGGTGATATTCCAGTCGAGCACCAGACAGATGTCATAGAGCCCGTCGGTGCGCTGCATCCGCTCATGGCTTGGCTTGAAGGGTGCGCGCACCAGCCGGTTATAGGCGGCATGTTCGGGCGCATCACACCAGAGCATGTCTTTCTCTATACGCCGCAGGGGAAGGGCTGTTGGCAGGGCGCCTACGTGTTCTCTGCGCACAAAGCCATAAAGCAGCTTCATGGCGGCAATCGGCGTTGCGCCATCGCCTTCACGCTTGAACGCCGTTCGCCCGGAGCGTCCAATGGCGGCGGGCACGGTGATGCCGCCAAAACTCACGAAAGCGCGAGCAGGATTTGATGGTGCGGGGCGAACCGTGATCATCTTGCCCTTGCCGCCGGCCTTTTTCCCACCCATTTGTCTCACACAATGTTGCTTTGGATATGATTTCGTTTGAAATTCATAGCACAATGTCCCTTAGTTCGAAGAGCCTCGCCGCCGATGCGCGACGGGCAAATGAAAGGCAAAGACGGCATGGCAGCCCGCACCGTACTGCTGGTGGATGACGATGAAGACCTGCGCGAGACGCTGGTCGAGCAGCTTTCTCTTTACGAGGAATTTTCACTGCTGCAGGAAAACAACGCCACCAAGGCAATGGCGACCGCAAAATCCCGCCAGATCGACCTGTTGATCATGGATGTGGGCCTGCCTGACATGGACGGGCGCGAGGCGGTGAAACTGCTGCGCAAGGGCGGGTTCAAGGCGCCGATCATCATGCTGACCGGGCATGACACCGATAGCGACACCATCCTTGGCCTGGAAGCCGGGGCCAACGACTATATCACCAAACCGTTTCGTTTTGCCGTGCTTCTGGCCCGCATCCGCGCCCAGCTTCGCCAATACGAGCAGAGCGAGGATGCCACGTTTACCGTCGGCCCCTATATCTTCAAGCCAAGCCAGAAGCTGCTCACCACCGATGACGGCAAAAAAATCCGGCTCACTGAGAAGGAAGCGGCCATCATCCGCTACCTCTACCGCGCCGGCCAGAAGGTTGTGACGCGAGACGTGCTGCTGGAAGAGGTCTGGGGCTATAATTCCGGCGTGACGACCCATACGCTGGAAACCCACGTCTATCGTCTTCGCCAGAAGATCGAGCGCGACCCGTCGAGCGCCGAAATTCTGGTGACCGAAAACGGCGGCTACAAGATCGTTCCCTGAACGGGATATCGCAGAAGAAAGCGACCATGGCCCTTAGCGACGATATTCGCCTTCTCTCCGGCGTTCCCCTGTTCCAGGGGCTGGATGACGACCAGCTGCGACTGGTCGCCTTCGGGGCGGAACGCCGCAGCGTCGCCAAGGGGCAGGAGCTGTTTCGCGAACAATCACCGGCCGAATGTGCCTATGTGGTGGCGCGCGGCCGGCTCGATCTTTATACGCTCGGCCGGGACGGGATCGCCGATCTTGCCCGCTCCGTCGGCCCCAGCACCATGCTGTCGGAACTGGCGCTGGTGACGATGGTGGAGCGCAAGTTCACCGCCATTGCCGCCGAAGATGGCGAAGTTCTGCGCATTCCGCGCACCCTCTTTCACCGTCTGCTGGAGGAATATCCGGCAGTGGCCCGCATTCTGGAGCAGCGGATCAGGGACAATCTGGTCGGCATGGCAAAGGCGGCTGCGGCCATGCAGGGGCGGTTTGCCTAATCCACCGGTTCGTCCGAAAAGCGCGTCGCCGCGTTTTTACTCCCCGCACAAACGCAAGAAGGACGACCCACGGCCGCCCTTCTTCTTTTATCAATAGATCATCGCGCATCGGCCAAGGCTTAGAATTCTTCCCAATCCTGCGCGCTGGAAAGAGCAGCATTGCCTGTCGCGCGCAGCTGTGGAACCGCCGTCCGGGGCGCTGGTGCCGGTGGTGCCCGATGGGCAGGGGCGCGCATCTGGTTTGCCGCAGCACGCAGTTGCTGGGCGGCATCGCCCAGCTGAAATTGCGACAGAAGATCCGAAAGGTTGACGCTTTCCTGCGCAAGGCCGGCGCCGGCGGCATTCATTTCCTCGACCATGGCAGCGTTCTTCTGCGTCGCCTGGTCCATGTGGTTGACAGCGGTATTGACTTCCGCAAGGCCCGAAGACTGCTCATGTGCGGCCGTGGCAATTGCATCCATATGCGCATTAACGGTCTGCACCAGTTGCTCGATGGCCGAAAGCCCCTCGCCTGTGTGGCTTACCAGCTTTACGCCTTCGGCGACCGCTGTCGTCGAATTGACAATCAACGCCTTGATTTCTTTCGCGGCATTGGCGGAACGCTGTGCCAGCTCACGCACTTCCTGTGCGACAACGGCAAAGCCCTTGCCTGCTTCTCCGGCGCGGGCGGCCTCGACACCGGCATTCAGCGCCAGCAGGTTGGTCTGGAACGCAATTTCGTCAATGACCGAGATGATGTTGGAAATCTGGCGTGACGATTCCTCGATGCGCTGCATAGCCGTTACGGCATCACGAACGACCGAACCCGACTGGTCGGCACGGGCCCGCGCATCGCGGACCACATCACGTGCATCGCTGGTGCGCTTGGAGGTTGCCACCACGTTCGCGGTAATTTCTTGCAGTGCCGCTGCCGTCTCTTCCAGCGAGGCCGCCTGCTGCTCGGTGCGCTTGGCAAGGTTATCGGACGCGTCGGAAATTTCCTTGGAACCGTTTGTTACCGTGGCAACCGAACCGCGCACCGACAGAAGCGCCGAGCGCAGCTGGTTGACCGAGGTATTGAAGTCGGCCCGCAGGCTTTCGAACTGTGCGGAAAGCGGTTTATCTATTTCGCAGCGCATGTCACCGGCCGCGAGCCGGCGAAGGCTTGCCGCAAACGTTGACGTTGCCTGGTTGAGGCGTTCTTCGGCTTCGGCTTCGGCACGCGCCTGAACCTGCGCACGCTCAGCCTCCGAACGCTGGCGGCTGCCAGCAGCTTCCGCTTCAAGCTCAGCGTTGCGCATGGCCGCCTGGCGGAAGATCTCCACGGACTGCGCCATATCCCCGATTTCATCGCGGCGATCGGTAAAGGGAATGGCACTCGACGTATCGCCGTCAGCCAGGTTCGTCATGCGAAGCTTGATGGCACGGATCGTCTGCGAAACATGACGGACAACGGCAAAGCAGAGCGCAAGAGCCAGCAGGCAGATGAGCAGGGAGGTGACGGCCCCGCGCACGAACGTGGAATACAACGAGGAGAGCTTTGCGTCAGCCGCCGCCTGCAGACTTGCGCCCGTTCGCGCCACCAGCCCCGCCATCAGAGGAGCCTGCTCGGCATTTCCCTTGCGCCAGATCGCCAGATTGACGGGATCTGGACCCTGCGGATCATTGGAATAGATGCGCTGGCGCAGTTCCGAAAGCTTTACGCCCTGCGCCTGGTCAAAGGCGTCGTAATCGCGGACAATATCGGCGGGCAGGAATTCGCGCATTTCCGCCGTATAGCGATCACGCAGGCCCTTGGCATGCAGGATGAAGAGAAACCGCGTATGATCGAGCTTGCTTCCGCCGAGAAAGGCCTCACCGGCCATCCACTCGATCAGGCCCGCATCGTTGACCTGCATGAGCGCATGGAAACCGTCGATCAGCCTCGAAAGCGGCAGGTCCTCGATTGTCGCAGAAGACCGGCGCACGAGATCAAGGCCTGCTGCGGAGGCAGGCTGAAGCGTGGCAAGCGCAAGGGCCGACGCATCCTGACCTGCATCCGCAACCTTGCGAAACTGTGCAAGAGCCGGCCGTTTTTCCAGAATGAAGGAGACTGATTTCTCGATCGCGGCATCGCTGTTGCCTTGGGCTTTCCATGCAGAATAGGCCCGCTCCAGGGTTGCGATCTCCGTATCCGTTGCATTCCGGCGCTCGACCAACTGATCAGGCTTGGCAAAGGCCTCACCCGGCAGGGCCTGGGCAATCGCGCCCCCGGCATTTGCCAGTCGCTGCACGAACAATTGTCGCTCCAGCGCGCTGTAGGACTGATAGGCGCCGTAGGTTGCCTGACCGCTGAACCAAAGGAACGCCAGCAAAGGGGCGGTTGCGATGAGATAAAGCAGGGTTTTAAGCGACAGCGAAGGCATATGCATTCCTTGATGCGAATTATGACACTGTGTGACATGCCTTCTCAGAGGCTTAGCATCGCTTACATTAGCATTAGAACATGAATATTTTCGTAGCGAGCCTCACACCGGAACTAAACCTAGACGCAACAATACCTATCAGATTTAGGGAAGAAATCGCACTGAACCCACACCCTTCACATCCGAAACGTCGCCGTCACCGGGACATGGTCCGACGGGCGGTTCCAGCCGCGGGCTTCCTTCAGCACCTCGATGTTTTCCAGAAGCGGGCCAAGCTCCGGCGATGACCATATGTGGTCGAGGCGGCGGCCCTTATTGGCGGCTTCCCAGTCTTTGGCGCGGTAACTCCACCAGGTGTAGAGCTTTTCAGAGGCTGGAACGTGCTGGCGCATCAGATCCAGCCAGCCGCCTTTTTCCATCACTTCGGTAAGCCCCTCAGTCTCCACCGGCGTGTGGCTGACGATCTTCAGCATCTGCCTGTGTGACCAGACATCATGCTCCAGCGGCGCAATGTTCAGGTCGCCGACGAGGATGGAGGAGACGCCTGGGCTATCTGCCTTCAGCACCTTCATTTCCTCGACGAAATCCAGCTTGTGGCCGAATTTCGGGTTGATCGCACGGTCCGGCTCGTCCCCGCCCGCCGGCACGTAAAAGTTATGCAGGCGGATGCGGCGGCCACCACGCTCGAAGATCGCGGAAATGTGGCGGGCATCCCCGACATTGCAGTAATCCTGCCGGTGATCTTCCGCGAGCGGCACTTTCGAGATGATCGCCACGCCGTGATAGCCCTTCTGGCCATGCAGCACGATATGTTCGTATCCCATGGCCTGCAGCGGCTCGAGCGGGAACTCTTCCGCGCGGCATTTTATCTCCTGCAGGCAGAGAATGTCGGGCTTTTCGCGCACGATGAACTGCTCGACGATGGGCAGGCGCAGGCGCACCGAATTGATGTTCCAGGTGGTGATGGAAAAGCGCATGAAAAAACCTCGACATGATACGCCGAGGTTTAGGCTGTTTTCATGATGAAGGGCAAGGGCAAGGCGGCGCGAGCGACGCCTGTTACAGCTTGTGGACTTCGTTATAGGGGATGGTGAAAACCTTGTCGTCGAAGCGCACGCCGTTCTGCACGTTGTAGATCATCACCGAGGTATCCTTGTTCTGCAGGTCGGTGATCGTCCACTGGCGCAGATCATAGGTTTTCGGATCGAACATCATGGTGATCGTGCTGTCGCCGAAGACTGTCTTGTTGCCGAGCACGATCGTGGTGAGATCGGACTCCTGTTTCACATCACGCACCATCTGGTTCGACAGGTCGATGCGGTCGGCCAGAAGCAGGCTGAGCGGCGTCTTGGAAAGCGGATAAAGATCCCAGGTCTTCAGCTTCAGATTGCCGACGACCACATTGTTGCCATCGGCAATCACCCGGATCGGCGAGGGATCCTCGAAATTGAAGCGCAGCTTGCCGGGGCGCTCGATGAAGAACTTTCCGCCGGTCTGTTCGCCCCGCGGGCCGAACTGCGCGAACTCGCCCATCATCGTCTTTACGGAGGAAAAGTGGTCGGCAATCTTCTGGGCGGCATCGGACGTGGCCGCGCCTTGCGCAAAGGCCGGCACGCCCACCATGCCACCGGCCGCCAGCGCGCCAAAGCCAATCATCATATGGCGGCGGCTGAGAACAGCGGAACGGGTCATACGGGTCGTCATGGGTTATTGTCTCCTTTAAGGCCTAGAATGGCGGGAAAACGCGGCGGCTTCGTGGCCTTCGCGTCACCGCTCAATGATATCGGCCTCTGTCGGCACCAGGATCTCGCGCTTGCCGGCGTGGTTTGCGGGGCTGATCAGTCCCTCCTGCTCCATACGCTCGATGAGCGAGGCTGCCCGGTTATAGCCGATACCGAGCCTGCGCTGGATATAGGATGTCGAGGCCTTTCCGTCTCGCAGCACGATGGCCACCGCCTGATCATAGGGGTCGTCCGAATCCGACAGGTTGCCCGTGCCGGCCGGGCCACCACCGTCGCCATCCTCATCGTCATCGGCGGTGATGGCATCCAGATATTGCGGCGCGCCTTGCGTCTTCAGGTAAGCGACGATTTCCTCGACCTCGGTATCGGAAACGAACGGACCATGGACGCGCTGGATGCGCCCGCCGCCGGCCATATAGAGCATATCGCCCATGCCGAGCAGCTGTTCGGCACCCTGCTCGCCTAAAATGGTGCGGCTGTCGATCTTCGAGGTCACCTGGAAGGAAATGCGGGTCGGGAAGTTCGCCTTGATCGTGCCGGTGATGACATCCACCGACGGACGCTGCGTCGCCATGATGACGTGGATGCCGGCCGCGCGCGCCATCTGCGCCAGACGCTGCACCGCCCCTTCGATATCCTTGCCGGCGACCATCATCAGGTCGGCCATCTCGTCGATGATGACGACGATGAACGGCAGCGGCTTCAGGTCGAGACGTTCTTCTTCATAGATCGCCTCGCCGCTCTCGCGGTCAAAGCCGGTCTGCACCGTGCGCGTCAGCACCTCGCCCTTGGCGATGGCCTGCTCGACGCGGCTGTTGAAGCCATCGATGTTGCGAACGCCGATCTTCGACATCTTCTTGTAGCGTTCCTCCATCTCGCGCACGGTCCACTTCAGTGCCACGACCGCCTTTTTCGGATCGGTGACGACGGGGGACAGGAGATGCGGAATGCCGTCATAGACGGAAAGTTCCAGCATTTTCGGATCGATCATGATGAGCCGGCACTTTTCCGGCGACAGCCGGTAGAGCAGCGACAGGATCATCGTGTTGATGGCAACCGACTTGCCCGATCCGGTGGTGCCGGCGACCAGCAGATGCGGCATCTTTGCAAGATCGGCAATGACGGGCTCGCCGCCGATGGTCTTGCCGAGCGCCATGGCAAGTTTTGCCTTGCTGCTTTCGAAATCGGTGCTGCCGATCATTTCGCGCAGGAAAACGGTTTCGCGCGTCTGGTTGGGCAGTTCGATGCCGATGGCATTGCGGCCGGGAACGACGGCGACGCGGGCGGCAATGGCGCTCATCGAGCGGGCGATATCATCGGCGAGACCGATGACGCGCGACGACTTGATGCCCGGCGCCGGCTCCAGTTCATAAAGCGTGACGACCGGGCCGGGGCGCACATGGATGATCTCGCCCTTCACGCCAAAATCCTCCAGCACGCCTTCCAGCATGCGGGCGTTCTGTTCCAGCGCATCGGCAGACAGCGTGCTGTCGCGCACGGCATGGCGCGGCTCGGTCAACAGATGCACGGAGGGCAGCTGGAAGCCGCCGTCGTCGATGAACGAGGCCTGCGCTTCGCGGGCGACGCGAGCGCCGGGGCGTGGAGGTGCCGCGGCCGGCACGACGCGCCCGGCCACGCGGGCACCGGTCGGATGCGAGGGCCGTCGAGGGGAATTGAACATCGGCTCATCGTCATCATCCGGCAGGATGCCGGCGGGGCGGGCCATGTCCTCGTCCTCGTCTTCATCGTCTTCAACCGACATCGGTGGCGGCGAGATGCGGCGGCGGGCAGCCATCAGGTCCGACATCGGGCTTTCAAGCGAGGGTTCGAGGCGGCCGGAAGGCGAAGCCTTGGCGCGCACCGGTTCGTTCAGCTTGCCGAACTCGTCCTCGTTGAAGTCATAGGGTTCATCAAAGCCCGAAGCGCCATGGCGGGCGCGAGGTTTGATGTGCAGCAGACGGCGCAGGCGCGCCTGGGTGATGTACCAGGTATGGGCAAGCGCGCCGAAGGCCAGAAAGCCGGCAAAGCCACCGTCATCATCCTCGTCATCAACATCTGCGGCCTTGCGGCGGGGAGCAACGGGAGCCTCGTCCTCATCATCCTCGTCAAGCTCATTGCGGCCGACGAGGCCAGCTGCAAACAACAGGAAGCCGGTCGTCGGCAGGGCAAATATACCCCCCAGAATGGTGGCGGCCATGCCTGTCGGATAGGCGCCCACGAAAAGCGCCGGAAATCTGAGGATCATATCTCCGATGACGCCGCCGATGCCATTGGGGATCGGCCAGGTTTCGGGTGCCGGAAAGCAGCCGAGCGCGGCGGAGGCGAGGACCGTACCGGCAAGCCAGGCGCCGAAGCGGGCGGGGATGCGGCGCAACGTGCGTCCGGAGATCAGCGCAAGCGCCCAGGCAAGGACCGGCAGAAGTGCAGGAACGCTGGCAAGGCCCAGAAACTGCAGCATCAGGTCGGCAAAAACCGCACCTGGAAACCCGAGAATATTGCTCGGCGGATTGTCCGTCGCATAGGAAAAGCTCGGATCGGCAACATTCCATGTGGCAAGTGATGCCACGGCGAGCGCCAGCGTGAAAAACAGCGCGAAACCGGACAGTGCAAGCATCTGCCTGACCACGAAGGCTGTCAGCGCGTGGCGGGTGGAATTCTGCCCCATCGCTGTCGAAGTGCTTCTGCCCATGTTCATTCAGCCCGAACTTCCCGTTGACGCAAGAGCGCATACGGCATGCGTTACCACCCGGCACACATCCCCTTGGGAGGGCAGATTAGACAAAGTTGGTTAATGTGGCTTTAACCAGACGCGTCGCGATTGCCGAAGCGACACACCGTAAACTCCAGCCCATCCGGCGCGCAGCAGGACGCAGATCCACCTCTACCCCGGAAAGGCGGACGGAAACGCACGCTCAATTCGTCCAGCCACGTCAACCGAAAATCGCCGCGAAGCTGGAGGATGCCGTTTTCGAAAGCGCCGCGACGGCATTGCCGTAAGCATACGGCCCAAAAGATCAAAAAGAACGGTTTGCGAGAGATCCGTAAACGACGCTCTAACCGGCGCGCTGCACGGCCACGGTATCCTGCAGGCCAAGGGCGCGTTGCGCGCGGGCATTGTTCTCATCGGAATCGGCGAGCTTGTATCCCCTGGCAATCAGTCTCGTCGTGTAGATCCGGTTGTAGACGCTGCCCCACACGCCACCAACGACGAGCCAGCCAAGAGGCAGACCGAGGGGTCCAAGGCCAAGGGCAACCAGAAACGCGAACACGCCGCCGATCAGGCAGATGCCAAAGCCCATCACCAGATCGCCTCTTGCAATGGCAGGCAGGCCGCCAAAAAACAGGCTTGTCCCGCTGAAGCCATAAAAGCCGGTACGCGCCAAACCACTTCTTGCGTGCATCAACTGAATAGTCGTCGTCACCCGCAGTCTCCAATTCAGCAACATTTCAATAATGTAGCCTCCCGAGCCCTCAATACACCCGGCAACATTACAGGGCAATGCAAAAATATAGCTTCAGATTTATTATGAAATTCGAATTAAGGAAAATTTATTATTACAATTTGGTAACAAAAAGGCCCGGATTTCTCCGGGCCCTGATATGTCATTTTGGCATTGAGGCCGGAGCGCCTGCCTTATGAGTGGTAGGCCGCTTCGCCGTGCGAGGCCAGATCGAGACCTTCGCGTTCGGCTTCTACGGTTGCGCGCAGGCCGACGATGACATCCACCACCTTGTAGAGGATGAGCGAGCCGATACCCGACCACAGAACCGTGACGGCGACGCCCTTCAGCTGCGCCAGAACCTGCGTAGCTGTGCCGGCATAAGAGGCTGCGAAGTCGGCGGTGGAATAATCCACAACGCCTGCACCACCCAGAGCCGGGTTGACGAAGACGCCCGTCAGGATGGCACCGATGATGCCGCCGACGCCATGGACGCCGAACACGTCTGCCGTGTCGTCATAACCGAACTTGTTCTTCACCGTCGAAACGAAGAAGTAGCAGATCGGCGACACGACGAGACCCATGACGATGGCGCCCATCGGGCCGACGAAACCGGCAGCCGGCGTGATGACAACGAGACCGGCAACCGCACCGGACGCAGCACCCAGCATCGAGGCCTTGCCGCGGGTGAAGCTCTCGATGATCGCCCAGGACACGATGGCAGCAGCCGTCGCAACGAAGGTGTTGATCATGGCAAGTGCCGCATAGGCGTTGGATTCCAGGTTGGAACCGGCGTTGAAGCCGAACCAGCCAACCCACAGCAGGGCCGCGCCGACCATGGTGAGCGTCATGGAATGCGGAGCCATCATGTCCTTGCCGTAGCCGGTACGCTTGCCAACCATGATGGCGCCGACGAGACCGGCAATACCTGCATTGATGTGAACAACCGTGCCGCCTGCAAAATCCAGGGCGCCGAAACCATAAATGAGGCCGGCCGGGCTCGTGTAGGAGCTGGGGCCGCCCCAGAACCAGACCATGTGCGCCATCGGGAAGTACACGAAGGTCAGCCACAGGATGGTGAAGAGGATGACAGCCGAGAACTTGATGCGCTCGGCAAAGGCACCGATGATCAGCGCCGGCGTGATGGCGGCAAAGGTCATCTGGAAGCAGACGAAGGCCAGTTCAGGAATGGCAACGCCCTTGGTGAAGCTTTCCGACAGGGTCGTCGTGTCGACGCCGGCCAGGAACATCTTGGAGAAGCCACCAACGAAGCTGTTGAGCGCGCCGCCGTCCGTAAATGCCAGCGAATAACCGTAGGCCACCCAGAGCAGCATCGCGACAGCTGCGATCATCATGACCTGCATGAGAACCGACAGCATGTTCTTGGTGCGCACCAGGCCGCCGTAGAACAGGGCCAGACCCGGCACGATCATCAAGAGGACGAGGATGGACGAAACCAGCATCCAGCTCGTGTCGCCCTTGTCGACGGTCATGGCAGGCGCAGCAACAGCCGGCGCGGCATCCTGCGCGAAAGCGATCGCCGGCGCAAACAGCGCGACCGACGCTGCCGCAAGGCGCGCTGGGATGGAATTGAGTTTGGAAAATGACATTGCAGATGACTCCCCTGATCAGCCGTCTTAGAGCGCTTCAGTGTTGGTTTCGCCCGTACGGATGCGCACGGCCTGCTCGATGGAATAGACAAAGATCTTGCCGTCGCCGATTTGACCGGTCTTTGCGGCAGAGGCGATGGCCTCGACGGCCTTTTCGACCAGGTCAGAGGCAACCGCGATTTCGATCTTCAGTTTGGGCAGGAAGCTGACAGCATATTCCGTGCCACGATAGATTTCGGTGTGCCCCTTCTGGCGCCCGTAACCCTTGACCTCGGTCACGGTCAGGCCCTGAATGCCGACAGCCGTGAGGGCTTCGCGCACCTCATCCAGCTTGAATGGCTTGATAATGGCCATCACGATTTTCATGTGGTTTCCCATCCTTTGTTGTCTCGGCGCGGAGCCGGTTCTCCTGGCCGCTGACAGATCTGTGAACAGCGACTGCTCCTCTACATTCAATCGCCGTGCCAGATTCTGGCCACAAAGTTAAGTGTCTGATTTCAAAGGATTATTAATAAGTTCTCCACGCCGGATGCAATTGAACGCCAAATAGGCGCTCAATTACGCAGCAAATTGCTCAAAATGCTCAATAATTAAGCACTTGCCCGTTTGCGAATCAAACCTTCCTGGGCAACCGAGGCCACCAGCGTACCGGAGCGGGTATAAAGGCTGCCACGGGTCATTCCGCGGGCACCGGATGCACTCGGACTGTCCTGGCTGTAGAGCAGCCAGTCATCGAGTGCGGACGGGCGATGAAACCACATCGCGTGGTCAAGGCTTGCTGCCTGGATCGTCGGGTCGAAGATCGTCGTGCCATGGGCGTAGAGCGACGTGTCGAGCAGGGTCATGTCGGAGAGATAGGCAAGGATCGCGGCCTGGTAATGCCGGTCATCCGGCACCGCGCCGGTGGCGCGCACCCACATATGCTGCTCCGGCTTCAGCTTTTCGTTCGAAACATAATGCACGAGCGAGACCGGACGGATTTCAACCGGTCGCTTGCGCCCCCAGTAACGCTTGATCATATCGGGCGCCTTGGCGAGAAACACCTTCTGGAATTCCGCCTCCGACATCAGCTCTTCCGGCTGCTTGATCGCCGGCATCTGCGCCTGATGATCGTAGCCGCTCTCTTCGATCTGCGAGGAGACGGACATGGCGAAGATGGCGCGGCCGTGCTGGATGCCGGTCACGCGACGCGTGGTGAAACTGGACCCGTCCCGCAGGCGCTCCACTTGATAGACAATCGGCACCTTGGGATCCCCCGGCAGCAGGAAATAGCCGTGCAGGGAGTGGACGAAGCGGTCATCCGGTGTGGTGCGCTGCGCGGCCATCAGCGCCTGGGCAATCACCTGCCCGCCGAACACGCGCTGCCAGCCGATCTGCGGGCTTTTGCCGCGAAACAGGTTTTCTTCCAGCCGTTCCAGATCCAGCGTTTCCAGAAGCTGATCCATGGCGGAGAGGTGTTCCGGGGCCTGCGGCATTTTTAACGGTCTCCAGCGGTAGGAAGCGGTGGTGTGATGATCTATATGTCAGGCAGTGCATTCTCAAGTACGGCAGGAGCAAAGCGATGCTGGATATGCTGATCGTTGGCGGCGGATATGTCGGCCTTTCCGTGGCAGTGGCCACCAAACAGGCAGCACCGCATCTGTCCGTCGAGGTGATCGAGGCGGCGCCCGGCCATGTCTGGGAAAAGGATGAGCGGGCATCTGCCATCATCGCGGCGGCCAGCCGAATGCTCGGCGTGCTCGGCCTCTGGGATGAAATTGCCGTCGATGCGCAACCGATCACCCGCATGATCGTGACGGATTCGCGCACGGCCGATCCGGTGCGCCCGGTGTTCCTCACCTTCGATGGCGATGTGGAGGAAGGCCAGCCGTTTGCCCATATGGTTCCCAATGTGGCGATGGTGCGGGCGCTGCGCGGCGCCTGCGAGCGGCTTGGCATCCCGATCCGCCACGGCGTTTCGGCAACCGGATTTACCGCCGGACCGCACGCGGCAACGCTCACCCTGTCGAGCGGCGAAACGCTGGAAAGCCGCCTCGTCGTTGCCTGCGACGGGGTGCGCTCCAAGCTGCGCGACATGGCCGGCATCAAGACGGTGCGCTGGGACTATGACCAGTCCGGCATCGTGACGACTGTCGAACACGAGCGCCCGCACGAGGGCTGTGCGGAAGAACATTTTCTGCCATCCGGCCCGTTTGCCATCCTGCCGCTCAAGGGCAACCGCTCCTCGCTCGTCTGGACCGAGCGCACCGCCGATGCCGACCGGCTGGTGGCCAGCGACGACCTGATCTTCGAAGAGGAACTGCAGCGTCGCTTCGGCTACAAGCTCGGTGCCTTGCGCGTCGTGGGAAGCAAAAAGGCGTTTCCGTTGGGGCTCACCCTGTCGCGCGCCTTCGTGGCACCGCGCCTGGCGCTTGCGGGCGATGCCGCCCACGGCATCCACCCGATTTCCGGGCAGGGCCTCAACCTCGGCTTCAAGGATGTGGCAGCGCTTGCCGAAACGGTGGTCGAGGCCGATCGGCTGGGGCTCGATATCGGCGCGCTCAACATTCTCGAGCGTTATCAGGCCTGGCGGCGCTTCGACACGTTCCGCATGGGCGTCACGACGGACGTGCTGAACCGGCTGTTTTCCAACGACATCGCACCGATCCGCATCGCGCGTGATTTCGGGCTCGGCGTGGTGGAACGCCTGCCAAAACTGAAATCCTTCTTCATCGGGGAAGCGGCCGGCACGAAGGCGAAAAACAGCCCCAGGCTTCTGGAAGGCCACACGATCTGAGATCCCCCACTAAGCCTGCACAGGATCGGGGCATCAGTCCTCGATCTTGCGGGCCTCTGAGATCAGCATAATCGGAATGCCGTCACGGATCGGATAGGCGAGACGCGCCTTTTCCGAGATCAGTTCGTTGGTCTCGCGGTTCAGCGACAGCCTTGTCTTGCCGAGCGGGCAGACCAGCAGTTCCAGCAGTTTCGGATCGACCTTGGCGAGCTTCTCGTCCATTTAAAAAACCTACTGGAGAACCGTGTCGCTATCGCCGAAATCACGCGCCAGCAGGATTTCGGTAATCGCCACCAGCGTCTCGGCCCGCGTCTTCAGATCCGGCGCTTCGAGCAGCGCCTGTTTTTCCGGCGCGCCGAACGGCGACATCATCGAGAGCGAGTTGACCAGCATGCGGTTGCCGGCGCGCTCGACGCTTTCCCAGTCTGCTTCCAGCTGATTGGCATCGAGATAGGCCCGAAACACCCGCAGCAGTTCCTCGCGGTTGACGGAGGCCTCGTCATCCTCTTCGGAAAGATCGCTCATGAAGGGCATGACATTAAACGTTCTAAAGGGATGCCCCTCGCCCACTTCCTCTGCCAGGCGCACGCGGCAGACGCCGCTCAGCGACACGACATAACGCCCATCGCCCGTCTCGGCAAAAGACGTGATGCGACCAAGACAGCCGACGGTGGCGAGCGCCGGGCGCAGGCTGTCTACTGCCTCGCCCATGGCAGGCTGCACCATCGCAATCAGCCGATTGCTGGCTATCGCGGCATCGAACATGGCAAGGTAACGCGGCTCAAAGACATTGAGCGGCAGCTGGCCACCCGGCAGGAGCAGCGCACCTGTCAACGGAAAAACCGGCACGGTCTGCGGCAAGTCCTCGCGTTTGACATATCTCGCATTGCCGACATGCATGGGCATCCTCCACCTGCGGCACTGCCGAAAGGCAGTGCAAGGTTTCATATGTGGTCTTGCAACCGGTTTCACAAGACGCGCCAGTTGAGGCGGGCGGGCTCAGACGGACGACAGATCCGCCTCAACCGCTCCTAGAGATCACGAAAACAGGATGGACGACATGCGACGGCGCGCGGCAATGGTTGCCGGATCTTTCGGACCCCAGGTCTCGAAGAACTGCAGCAGCTGGCGGCGGGCGCCATCGTCATCGAAGGTCCGATCCTTCTTCATGATCAGCAGCAGATGTTCAGCCGCTTCGTCGCGCTTTCCCTCGACATTGCGGATCTTGGCAAGCTTTACGCGCGCTTCGTGGTGATCCGGATTGAGCGACAGTTCGTGCTCGAGCGCCACGGGATCGCCAAGCTTGCGGGCTTCCTCGATCTGGGCAAGCTTCAGGGCCACCGCCTGCACCGGTGCCTGCGAGGAAAGCTCTTCCGGCAGCGACGCCAGCATCTGGCTGACGCGGGCCACTTCGCCGAGCGACAGAAGGCATTCCATCATGCCGGCCGCAGCTTTTGCATTTTCCGGATCGGCCTGCAGGACAGCGGCAAAGAGCTGCGCTGCGCCATCGATATCGCCGCCTTCGAACAGGCCCTGCGCTTCCTCCAGCGCCGCCTCAAGCTCGGCTGCCTGATCGGCACCGGGGGGACCGGCAACCTTGTCGATGAACTGGCGGATCTGGCTTTCCGGCACGGCGCCCATGAAGCCATCGACCGGGCGTCCGTTGACGAAGGCAATGACAGCCGGAATCGACTGGATGCCGAGCTGGCCGGGAATGGAGGGATGGTCATCGATGTTGAGCTTGACGAGCTTGACCCGGCCCTGCCCCTCGTTGACGACCTTTTCAAGCGCCGGCGCAAGCTGCTTGCACGGGCCGCACCAGGGCGCCCAGAAATCCACGAGAACCGGCTGCAGGCGGGATTCTTCCAGAACGTCCTTGGTAAAGGCCGCCGTCGTCGTATCCTTGACCAAACCGCCGGCGGGTGCTGCTGCGGCAGAGGGCTGGCCGCCAAAACTCATCGTGCCGCTCATCTGGTTCCCGTAGGAGCCGCCGTAAGGATTGTTCGTGCTCATGGATATGTCTCCCGGAACTGCCTGTGCGCCTTGGTGTGCCGCTTTGCCGCTAAGATCGTATGTCAGCCGGTCACTTTCAAGACAAGCGGCTGATGGCCTGTCGCCTCAAGAAAGCGAACGAGATCGCGGCTGCCGATCGAGGTCGTCGCATCGTTGGAAAGCGGATGGCCATTGATGATATCGTGCGCCATCAGGTCTTCGTCCAGCACGAAGGTCACCTTTTGGCCGGTATCGTTGATGGCGCCGAACACGGTGACGGAGCCTGGAATGACGCCGAGATATTCGAGCATTTTTTCCGGGCTGCCGAAGGAAACCCGGCTTGATGCCCCGATCAGCTTGTGAACGCTTTTCAGGTCGACCACCGCATTTTCCTCGACGGTCAGCACGAAGAACTGATCCTTCTTGTCCTTCACGAAAAGGTTCTTGGTATGCCCGCCGGGAATTGCGTCGCGCAGGCTTTCCGACTCGGCCACGGTAAACACCGGCGCATGCGATTTGGTGGTGTGCACAATGCCGAGATCATCGAGAAAGCGGAAAAGGTCTTCTGCCGTCTTCGGCACCGGGGAAGTCGCACTGTCTGTCATGGCGTAGGTCTGCGGTCTTTCTGAAGGGGGACAAGCGGCGGCGGGTGGACGTCTCCAGCCGCCGGCTGGACTATAGGAGGCTGAGCCTTGTCCTCACAAGCCGGGTGGCTGCAATTCCTGTGCGGTTCAAGCCGCCTGCTGCAAGCCTTTTGCGTCGCCGCCAAGCGGACGCACGAAACGCATTTTTCAAAAAACAATTATAATCAGATGCTTAGACGTAAAATTCAAAAATTTTGCGTTTCCCGTCATTTCCCTGTTGCATTCAAAAATCACTTGGGCCATATAGCCCCCGTCGCCGCAAGCGAGCGACACGCCGGCCCAGCGAACTACCCCGGGTCGAGCGGTTGATGAGCGGGCGTAGCTCAGGGGTAGAGCACAACCTTGCCAAGGTTGGGGTCGAGGGTTCGAATCCCTTCGCCCGCTCCAATTTTCTTTCACAGGAAAATTGATGGTCAGATCGAGGATATCTCCTCGATCTTCGGCCGCAGGTCGTTTCCAAAAATCCCAAAGCATTTCTTCCGGTCGCGGATGCGTTTTGGCATCCGCGCTCCGGGCAAGATATCAGGAAGACATCGAGATCAGGCATTCGCCCTGGGCATCGGGCCGACATAACGCGACTGCGGGCGAATCAACCGACCGGTCTGCTCCTGTTCCAGCACATGCGCCGTCCAGCCCGCCATGCGGCCGGCGGCAAAGACATTGGTAAAGCTGTCACGCGGAAAACCGACCGCCTCCAGAACGAGCGCTGTATAAAACTCGACATTGGTCTGCAGCGGCCGCAACGGCTTTTTCTCCTGCAGCAGGGCAAGCGCTGCCGCCTCCACCTGTTCGGCAAAACGAATACGGCCGCTACCATCCTTCAGCACGAAGACGGCCCCCTTCAGCACATCAGCGCGCGGATCACGCACCCGGTAGATGCGGTGACCAAAGCCCATCAACCGATCGCCGCGTGCCAAGGCGTCCGCAAGCCAGCTTTCTATGCGGGAGGCGTCGCCGATGGCATCCAGCATATCGAGAACCGGCCCCGGTGCGCCGCCATGCAGCGGACCTTTCAGGGCACACAGCGCCCCGACCACAGACGAGAAAAGCCCCGCCTTGGTGGAGGCAATGACGCGCGCGGTAAAGGTGGAGGCGTTCAGGCCATGATCGGCAACCGTCACCAGATAGGTATCGAGCGCCTTCACTTTGTCCGCATCGGCCGAAGCGCCCTTGAGCATGCGCAGGAAATCTTCCGCCTGGGAAAGCGTCTCATCCGGCGCCACCGGCGGCAGACCCTGCCCGACGCGCGCGATAGCCGCGGCAAAGACCGGAACGGCAGCAACAGCCAGAACCGGATGCGGAATGGCTTCGGCATCGGGCAGCGCAGAGAGAAAAAGCCGCAGCGCCTCCACCGGCGAAAGGCCGGAGATCGCCGGTAGCAAAGGCTGCATCAGGGCAAAGGCGCGGCCGCGCGCAGCACCGAGCGCGCTTTTGATATCCGCCTCGCTCCAAATCTCCGGCGTCAGATCCCGCCACAGCAGTTCAAGCGCTGCCTCGAATGTCCAGTCGGCCATCTCTTGCAGATGATAACCGCGCAGGATCAATTCGCCGGCGGCACCATCCACATGACTGAGGCGGGTTTCAGCGGCAATGACATCATCAAGACCGGGTGCCGAAGATGCGGCGGCGAGAACAGGAGTGCTGGGGTGGCTCATGGCATTTCCTCTTTGTCGGATTGTTATTGTCGATTTCCGCTTGAGGATGTTGCAGTGCATATATATCGTCAATCTTGATTCATCCAATCAATGTGAACCTTGCCAATGAGCCTGCGTGAAAAATTCATCACCGCCGAAGCGGCCGCTGCCGAACTCGAGATCAGCCGGCCGACGCTTTACGCCTATGTCAGCCGTGGACTGATCCAGACGAGCGGCACGGGAGACGATCCGCGCCGCAGGCTTTACAGCGTGCATGACGTGGACGAGTTGAAGAAGCGCAAGGCGGTTGGCCGGCGTCCGCGCGAGGTGGCGGCGACGACACTCGATTGGGGGCTGCCGGTTCTGTCATCGGCCATCACGCTGATCGAAAACGGCGGGCTTTATTATCGCGGCCGCAATGCGCTTCATCTGGCCGACACCGGGAGCCTGGAAGATATTGCCCGCCTGCTCTGGGACTGCGGCGAACACGACCCGTTTTCCGAGGCAAAAGCCGCCCCAGAGACCTTCGATGCCGAATTGTTGGCAAAGACAAAGAACTTGCCGCTGACGGAGCGCTGCCAGTCACTTCTGCCTTTCGTTGCCGTCGGGCGGGCAACGGCCTGGAAGCGCAATCCCGCACGGCTATGGCCGGGCGCCTGTGCGCTGCTGCGCACCGTGGCCGGCGCCTCTGTCAGCCGGCAGCCGGACAGCCGCCCGATCGACGCATTTCTGGCCGATGCCTGGGGGCTGGATGACAAGGGCCGCGATATCGTGCGGCGCGCGCTCGTTCTGCTTGCCGATCACGAACTGAACGCATCGGCCTTTGCCGTGCGCGTCGTTGCCTCAACCGGCGCGTCGCTCGGCGCCTGCCTTAATGCCGGCCTTTCGGCGCTGAGCGGGCCGATGCATGGCGGCACGACAAGCCTTGTGGAACTGCTGTTTGACGAGGTGGAGCGCGTCGGCGATGCGGCCACCGTGATTGAAAGCCGATTGCGGCGCGGCGACAGCGTGCCAGGCTTTGACCATCCGCTTTATCCGGACGGCGATCCACGTGCGCGCGGCCTGCTTCCCCACCTGCCGGAAAATGCCCCACAGACAGACCTGATGGCAGTGATGAGCGACATGGACGGCAAGCTGCCGAACTGCGATTTCGCCCTGGTTGCCGTGCGCCGTGCCCTTGGCCTGCCGCAAGGATCGGCCCTGGCGCTGTTTGCCATCGGCCGCACCGCCGGCTGGATTGCGCACGCGCTGGAGCAGGTGCTGGACGACAAGCTGATCCGGCCGCGCGCCCGCTATACGGGACCGGCCATCGGCTGAACCGGCAGCGTCGTGTTCAAAAAAAATCGTACCGCCGGGGAATAAATCGCAAGGCGCCTCCGTATACTGGGGCATGAGCGACAAGAGACACCCATTCGATGTCCTGAACCAGCTGGCAACGCTTCGCCGCTATGCCCGCTCGCTCGTGCGCAATCCAGACGATGCCGAGGATCTGGTGCATGATGCGCTGGTCAAGGCCTATGAGCGCAAGGCAACGTTCCGCGAGAGTGGAAACCTGCGCAATTGGCTTCTGTCGATCGTCCACAACACCCATATCGACCGCATTCGCGCCCGCCGCTCCAGCGACACCCGCCACAAGGCAGCCGCCGACGTCTCCGAGACCGTGCATCATGCCGATCCGGACCAGTCGATACGGCTGAAGCAGCTGCGCGAGGCCTTCTTCGCGCTTTCCCCGGAACAGCGCGATGCGCTGCATCTGGTGGCCATCGAAGGGCTTTCCTATCAGGACGCCGCAGACGCCCTTGGCATTCCCGTGGGAACGCTGATGTCGCGCGTCTCCCGCGCCCGTGCGGCTCTTCGCGCCTTCGAAGAAAACGGCCGCCGTCCGGCAGACGGCACCAACCATCTCAAACTCATTGAAGGGGGACGCGATGAAACCCGTTGACCCGGTCCAGTCCGCCGATGTGGAAGCCTATGTGGACGACCAGCTGGATGCCGGCCGTCGCATCGAGGTGGAAGCCTATCTTTCGGAAAACCCCGACATCGCCGCGCGCGTGATGGCCGATCTCGCCATCAAGGGCGAGTTGCGTCTGGCACTTGCCGAAGGCCATCGCCACGGCCGGCCGGAAACCCGCGAGGCGGCCCGCCGCCTGCAGGGCGCCCTGTCGCGCGGACGCATTTTTCATTCCCTCCAGCGGCTTGCCGCCACCGTTGCGCTGATTGCTGCCGGCTGGGGCCTCAGCAGCCATTTCGGCCCCTTCACCGTGTCGGAAGTGGTGGCCTCGGTGCCGCCGCCGGCCTTCGTGGAGGAAGCCATCCGGGCGCATGGCACGTCTGCGCTGCGCCACACCATGCGCTCGCAGCCGGAAGCCCCGCGTTACGACCCCACCGAAATCCGCTCGGCAACCGCCATTATCATGCCCGAGATACCCAAGGGCTGGCAGGTGGAAGACGTGCAGATCTTTCCTTCCGCCTTCGGCCCGAGCGTGGAAATGGCGCTGACCGACACAGATAAAACGCGCCTGTCGCTGTTTGCCGTCCGGCCCGGCAGTTTTGCCGTGCAGCAGGTTTCCGAACTGACGCAGGATGCCGTCAAGGCCTCCTACTGGCAGATCGGCGATGTCGCCTATGCCCTGGTGGCGCATGGCGAAAATGCCGCCAACCTTCGCCGCGAGGCGGAAAGCCTTGCGAAATCCCTTTATTGATCAACCCAAAGGAGACCCCGATGAACCCCCGTTTCGGATATAATCCGGCCGTCCAATCCCAGGCCGTCTTCGATGAGGCGCTGCGCAAGCACATGCTGCGCGTCTACAATTACATGGGCCTTGGCCTCGTCATCACCGGCATTGTCGCTTTCGTCGTGTCCTCGACGCCGGCGCTTTATGTGCCGATCTTCTCGAGCCCGCTCAAATGGGTGGTGATGCTTGCCCCGCTCGCCTTCGTGTTCTTCTTCTCGTTCAAGATCCAGACCATGTCGGCCTCCACGGCACAGATGACCTTCTGGGCCTTCTGCGCCGTCATGGGCCTGTCGCTTGCCTCGGTGTTCCTCGTCTTCACCGGCGCCAGCATCGCCCGCACCTTCTTCATCACCGCCACCATGTTCGGCGCCACCAGCCTTTATGGCTACGTGACGAAGCGTGACCTGTCGAAGTTCGGCTCATTCCTGATGATGGGCCTGATCGGCGTGGTGATCGCGTCTGTGGTCAACATCTTCCTCGGCTCCAGCGCCCTGCAGTTTGCCATCTCGCTGATCGGCATCGTCGTGTTCATTGGCCTCACCGCCTGGGACACGCAGAACATCAAGGAGCAGTATGCGGAAAACTTTGACCAGGAGAGCCAGCAGAAGCTTGCCGTGTTTGGCGCACTGTCGCTCTATCTCAACTTCGTCAACATCTTCCAGCTGCTGCTGAGCCTCACCGGCCAGCGCGAGGAATAAGCCTTTCGGGCTTTCCGCCCGGTTTCATGTGGCTTTAAGCTGCTTGCGTAACGAAATGGCCATGTTCTTGTGGCATGGCCATTTCCATGACAATCTCGCTTCCGAAACTTCCCGTCCTCCAGTGCCTGTCGAGCGTGTGATGGCCCTTCCCCAAGACCCACCACATGACGCGCAGGATAACCCAGGCGCTGATCATGGACATGGCGGAGAACCGCCAAGCTTTTCCACCATTCTGAAAACCATGGCCGATGATAAGAGACGCGAGCGCGTGTCCGTCGCCGACCTTCTGTCGCTGATGCAGGACCGTGCCTTCGGGGCGCTGATCTTCATCTTCGCCATGCCGAACACCATTCCGACCCCACCCGGCACGTCAGCCATCCTCGGCATTCCCCTGGTTTTCCTTGCCGCCCAGATGGCACTTGGAAAAGCGCCATGGCTGCCGAAATTCATCGCCAGCCGCTCGATGCTGCGCACCGACTTTGCCGGCATGGTCGACAAGGCAAGCCCGTGGATCGCCAAGGCCGAGCGCATGCTGAAGCCACGCTGGCGAAGCCTTTCCTCGCCGGGTGCCGAACGGGTCATCGGCTGCTTCGGCCTCATCCTTGCCGTGGTGCTGGCGCTTCCCATTCCGCTCGGCAACATGCTGCCGGCCGTGGCGCTCTGCATGATGGCCTTCGGGATTCTCGAAAAGGACGGCGTGTGGATTGCGAGCGGCGCCATCCTTGGCGTCGTCTCGCTGTTCCTGGTGGCCGGCGTCATCTACGCCATCATCAAGAGCGCCTTTTTCCTGATTGCAGCCGTCTTTGCCTGACCTTAGAGGCTAAAGCCCACGAGCCGCTCTTCCAGCCGGCCGATGGTGGCGGCATCTGCATTGGCAAAGGCAAAGCGCAGGTAATTTTCCTGGGCGGCGCCAAAATATCCGCCGGGAATGCAGGAAATACCGACCTGCCGCGCCAGGGCCTCGGCAACCTGCGCCGACGGCACACCGGAAAACGGATGTTTCACGAAGGCAAAATAGGCGCCGACGGCGGCAAGCTGCCAGGCTGGAAGCTTTGCCATCACCGCTCTCAGGGCATCGGCGCGGCGCAAGATCTCCAGCCGGTTTTCCTCGCGCCAGTCGGCAAGCAGCGGCAGGGCATCGGCGACCGCGGCCTGGGCCGCGCGCGGCGCACAGATCTGCAGGTTGTCCATGATCTTTGCCACCTGCGCAATGAAGACGGGTCCGGCCGTGATGGCGCCGAGACGGTGGCCGGGAATGCAAAAGCTCTTGGAAAAGCTGTAGAGCGAGACGAACCCGTCCTGCCAGCCTTCTTCGGCAAAAAGCCCGTGCGGCGCAAGACCGGCGACCGGCAGGAAATCGCGGTAGGTTTCATCGAGGATCAGCCAGACACCACGGCTGCGGCAGAGCGCAAATATCGCCTTGAGGAGGGCCGGCGGATAGACGGCGCCTGTGGGGTTGTTGGGCGATACCAGCGCCAGCGCCTTGACGCCCGGCTGAAGCTCAGCCTCGATCGCAGCAATCTGCGGCAGGAACCCGTCTTCAGCCCGGCAGGCCACGAAACGGCTGCGAATGCCGAGCATCGCAAGCGTCGTCTCGTGGTTGAAGTAATAGGGCTCGGTCATCAGCACCGTGTCGCCGGCGCCGGCAACCGCCATGACCGCGCAGAGAAAGGCCTGATTGCAGCCGGATGTGACATGAACATTGTTGGCCGCAATGCCGGCTCCATAAACCTCTGCCGAATGGACTGCATAAGCGTCCCGCAGCCCGGCATCCCCCTCGATCGGACCATAGCCCGTATAGGCAAGCGAGGAGGCCGTCTGACCGAGAAGCTCCAGCATTTTGGGATGCGCCGGATAACCGGGCACCGCCTGCGACAGGTCGATCAGCGGTCCCCGCGAACCGTCATAGGCACGGGCCCACGCCTGCACGGAGGGCACCGGCGGCGGCTGGATGGATTTCACAAGCGGATTGAATGCGGGCAGGGACATGGAGCGATAGCCTTACAGTGAACTTGCCGGAATAACGGTGGTCGGGGAACGAATGTCAATTGATTTCGCGGCTCAATTTCGAAGATAATGCCAAAATCGAAGGCAGACAGAAGCGGCGCTTAATTCTTGCGCAGGCCTTCCGGCAGTGGATGCCGGCAGTAGATGCCGGCAATTGATGAAAGAGACAGACCATGACTTGGACCCCGGACAAACTGGACGCCCTGCGCGCCAAATACGCAGAAAGCGAAAGCGGCGAGATCTTTGATTCGGCCTTTGCCAAGGTGGGCGAGAAGATCTTTCGCAATGGCACGCGTGCCGCCCCTTATGCGGGCGTGCCGACGTTCCTGTCGGCCCCCTACCAACCGATCGAGGCAGACAATCCGGATTTTGGTGATCTGCAGGTGGCAATCACCGGCGTGCCGATGGATCTTGGCGTGACCAACCGGCCGGGCTCCCGTTTCGGACCCCGGGCGCTGCGCACAATCGACCGCATCGGCCCCTACAACCACGTGCTCGGCTGCGCGCCGGTGTTTGACCTCAAGGTTGCCGATATCGGCGATGTGCCGTTTCGCAGCCGCTACCGGCTGGAAATGAGCCATGACGACATCGAAAAGCGCTTTGGCCAGATCGTTGAGGCGGGTGTCCTTCCGCTGGCCGTCGGCGGCGATCATTCGATCACCCATCCGATCATGAAGGCGATTGCGAAGAAGCATGGCCCTGTCGGCAT
>JAIXTO010000162.1 GCA_027483885.1 Rhizobiaceae bacterium
AACGGGCGACATCGCGATCGCTGCTGAGGCCCTGAAGGCCGCTCAGCCGGAGATCCAGCGCGCAGCCACCAAGGGTGTCATGCATCGCAACACGGCATCGCGCAAAGTGTCGCGTCTTGCCCAGCGCGTTAAGTCCCTGACGGCTTAATTTCGTCCAAAACGACTGTCACAAATCGAGCCCGGTCCCTGACCGGGCTTTTTGTGATTCTTACCCGTGAGAACTTGTTGTCGGGGCATTTCACGCAGCGATGACACTGCCGTGACAGAAAATATTATTTATTTTCAATTGTTTACGGGAGGATGCTGATTAGTGGGTCCGTTTGTGACGCACCCTTTGCAGCTCTTGCGAGTCAAGCGAAATTTTATTTTACCCCCTTCATGCATGCTGCTCGACTGTTGCATTTTTGAATCTCTTTGATTCGATTGAGATTCTTTTCGAAAGGCCCGTTCCGAGTCAAATCGGGCCATCAGAGTCAACGCCGCGCCATTAATTTTGCGTAAAATTCATCGTTGATCTCCCCCCCCGATCCTGCCTTAATACACTCCAGCAAGAGGCGCGGAGAACTCTCCAGAAAGCATCTGATGTAGCCGGATCACCGGTTCGTCGTCTTTCGGCTCTTGCGACGGGTTAAGGAGACTTCCCGTTCTTTCACGTAACTTGAGGTTGTGTGCCGGTAATCTGACAAGATTCCGGGCCAGTCTCTTTGTGCCTGTGCATTGGCGTTGCACGGACATGAGGACGAAGGAGTGCTTCGGGTTCGACCTTGCGAGGGTGTCGAACCTGACGATGGCGCAAGGGGAGCGCCGACCCGGCGATCCGTTTTTGCGGAACGTCGGTCCTGCAGATTTGCGGGAAAATGAACAAAGGCGGCTGCAGCGGGTTCTGACGAGGAGAACCGGCTTCAACGACGATAACAGAAAAAAATGACCTGACGGTCGGCATGCGCCGACCGACGGATGAAACATGAGAAGGCGGCACAGAATGCAGATGAATACGGTTACAGCCCGGACGCTGGAGAGTGGGAACCAGGTGTCTGATGCTTTCGATTCAGTTTGCGCCAAGACGGCGGGGGAAAAATCCGAAATGAAGCCAGATGCGCTCTTCGAGCGGTTCAGCGCACGTCTCAAGGCGCAGGTTGGCCCTGAAGTTTACGCAAGCTGGTTTGGTCGTCTGAAGCTCCATTCGGTTTCCAAGAGTGTCGTGCGCCTGACGGTGCCGACGACCTTTCTGAAATCGTGGATCAACAACCGTTACCTCGATCTGATCACCACCATCTTCCAGGCGGAAGACAGTGAAATCCTGAAGGTTGAAATCCTGGTGCGCACGGCAAGCCGCGCGGCCCGTCCGGTCACCGAAGAGCAGCGCTTGGTGCCTGCAAGCGAGACCGCCCCGGCGCCAGCCCCCCGCCGCATGAGCGCCCCGCGCGAGATCGGCCAGATTGCCGCCTTTCCTGGCCCGCAGCAGTCTTCCCAGGCGACATCCCGTCCGACATCGGCTGCCGGCCCGTTTTTCGGCTCGCCGCTCGATGGCCGTTATACGTTCGATACCTATGTCGAAGGCCCGGCAAACCGGGTGGCGCTTGCTGCCGCAAAGACCATTGCCGAAGCCGGTGCGAGCGCCGTGCGCTTCAACCCGCTGTTCATCCATTCGGGCGTCGGCCTTGGCAAGACGCATCTTCTGCAGGCCATTGCCAATGCGGCTGTCGGTTCGCCGCGCATGCCGCGCGTGGTCTATCTGACGGCGGAATATTTCATGTGGCGCTTTGCCACTGCCATCCGCGACAATGATGCGCTGACGCTGAAAGAAACCCTGCGCAATATCGACCTCTTGATCATCGACGACATGCAGTTCCTGCAGGGCAAGATGATTCAGAACGAATTCTGCCATCTTCTCAACATGTTGCTCGACAGCGCAAAGCAGGTTGTGGTTGCCGCCGACCGCGCGCCGTGGGAGCTGGAATCGCTTGATCCGCGGGTGCGGTCGCGCCTTCAGGGCGGCGTTGCCATCGAGATGGAGATCCCCGATTACGAGATGCGCTTCGAAATGCTGAAGCGTCGCCTGGAAATCGCCCGCAGCGACGATCCGGCGCTCGATATTCCCGATGCCATCCTGGCCCACGTTGCGCGCAATGTGGCCAATAGCGGCCGCGATCTGGAAGGCGCCTTCAACCAGCTGATCTTCCGCCGCTCCTTCGAGCCGGAACTGTCGCTGGAGCGGGTCGACGAACTGCTTGCCCATCTCGTGGGGGCAGGTGAAGCCAAGCGGGTGCGCATCGAGGACATCCAGCGCATCGTGGCGCGTCATTACAACGTGTCGCGCCAGGAACTGGTGTCCAACCGGCGCACCCGCGTCATCGTCAAGCCGCGCCAGATCGCCATGTATCTGGCCAAGACGCTGACGCCGCGTTCCTTCCCGGAAATCGGCCGTCGCTTTGGTGGGCGTGATCACACCACGGTTCTGCACGCCGTGCGCAAGATCGAGGACCTGATCACCGGCGATACGAAGCTTTCCCACGAGGTTGAGCTTCTGAAGCGCCTGATCAACGAAAACAACGCCTGATCTGGTAAGGGGTGGACGATGCGTGAAGACCCGGGGGCCACCCGCACCTTTTATGCCGCGCATTCGGCGCGTTATGCCGCCGACACGGGCGACAGTGCGCCGTCACAGCAGTTGACCGCCTTCATGGCGGCACTGTCTGCGGGCGCCCTTGTGCTGGAGCTGGGCTGCGGCAGCGGCCGCGACAGTGCCATTCTTCTTTCGCAAGGTTTTGCCGTCACCCCGACAGACGGTACGCCCGAAATGGCGGCGGAAGCTGCGCGGCGGCTCGGCATCCCGGTCTCCATCCTGCCGTTTTCCGAGATTGCGGCGATCAGTGCCTATGATGCGGTCTGGGCCAATGCCTGCCTTCTGCATGTGCCGCGCGCAGATTTGCCGGGCGTGCTCCAGGCCGTTTGCCGGGCAGTGCGGCCGGATGGCCTGTTTTACGCCAGCTATAAGGCCGGCGAGGCGGAAGGCTTTGATGCGCTGGGCCGCTATTACAATTACCTGGATGAGGACGGATTGCGCAAAGCCTATGGCGAGGGCTGGTCATCGATCACCATCGAGGCCACCGACGGTTCGGGATATGACCGCATACCGACCCGCTGGCTGCATGTGACGGCGCGCCGCGCGGCGTAAGGCCAGGTCGCCCGCAATCCTTTTGCTGCAGATTATTGTCGCCAAGGCGCCCCATCAAAGGGCGGACCGGTGGAAAACGGGTGGCGCTGTGCCCTGGCTGGCCTATAGATCTTGGCAGGCCGCCATCAACAGGGACAGGAAAACACCATGCAGAGACAGATGAACGGGCTGGAATGGCTGATGCTGGGCGCCCTGTCGCTGCTCTGGGGCGGATCCTTCCTGTTCAATGGTATTCTGGTCAAGGCCTGGCCGCCACTGACCATCGTGACGGCGCGCGTGATGCTGGCCGCCGTTGCGCTCTGGCTGGTGGTGAAGCTCTCCGGCCTTGCCGTGCCGCGCGGGCGCACCGTGTGGCTGTCCTTCTTCGGCATGGGACTTTTGAACAATGCCATTCCGTTCACGCTGATCGTCTGGGGCCAGACGCAGATCGCAAGCGGTCTTGCCGCGATCCTGAATGCCACGACACCGCTGTTTGGCGTTCTGATTGCCCATTGGCTGACGGCGGACGAAAAGCTGACGGCCAACCGCATCGCCGGTGTGGTGATCGGCATAACCGGGGTCGTCGCCATGATCGGGCCTTCCGTGCTCGGGCATGTCGGCGGCGATCTTGGCGGCGAACTGGCGGTGCTGGCGGCCGCTGTCTCCTATGCTTTTGCGGGTCTCTTCGGCCGTCGCTTCAAGCGTATGGGACTGGCGCCGATCATGCCGGCGGCAGGGCAGGTGACGACGTCTGCCATCCTGCTCCTGCCCTTGGCGCTCTTCATCGAAAAGCCCTGGACACTGCCGCCCGCCGGGATGGACACATGGGCAGCACTTTTCGGTCTTGCGCTGCTCTCCACGGCCGTTGCCTATCTGCTGTTCTTCCGCATTCTTGCCACCGCCGGTGCCACCAATCTGATGCTGGTGACCATCCTCATTCCGCCGAGCGCCATTCTCTTGAGCGCGCTGGTGCTTGGCGAACAGCTGGCGCTGCGCCATCTCGTTGGTCTCGTTCTGATCGGGATCGGCCTTGCGGCCATCGACGGCAGGCTCTGGCGCCGTCTTGTCGGGAAACGGCAGCGGGCTGCCTGATCGGCAGCCAGCCTCGTGCTCGTCAGCTGGCGAGATCGGCGACGACGGAATCGAGGATCAGCATGCCCGAGGGCGTGCAGCGGATGCGGGAATTGCCGAGACGTTCGAGAAACCCGTGTCCCAGTAAAAACTCTTCCCGTGCCGGGTCAAGGTCACGGCCGGAGAGGGCCCGCCAGCGCACGAGATCGATGCCCTCGCGCAGGCGAAGGCCCATCAGCAGCAGTTCGTCCGATTGCGCCTGATGGTCGAGAATTTCCTCGTCCACCATGCCGTGGCCTTCGGCTTCCACCCGGTCCAGCCAGGCTTCCGGCTTGCGTTCGGTGGCGGTTGCAAGCTTTGAGCCGCTCGTCGTCAACCGTCCGTGGGCACCGGGACCGATGCCGGCATAATCGCCGTAACGCCAGTAGGTGAGGTTGTGGCGGCTTTCGGCGCCGGGTTTTGCGTGGTTCGACACTTCATAGGCCGGCATGCCGAACCCTTCGGTGATCTGTTGCGTGGCCTCGTAAAGCTCGGCCGACTGGTCGCCATCGGGTACTACGAGTTTGCCGGCCTTGTGCAACCCGTAAAAGGGCGTGCCTTCCTCGATCGTCAGCTGATAGAGCGACAGGTGATCGACGGCATAAGAGACCGCTTCGTTCAACTCGCGCTCCCACTCCTCCACCGTCTGGCCGGGGCGGGCGTAGATGAGGTCAAAACTCATGCGCGGAAAGATCTCGCGCGCCAGACGAATGGCTTTCAGCGCATCGGCCACATCATGCAGCCGGCCCAAAAATTTGAGGTCGCGGTCGTTCAACGCCTGTACGCCAAGTGAGACGCGGTTGACGCCGGCTGCCCGATAGCCGCGAAAACGATCCGCCTCGACGCTCGAGGGGTTTGCTTCCATCGTGACTTCGATGCCGGCGGGCACATGCCAGCGCGCGGCGATGCCGTCCAGAATGGTTTCGACCGTCCTCGGGTCCATCAGCGAGGGCGTGCCGCCGCCCATAAAAATGCTGGTCACGGTTTTCGGGCCAGACAGCGCCCGCATCGTGTCCATTTCTTTGAGGAAGGCTGCGGCAAAACGCGGCTGGTCCACCGGCTGATGGCGGACATGGCTGTTGAAATCGCAGTACGGACACTTGGCCGCGCAGAACGGCCAGTGGACGTAAAGACCAAAGCCCGGTTCGCCGGTATCGGGCAGCAGAGGGGCGTCGGTCAGCACGGGCGTGTCAGCCTTCCAGGCAGGTTTCGACAAAGTTCTTGAAGGCGCGGGCGCGGTGGGAAAGGGCGTGTTCGTCGCCGTGCTTCCAGCCATGTTTTTCGTCAGCGCTCATTTCACCGAATGTGGTGTCAAACCCTTCCGGTTGAAAGAGGGGATCGTAGCCGAAACCGGCCGTGCCGCGGGGTGGCCAGGCGATTGTGCCTTCCACCTCGCCGCGGAACATTTCCGTGTGGCCATCCGGCCAGGCAAGGCAGAGCACGCTGACGAAACGGGCGGTGCGCTGCTCGGGGGCGACAGCGCCCTTGTCTGCCAGCGCGGTTTCCACCTTCTGCATGGCCATCTGGAAATCGCGCGTGCCATCTGCGGTTTCCGCCCAGTTGGCGGTGTAGACACCGGGTGCGCCATCCAGGGCGTCGATGACGAGGCCGCTATCGTCGGAGAGGGCAGGCAGGCCGGAGGCCTTGGCCGAAGCGAGCGCCTTGATCGCGGCGTTTTCCTCAAATGTCGTGCCTGTCTCGTCCGGCTCGACGAAATTCAGCTCGGCGGCGGATTTTGCCGAAAAGCCGAAGGGGCCGATCAGGTCGGCGATTTCGCGGATCTTGCCGGCATTGTGGCTGGCAACGACGATGGTGCGGGTCTCGAGCTTGCGCATCGCAGATGTCCTATTGAATGTTCCAGAGCGAAGGGCTTGCGCATTCCAGGCTGTTGCCGGCGGGATCTCGAAAATAGATCGAGCGGGCGCCGCCCGGCCAGTGAAAATCGGATTCGATGGCGATACCGGCCGCGATCAGGTTTTCCACCACATGATCGAGCGCCCGTTCCTCGACGCGGAAACAGGCGTGGCCCGCACCGGTCGTGCCATGCGCGGGAACCGGCAGGGCGCCTTCCGGCGGCGGCTTTACCGTTTCTGCCCGGTTGAATACGAGCAAAACACCGGGGCCGCAGCGATAAAACACATGCCTGTTCTCGGCGCGGGTGATCTTTTCAAGCCCGAGCACGCCGCCATAAAAGGCCTCGGCTGCATCGAGATCATCCACGTAAAGTGCCGTTTCCAGTATGCCCTCGATCATCGTACCGTCCTTCGGTTCAGCCGATCGCCTGTTTCTGCAGGGCCACCAGTTCGGCGGTGCCGGCGGCGGCGAGATCCAGAAGCTTCAGCAGTTCCTCGCGGGAAAACGGCTTGCCTTCGGCCGTGCCCTGCACTTCGACAATGCCGCCGGAGCCGGTCATGACGAAATTGGCGTCGGTTTCGGCGGCGGAATCTTCGAGGTAATCGAGATCGATCACCGGCTGTCCGGCAAAGATACCGCAGGAAATGGCGGCCACATGATCCTTCAGCACGCGATCGAGCTTGATCATCTGGCGCGTTTCCATCCACTTCAGACAATCATGCAGCGCAATGAAGCCGCCGGTGATGGCAGCGGTGCGGGTGCCGCCATCGGCCTGGATGACGTCGCAATCCACCGTGATCTGCTTTTCGCCAAGCGCTTCCAGATCGATCACCGCGCGCAGCGAACGGCCGATCAGACGCTGGATTTCCTGCGTGCGGCCGCCCTGCTTGCCGGTCGCGGCCTCGCGCTTCATACGGTCGCCGGTGGCGCGTGGCAGCATGCCATATTCGGCCGTGACCCAGCCCTTGCCGGAATTGCGCAGCCATGGCGGCGTCTTTTCTTCAAGGCTGGCGGTGCACAGAACATGCGTATCACCGAACTTCACCAGGCAGGAGCCTTCCGCGTGTTTCGAAACGTTGCGCTCGAAACTGACTTTGCGCATCTGGTCGGTTTTTCTGCCTGAAGGTCGCATGGGGTTCTCCTGAAGGGTCTGTGCAGGCGTCTTAAGGCGCTGACCGCGCTTTTGCAAAGAAAAACCCGGTATCGAAAGGGTTGTTTGCCGCGCGCTACGCGGATTCCGTTTTGCCAAAGGCTAGAGAGCCATTATATTTGTCATGGAAAAGTCATTGATCGGAAGACATGCGGCAGATGGGCGTTCATACACCGGGTTCAGGGCAGGGCAGCACAGCCTTGCTGGACGACCGCTCGCGCGAGATCTTCCGCCGCATCGTGGAAAGTTATCTCGATACCGGCGAACCGCTTGGCTCACGCAGCCTTTCGCGGCTGTTGCCGATGTCGCTGTCTCCGGCCTCCGTGCGCAATGTCATGAGCGATCTGGAAGAGCTTGGCCTCATCTATGCGCCGCATGTCAGTGCCGGCCGGCTCCCCACACAGACGGGGCTTCGTTTCTTCGTCGATGCCTTCATGCAGGTGGGCGATCTCTCCGTCGACGAGCAGGCCGATATCGAGCGGCAGATCCGCGCCGTCGACCGGGCCCAGCCGATGGAAAGCCTGATGACCGAGGCAACCCGCATGCTGTCTGGCGTGTCGCGCGGGGCCGGCATCGTGATTACGGCCAAAAGCGATTCCGTGCTGAAACATGTCGAATTCATCCGGCTTGAGCCGACGAAGGCGCTTGCGATCCTGGTGGGCGAGCATAACCAGGTGGAAAACCGGATCATCGAGCTTCCGGCGGGCGTTACCTCCTCGCAGCTGACGGAAGCGGCCAATTTTCTGAACGCGCATCTGGCCGGCCAGACGCTGCCGGAACTGCGCACGCAGCTCAAAAGCCTGAAGGACGAGGTGCTGACGGAACTGGATGCGCTGTCGCAGGATCTCGTCCAGCGCGGCCTTGCCATCTGGTCGGGAGACAATGAGGAGGGCAAACCCACCCGCCTCATCGTGCGCGGCCGGGCAAACCTGCTTGAGGGTCTTGGCGGCGCCGAGGATCTCGACCGCCTGCGGCTTCTGTTCGATGATCTCGAAAAGAAGGACAGCCTGATCGAAATCCTCGAACTGGCCGAGAGCGGGCCGGGCGTGCGCATCTTCATCGGCTCTGAGAACAAGCTTTTTTCGCTGTCGGGCTCGTCGCTCATCGTTGCCCCCTACCGCGACGAGGAAGACCGGATCGTTGGCGCCGTCGGCGTCATCGGCCCGACGCGGCTCAATTATTCGCGTATTGTCCCCATGGTGGACTATACTGCCCAGCTTCTGGCCCGGTTGACGCGCAAGCCGCTCTGACCGCCTTCACGCCCATGTCGCTCTCCTTGCGCTTAATCGGCCTTGCGTCTTGATTTTTGAGGCGCAAACCTCGATATCGGGCACAAATCCCAACCCTCTACCGGAGAACGTCATGACCGACGAGACGACCAAAAACGGACCTGACGCAACAGCGAACGAGAACACGGCCGAAGCCGTGGCTGCGGCGCTGGACGAGAGCGCGACGGAGAACACCGAAGCGCAGGCGCCCGATCCGATCGAAACCCTGAAGGCTGAGAATGCCGAGCTGCGCGACCGCTTCCTGCGGCTTGCCGCCGAGATGGACAACCTGCGCCGGCGCACCGACCGCGAGATCAAGGACGCCAAGTCCTATGCCGTGACGGCCTTTGCCCGCGACATGCTGGCCGT
The DNA here is from genome assembly GCA_027483885.1 of Rhizobiaceae bacterium. Lineage (GTDB taxonomy): Bacteria > Pseudomonadota > Alphaproteobacteria > Rhizobiales > Rhizobiaceae > Neorhizobium. Next base: position 8,909 of record JAIXTO010000162.1, read on the forward strand.
GTCCGACAATCTGCGCCGGGCGCTCGATTCCATTCCGGACGAAACGAAGGACACCGGCGATGCGGGCCTGAAGGCGCTGATCGAAGGCGTCGACATGACCGAGCGCGCCATGCTCTCGGCGCTGGAGCGCCACGGCGTGAAAAAGATCGAGCCGGAAGGCCAGAAATTCGATCCGAACTTCCATCAGGCGATGTTCGAGATCCCCAACACGACGGTTGCCAACAACACGGTGATGCAGGTGGTGCAGGCCGGTTACGTGATCGGCGAGCGTGTGCTGCGCCCGGCGATGGTCGGCGTCTCCAAGGGCGGCCCGAAGGCTGTGGAAACCGGTGACGCAGCAGCAGCTGCTGGCGACAGCAACTGACCGTCGTCATCTCGCACTAAGAATAGGCCCGTTTCCGATAAGGAGGCGGGCCTTTTTTGTGGGGGTGAAGGCTTGGGTTTCGCACGGTGCGGCCAGCGGCCGCAGACAGGGCGACAAAATCAGGCGGCGTTCGAGGCCTGTTCTTCGTTGAGGAAGGCGTAGATGGCCGAGGCCGAATCGGTGGCGCGCAGCTTTGCCACCAGTTCCTGGTCACGCAGCACGCGGGCAATACGCGACAGCGCCTTCAGGTGATCGGCGCCAGCACCTTCCGGGGCGAGCAACAGGAACACCAGATCGACCGGTTCATCGTCCAGCGCCTCGAAATCGACAGGCGTTTCCAGACGGGCAAACAGGCCCTTGATCGAGCCGATCGTGCCGAGCTTGCCGTGCGGAATGGCAATGCCATGCCCGACGCCGGTGGAGCCCAGCCGCTCGCGCTGCAAGATGACGTCGAAGATTTCCCGCTCCGGCACGCCGGTCAGCTTGGAAGCTCTCAACGCCAGTTCCTGCAGCAATTGCTTCTTGGAATTCACCTTCAGGGCCGGGAGGATCGCATCTTGTTGCAACAGGTCTGCCAACGCCATTCTTTTCTTCCTTCTGCCCCCGAAGGGGATTGGGAGTGCCCGAAGGCACTCCCGTCAGGCTATCCCTTGATACTGGCGGCGTCGATCCAACCAATATTGCCGTCGTTGCGGCGGTAAACAATGTTCAACTGCTTGCCCGGATTCCGGAAAAACAGAACCGGTTCGTCAGTCATGTCGAGCGCCATCACAGCGCTTGCGACTGTCATGGTCCTCAGAGGCTTGGAGCTTTCCGCCACGATCGTTGGCGCAAAGTCTTCCGGCACTTCGTCTGCCTCATCAGGTACGCTGTCCATCACCGTGTAGGAGATTTCGGCATAACCATTCTGGCTTTCGCCAGCATGGTGGTCGCGCAGCTTGCGCTTGTAGCGGCGGATGCGCTTTTCAATGCGCACGGCCGCTGCGTCGAAGCTTACCTGCGGATCGTTGGCCTCGCCTGCGGCATGCAGCACGATGCCGGTATCGAGGTGCAGCTTGCAGTCCGTTGCAAAACGGGAGCCGGATTTCTCAACGATCACCTGCCCCGAATAGCCGCCGTCATAGTACTTTGTAACCGCCTCCCCGATATGGTCCTCGATCCGTTTTCTGAACGTCTCGCCGATTTCCATATGCTTTCCGGATACACGCACACTCATGGAATTCTTTCCTTCTTGTCGTGACTTGCGTTGCCAGTCTACGTCAAGCGGTCCACTCATCCAAGCGTCTCTCGCATGGCTAAGCCGATTTCAATCTCGATTGCCCTTTATCAAGCGTTACCTTCGGGGCGACCCTGACCTGAATTGCCGGTGCGGCGCGCTTCTAGCGGCGCACGCCCTGAAAGTCAACGCTTGGGGTAGGCGGTGTCACCCAGCGGATGGGCTGGCGCACGCAAGGCGCCGGATCTGAAGGGGGCACGCCTGCCCGATGGCGCCACGCCCTCCTGACCAAATGGTGATGAGGCGTGATCAGCAGGCGGCAAGCTTTGCGCGGGCACGCTTTTCCCGCCTCCGCTGCACGGAGGAGGGAATGTTCATGGCTTCCCGGTACTTGGCAACCGTGCGACGTGCCAGTTCCACGCCGCCGTCTTTCAGGCTGATAACGATGTCGTCGTCGGAAAGAACGGCATCGGGACTTTCCTTTTCGATGAGGAGCCGGATGCGGTGGCGCACCGCTTCTGCCGAGTGGCTGTCGCCGCCTTCGGCCGAGTTGATCGAGACGGTGAAGAAATATTTCAGCTCGAACAGGCCGCGCGGCGTCAGCATGTATTTGTTCGAGGTGACGCGGCTGACGGTCGATTCGTGCATCTTGATGGCGTCGGCGACAGTCTTCAGGTTAAGCGGGCGTAAGTGATCGACGCCGTGGAGCAGGAAGGCATCCTGCTGGCGCACGATCTCGGTTGCCACCTTCATGATCGTCCTGGCGCGCTGGTCGAGGCTGCGGGTCAGCCAGTTGGCGGTCTGCATGCATTCGGAGAGGAAGTTCTGGTCCTCGCCCGGTCGCGTCGCCTTTTTCGAGACCGTCTGGAAATAGGCCTGGTTGACCAGCACCTTCGGCAGCGTGTCCGGGTTCAGCTCCACCAGCCAGGCGCCGTCGGCACCGGCGCGCACGACGATATCGGGCATGATCGCCTCGGACATGCCGGTCTGGAAACTTGCGCCGGGGCGCGGATTGAGGCCGCGGATTTCGGCGAGCATGTCCATCAGGTCTTCGTCGTCGACGCCGCAGATCTTGCGCAGGCTTGCAAAATCGCGTTTGGCAAGCAGGTCGAGATGGGCGATCAGTGCCTGCATGGCCGGGTCGAAACGGTCGTTCTGACGCAGTTGAATGGCCAGGCATTCACTGAGCGAGCGGGCGAATATTCCCGGCGGATCAAGCGTCTGGGCAGCAGTCAACACGGCTTCGACGGCGCCCTGCGACGTGCCGAGCCGCCCGGCGATATCGGCTGTATCGCCGTGGAAATAGCCGTTTTCGTCGAGCTGGTCGATGAGGTGCTGGACAATCAGCATGTCGGCGGGCTTTGGCAGCAGGAACGGGGCCTGCTGCGTCAGGTGATCCTTCAGCGTCACGACACCGGCGACGAAGTCGTCGAGATCGTAGCTTTCGCCGGCATCGGCGCCGGGCATGGATTTCCACTGGCTGATCAACTCCGGCGCATCGGCGCCACGGGGTGCGACATCGTCCTGGAAGACATTTTCGAAATTGGCGTCCAGCCGTTCGCTCAGCTGTTCGTGGCGGGCAGACCCGTTGTCGAACCAGTCGGCATCGCTGCCGCCATCGGATGCCTCGCCATGCCCGTCGCCCAAGGATGCTGTGCCGTCGCCATAGGATTCGGCAGAATCGGCATAATCGCTGCCTGTTTCGCTCTCATTTGGCGCAATTTCCAGCAGCGGGTTCTTTTCCACTTCCTGCGCAATGAAGTGATTAAGCTCGATATGGGTCATCTGCAGCAGCTGGATGGACTGCATCAGCTGTGGCGTCATGATCAGCGATTGGCTCTGACGCAGGAAAAGGCTGGCGGATAATGCCATGGCGGACGCTGAACTCCCGTACAAATCCCCCTTTCGCACCCTTTGTCACCGACACGCAGGATCACGCAGAGCACTTGGCCCAAAAATTGCTTTTTTAATAGATTTGGTCAAGCGCAGAGGTGACGCGAAAGTAAATTTCTTGTCAGGTTTGTGTCAGAGACTGAATTTGTCGCCCAGATAGAGACGACGGACATCGGCATTGTTGACGATATCTTCGGCGCGACCATGCGTGAGCACTTCACCGGCATGGATGATGTAGGCGCGATCGATCAGTCCCAGCGTCTCGCGCACATTATGGTCCGTTATCAGAACGCCAATACCGCGCGCCGTCAAGTGACGGACGAGATTCTGGATATCGGAAACGGAGATCGGGTCGACGCCGGCAAAGGGTTCGTCGAGCAGCATGAAGGCGGGGTCGGTGGCAAGCGCGCGGGCAATTTCCAGGCGGCGGCGTTCACCGCCCGACAGGGCGACGGCCGGCGACTTGCGCAGACGCTCGATGTGAAACTCTTCCAGCAGCTCGTCGAGCTTGCGCTCGCGCTTCTGGCGGTCGCGCTCATGCACTTCCAGCACGGCGCGGATGTTTTCCTCGACGGTGAGGCCTCGGAAGATCGAGGCTTCCTGCGGCAGGTAGCCAACGCCAAGGCGAGCCCGCCGGTACATCGGCATATGCGTGACGTCATTGCCGTTGATGGCAATCATGCCCTCATCGACACCGACGAGACCGGTGATCATGTAGAAACAGGTGGTCTTGCCGGCGCCGTTCGGACCCAGCAGACCCACGGCTTCGCCGCGGCGTACGATCATCGATACGCCGTTCACCACACGGCGCGTGTCATAGGTCTTCGACAGGCTGTGCGCAATCAACGTGCCTTCGTACCGCGCCTTGTCACGCGGGTCGAAAGCTTCGGTCGCGCCCGCCTTGGGGCGCCTTGAAAACAGGGACATCGTGATGTTCGGTTTCTCTAAGGCTTCGGCTGCTGCTGCGGGCGGGACTTCGGGTCGAGCATGATCTCGACACGGCCGCCGCAGCTGTCGAGCTTGGCTTCACCGGTGTTCATCAGCACGGTCAGCTTGCAGCCCTTGAAAACATTGGGACCATCCGACAGCACAACCTGCTTGCCGGTGAGAACGAAGGTCTGCGAGGCCATGTCGAAGACGCCGCTATCGGCGGTTGCCTGCTGCGTGCCCGATGTGAGCAGCACCTTGTTGTCGATGAAGATCTTGTCGATATCGGTCTGGCCGGAAGAAACAGTGCTGCCTTCACCCTTGTACAGCACAACCATGGTGCCGGAATGCATGGTCGTGGCGCCCTGGACCACCTGCACATTGCCGGTGAAATAGGCCTTCTTTTCCTCATCCTTGATCTCGAGCTGGTCGCTCTGGATCTGGATCGGCTGATCCTTGGACAGCTTCATGCCGTCCATCTTTTTCGTCGTCGTCTGCGCCGATGCCGTTGTGGCAAGACAGACGAGCGCCAGGCCGGTGATGAGCCGGGCGGCGAAGGGGTGTGCGAAGGGGCGGCAAAGGGTCATGGGGCCGGGCTCTGGTTGCCTTGGTTGGTGAGAGCGGCGCCTGCCAGATTGACCTGGACCTGACCCGCGAAGGTGATGGTACGTCCCTTATCCGACATCTTCATCGTCTGTGCAACAATGGAGGCCTTGTCCGTGGTGATCTTCACGGGGTCGGTCGTTTCCATCGTGCTTTGCGGCACATCGAGGAAGGCGGTCTGGAAATCGGCGGTAATGCCGTTGCTGAGGTTCACCTGGAACGGCTTCGTCATGTTGAGCCGGTCCTTGGACCGATCGAAGATGCCGCCCTGCGCCGTCACACGGGCAATCACGTCTTCATTCATCGGCATGGCTGCCTTGACGTTTTCGAGCGTGATCATGTTCTGGTCGGTCAGATCCTGCAGGGCGCGCGTGGCCGTCAGCGAGTAGCTGATGCCCTTTTCGTTGCGCCCGGCAATGGCCGGACTTTCCATGACGATCTTGCCATCTTCAATGGTGGCGCTCTGGATGGTGAGATTTTCGGGCAGGTAGGTGCGCACGACGGAGACGGCGATGAAGATCGCCGAAATGATCGTCGCTGCCACCGGCAGCAGCACGCGCAGTCTGCGCACGCGTCTGGAATGCGCCATCGCCGCCATATAGGCATTGGTGCGCGCGTCCATGAGCGTCGATCCGTGCTGTGTTGTTGTTTTCTGCAGCATTGAAACCTTTAGGGGCCTCCCAGTGCAGAATGTCTGCGCCAGGCGGAGGCGGAACAGGATGGGCTTCCTCCAACTCCAATATGGCTTTTATCCATCAAGAAACAATAAAGGCCGACACAATTTCGTGTAATGGAGGCCTGCCCGGTCGCCATTCTTGCCTGTGTGCGGCGCGAAGGACACGGTTGGCGTGCTCTGCGCGACAAGGATTTATGCGACCGACCTGCCGTGTTATGACGCAAGGCTCGTGGTCGGGATCGACCCGGGCAGCCTTTTTGAGAACAGCCGGCCCGACAGAGTGAAACAAGCGAGGAATCCATGGACCAACTGGCCATTGCCGATCGGCGGATGCTGCGTCGCAAGCTTACCTTCTGGCGCGTGGCAGCAGCCCTGCTCCTCGTTGCCATCGGTTTTTCCGTCTACCGGTATGCAGCAGGCGGCGGCGGGACCGTGGCGCCGCACGTGGCCCGCGTTGAAATTTCCGGCATGATCACCGATGACGACGAACTGGTCGAGCGGCTGGAGGCGATCGCCAAGAACAGCCAGGCCAAGGCGCTCGTCGTTTCCATTTCGTCGCCGGGCGGCACGACCTATGGCGGCGAGCGTATTTTCAAGGCGCTGCGCGCGGTGGCGGCCGAAAAGCCTGTTGTGTCCGACATTCGCACCCTTGCCGCCTCCGCCGGTTACATGATCGCCTCTGCCGGCGACAATATCGTCGCCGGTGAAAGCTCGATCACCGGCTCGATCGGCGTCATCTTCCAGTATCCGCAGGTGCAGCCGCTCTTGGAAAAGCTTGGCGTGTCGCTCGACGAGATCAAGTCGGCGCCGCTGAAGGCCGAGCCTTCGCCCTTCCATCCGGCCAGCGACGACGCCAAGGCCATGATCCGCGCCATGGTGATGGACAGTTTTGACTGGTTCGTTGATCTGGTGGCCGACCGGCGCGGCATGACGCGCGACGAGGTGCTGAAACTTGCCGACGGCACCATCTTTACCGGCCGCCAGGCGCTGAAGGTGAAACTGGTCGATCAATTGGGCGGAACGCCGGAGATCCGCAGCTATCTGGCCTCGCGCGGCGTGGACGACAAGCTGCCGATCGTCGAGTGGAAGAAGGCCGAACAATCCTCCTTCCTGTCGCTTGCCTCTGCAGCAGGCATTGCCGGACTGATGGGTCTTGACGTAAGCAGCCTTTCCAATGCCATACGCGGATGGGGTGCGGGAAACTTGTTCCTTGACGGTCTGGTCTCGGTTTGGCAGGTTGGGCGGCAGTGAAAGTCTAATCCTTTCAGGGGGAAATCGTGATCAAGTCAGAACTGGTGCAGATCGTCGCGGCACGAAATCCGCACCTCTATCACCGCGACGTCGAGAACATCGTGAATGCGGTTCTGGACGAGATCACCGATGCGCTGGCGGGGGGCAATCGGGTCGAATTGCGTGGCTTCGGCGCATTTTCCGTGAAAAACCGCCCATCGCGCTCCGGCCGCAACCCGCGCACCGGTGAAACGGTGTTCGTCGAGGAAAAATGGGTGCCCTTCTTCAAGACCGGCAAGGAGTTGCGCGAGCGGCTGAACCCGGATCTGGCCGACGAGGAAGACGAAGACGCCGATTGATTGCGTCTTTGCAGCGCTCCGGCGTTGAGCCTGCCTTGAAAGCGCCGGTTCGGGCGCTATCCTCGTTACCCTTGAAAGCACCGCAACCGGCGGTGCTTCGCCGTTCAAATTCGCCAGGAGCTATCGATGAACCGGGTCAAGAAAATCGTCAGTCTGGTGGTTTTCGTGCCGCTTGCGATCGTGCTGATCGTGCTGTGCGTGGCCAACCGGCAGGTGGTGACGCTGGCGCTGAACCCGTTTGAGCCTCAGGATACCGTGCTTGCGCTGAGCGGCCCGTTCTTCGTTTTCCTGTTTCTGGCGGTGATCTTCGGCATGCTGCTGGGCTCTGTCGCCACCTGGATCGCCCAGGGCAAATACCGTCGCCAGGCCCGCATTGAAGCGCGCGAGGCGCTGAAACGCCACCAGGGCGGACCGGCGAGCAATGCCACCACACCGGCGAGAAACTCGGCATCTCCGGCGCTGACGCTTCCGCCCGCGAAGGGCTGAAGCGCCAGTCGAGAAGGTTTTTAGAGGTCGCTGACGCGCTCTCCCACTGCTGCATTGAAATTGGCGAAAAACTGCTGCGCCAGCTTTTGCGAGGTGGAGCCGATCAGGCGTGAGCCGAGCTGGGCGAGCTTGCCGCCCACCTGCGCCTCCGCCTTGTAGGTGAGGATCGTGTCATCGCCGTCTTCGCGCAGCACCACATCGGCAAATCCCTTGGCAAAGCCTGCTATGCCGCCCTTGCCTTCACCGGAAATGCGATAGCTCTCGGGCGCATTGATGTCGGTGAGGGTGACTTCGCCGCTGAAACTGGCCGAGACAGGGCCGATCTTGATCTTGACGGTGGCCGCAAGTTCCGTCGGCGAGGCCTGCTCCAGCGTCTGACAGCCCGGAATGCACTGTTTCAAAATTTCCGGATCGTTCAGCGCTGCCCAGACCACCGGGCGCGGTGCGGCAATGCGTTCTTCTCCAACAATGTCCATGGCTCTCCTCCCAAAGCGCCGTGCGTCCCTGTGGGAGCACTTGGGCGCGCTCCAAATTGCCGATCGTGCCGGCCGTGCTCCTCTAACGACCGTTCACCTTCCTGTATCGCAGACCGGAAAGCGCTTTGCCAAGGGGCTGGCCAATGCTATTTGCTGCCGACAGACCAGACATCAGCGGACGAGACGCGTTGAAGAAGAAATTTGAACGGCGCGAGCCGAGATCCCTATCCAAAAATGCCGGCGACCCGCAAAACCGCGTGCGGGCAGAAAGCCGTGCGCCGGCAAAGACATCGGCAAAATCGCCGGCAAGGTCGGAGAGCAAGTCCGCACGGCCTGAACCGGCGGCGCTGCCGCCCGTGGAGGTGCGCCCGCTTCTCAAGCGCAGCGGCGATCTGCCGGCCGAGCGCGTGCCTGTCATTCTTTCGTCTGAGGCTGCCGGCGATTTCCACCTGATCGACAGCGGTGCCGGACTGAAGCTGGAGCAATACGGGCCTTACCGCATCGTGCGCCCGGAAGCGCAGGCGCTGTGGCAGCCGACGCTTGGCCCCCATGTCTGGGAAAACGCCGATGCGATCTTTACCGGCGACACCGACGAGGACGGCATGGGCCGCTGGCGGTTTCCAAGGGAAGCGCTTGGCGAAACCTGGCCGATGGCGCTGCTTGGCGTCGATTTTCTCGGCCGTTTTACCGCCTTTCGCCATGTCGGCGTGTTTCCCGAGCAGCTCGTCCACTGGGCCTTCGTCAAGGAACAGGCTGAAAAGGCCGGTCGGCCGATCAAGGTTTTGAACCTCTTTGGTTATACGGGCGTCGCCTCGCTGGTGGCAGCTGCTGCCGGCGCCGAAGTCACCCATGTGGATGCCTCCAAGAAGGCCATCGGCTGGGCGCGCGAAAATCAGGCTCTGTCGCGGCTCGACAAGGCGCCGATCCGCTGGATCTGCGAGGATGCCATGAAGTTCATCCTGCGCGAGGAACGTCGCGGCAACCGCTATGACATCATTCTCGCCGATCCGCCGAAATTCGGTCGCGGCCCGAACGGCGAAGTGTTTCATCTCTTCGAACAGTTGCCGCTGATGCTCGATGTGTGCCGCGAGATCCTGTCGCCGAACGCCATCGGCCTGGTGCTGACGGCCTATTCGATCCGCGCCAGCTTCTATTCGATCCACGAGCTGATGCGCGAGACCATGCGCGGCGCGGGCGGCGCCGTCGAATCCGGTGAGCTTGTGATCCGCGAGGCAGGCCTTGACGGCCACACGCCCGGGCGCACGCTTTCCACCTCTCTCTTCAGCCGCTGGGTGCGCACATGACAAACGACGACCGCCGGCCCGGTACCGGCCGGGTGGGGCAGGTGAAGGAAGTCACCAGCCTTGCCAATCCGATCATCAAGGACATCAAGGCTCTCTCCAACAAGAAGGACCGCGAGGAAACCGGCACCTTCATGGCGGAGGGTTTAAAGCTCGTCATCGACGCGCTGGAACTGGGTTTTGAAATCCGCACGCTGGTTTATGCCAAGGCTGCCAAGGGCAAGCCGCTGGTCGAGCAGGTGGCGGCAAAGACGGTGGCGCGCGGCGGGCTGGTGCTGGAGGTCAGCGAAAAAGTGCTGTCTTCGGTGACGCGGCGCGACAATCCGCAGATGGTCGTCGGCATTTTCGAGCAGCAGTGGAAGCGGCTTTCCGATCTGCGGCCGGAACTGGGGCAGACCTTCGTGGCGCTCGACCGGGTGCGTGATCCCGGCAATCTCGGCACGATCATCCGCACGGCCGATGCCGCCGGCGCATCGGGTGTCATCCTCGTTGGCGAATGCACCGATCCGTTTTCATTGGAGACGGTGCGCGCCACAATGGGCTCGATCTTTGCCATGCCGCTCTACCGGGCTTCTGTCGGTGAGTTCACCGGCTTTGCCAGAAAATCCGGTGCGCAGGTGGTGGCCACGCATCTGGCTGGCGCCGTCGATTACCGCACGATCGATTATAAGCCGAAACCGACCATCCTTCTGATGGGCAACGAACAGTCCGGCCTGCCGGATGACCTGGCGAAGGCGGCTGACCGTCTGGCACGCATTCCCCAGCAGGGGCTTGCCGATTCGCTCAACCTTGCGGTTGCCACCGCCGTCATGCTGTTTGAGGCACGCCGGCACCTGCTCAGCCTGGAGGCCCGATGACAGAGCCAGTTGCAACCCGGACACTTCTGTCGCGGCCCGTCCCGATTGCCGTCTTCATTGTCGTTGCCGTCCTTCTCGACCAGTTGATCAAGGTGGCGGTGGAGGCCTTCCTGCCGTTGCAGGAGGCTGTTCCGCTTCTGCCGGTGCTGGCGCTCTACCGCACCTATAATCTCGGCGTTGCCTTTTCCATGCTGTCGGACATGGAGGGATGGTTCATCGTCACCATGCGCCTCGTCATCGTCGCCTTTGTGCTGTGGCTCTGGCATCGCACGCCAAAAGACCGGATGTTTGCCCATCTCGGTTTTGCGCTGATTATTTCAGGCGCCATCGGTAATATTCTCGACCGCCTGTTTTATGGGCATGTTGTAGATTATATTCTCTTTCATACCCAAACATGGTCTTTTGCTGTATTCAATCTGGCAGACAGCTTTATAACAATAGGTGCCGGATGCGTCATTCTTGATGAACTGCTAGGATCTAGACGCAAGCGCGCATAAACTTTACGCTTGAAGTGATACGCTTTGAGAAGGAACCTGTGCTAATTATGCGTCATGCGCGTATTCACCGATCATCACTGCTGTCCTCGAATCGCTTTCTTACGATGACCAGATTGGCAGGAGGGGTCGTGAAGCAGGTCCTGCGGAGTGAACGAACGCGATGAGCCGATTCCTGACAGATGGCGGTGTTTATCTTGAACACGGATCGGTAAACGTGCCGGAGCTTCATGCCGCCATTGCGCCGCTTGCCTTTCTTGCCAGTCAGGATCTGTTTTCCAATCCTGCTCTGGTGCGCGCTGAAAACGGGGTGGTCAAGGGATCCAACCTGACGTTCCGCCTGCTGACCGGCTGTGGCGCCCCGGAAGGCCGCCTGCCGGACGAACTGGGGATCGCACTTGCGCCGGAACCGCTGCTGCAGCCGAAGGATATCGAGGTCCCCACAGTCGAGGGCATGCGCATCTTTTCCTGGCAGGATGTTGTCCTGCAGGATCCGGCCTCGCGCGCCGTTCTCGTTTATGGCATCGGGCGGGATGTGACCGCAGAGCGCGATGTTGCCCATCAGCGCGAAGAAGCGCGCCTGCATGCGGAGGAGGAAAGCGCCTCGAAAACCCGGCAGATGGCAACCGTGGTGCATGAATTGCGCACGCCGCTGACCGGCATTCTCGGCATGAGCCATCTGCTGGAACAGACCAGCCTGACGCTGGAGCAGAAGAACTATATCGGCGGCGTCCACCAGGCGGGCCTTGCGATGGCACAGCTTGTCGATGATCTTCTCGACTTCGCCACCCTGCAGGCCGGCCGTTTCCGGCTGAACAGCCGCGCGGAAAACCTGCGCCAGCTGCTGGAAAGCGTCGTGGAAATGCTCGCCCCGCGCGCCCATGAAAAATCAATCGAGATCGGCTCGACTGTTGCCTTCGATGTGCCGACGCTGATGGATTTTGACCCGGCACGCCTGCGACAGGTGCTGTTCAACGTCATCGGCAATGCCGTCAAGTTCACCCATGAGGGGGGTGTGCTGACCCGTGTCGGCATGGATGGCGGCCATGTGGTGATTACCGTTGCCGATACGGGGCCGGGCATGACGGCGGAAGCGCAGCGGCACATCTTTGCCGAATTCGAACAGGCCGGAGAGGCGATGGACCGCAGCGGCGGCACCGGCCTTGGCCTTTCGATTGCCACCCGCATCCTCAACGAATTCGGCGGATCACTGTCTGTCGACAGCGAAAAGGGCAAGGGCACCACCTTCACCATCCGGTTCCCTGCTGTCTTCGTCAAGGCGGGCAATGAAGGCAATGACCGCATGTTGCTGCTGCGCTCGTCGCGCGTGCTTTTGATTGCGCCGACGGGCCCGGCGGCGGCGGCCACCATCGCCACCATCGAAACACTGGGCGGCCGTTGCCGCCATGCGCGCACGCCCGCCGAAGCGGAGCAGACCATTGGCCAGCTGGCCCGACAGGGCATGGCCTTTACCGATATGATCGTCGATCATCGCACGGAGGGCTCGGTTGCGTTGCTGACGCAAGCGCACGGCATGCGCCGCATCCTTCTGGTGAGCCCCGAGGAGCGTGCAGCCCAACCCTGGGACAGTTATGACGCCTGGTTGATCCGGCCGCTGCGCGAACAGTCGCTGGTCGACGTGCTGCGCGGCAGGCTTGGCGGCGGCGAGGGCCGTTCGCCCTCCGACATGCGCACGCAGGCGCGGCCACAGGCCCCGATCCTGACGCGCCGGCAGCTTTCCGTGCTGCTTGCCGAGGACGATCCGGTGAGCGCCATGATGGTTGGCTCGATCCTCCAGAAGGCCGGGTGTGTCGTTCATCATGTGTCTGATCTTGCCGCACTGCAGGAGGCGGCCCTGGGTGAGAGGCATCCAGACCTCATCATTTCCGATATTCACATGCCCGGTGGCGACCTGGCGCAGGTGCTGCCGCTGCTGGCCAACGGCCACAATGGCGCTCGCCGGATGATCGCCCCGGTTCTTGTGCTCAGCGGCGAAATGGATGCCGTTCTCCAGGACAAGATGCTGGCGCAAGGCGCGCGCCGGGTCCTGCAAAAGCCGATCGATCCGCAGGTCCTTCTGCGCGAGGTGGAACTGGTCATGGCGGCCTCCGCCTGACAGCTGTCATATAATGCGTTTCAGCCTTTCTTTTGCCGGAATTCGGTTTGTCACGTTGTTGTTGCACTTTGATGTTCTATGAAGACAATCATCAGAGACGGACGAAACGTCATGACTATCGAATTGCTTGATCGCGACATCGCGTTTGGTGCCGAGCAGAGCCCGTCGCGCCCGCAGGCCCGCACCGACGTTCTGGGCCGGATCGGCAGCCTGGAAACCCGGCTTGCCCGCAACCCCCGCGAAGTGGATGCAGCCCAGGCGCTGCGCTACCGGGTGTTCGTCGAGGAAATGCATGCCCAGCTGCCGCCCGAGGCCATGCGCCGCGGTCGCGACATCGATAGCTTCGATGATATCTGCGACCATCTTCTGGTGGTCGATACGGCGCTTTATGGCGATCCGGAAGACCAGATCGTCGGCACCTACCGTCTCCTGCGCCAGGATGTGGCGGTCAATCATGGCGGTTTCTATTCGGCCTGCGAATTCGATATCGATCCGCTTCTGGCGCGCCATCCCGACAAGCGCTTCATGGAGCTTGGCCGTTCCTGCGTGCTGCCGAACTATCGCACCAAACGCACGGTGGAACTGCTGTGGCAGGGCAACTGGGCCTATGCGCTGAAGCACAATATCCATGCCATGTTCGGTTGCGCCTCGTTTCCGGGCGTGCGGCCGGAGGAGCATGCGCTGGCGCTGTCCTTCCTGCATCAGACGGTCTGCGCCAAGGGCGATTGGGCAGCCTCTGCCAAGTCCGATCTGTTTTGCGAAATGGACCTGATGCCGGCCGAAGCGATCAATCCGAAGCGGGCGCTGATGTCGATGCCGCCGCTGGTCAAGGGGTATCTGCGGCTGGGAGCCATGGTCGGCCACGGCGCCGTCGTCGATCAGGCGTTCAATACCACCGATGTGCTGGTGATCCTGCCGATCGAGGCGATTTCAGGCCGCTATATCAATTATTACGGGGCCGATGCCGGGCGTTTTGCCAGCTGAGCCCTGGCCGCCTGTTCCGATTAAAAGCCGGCGGACCTTCCAGTCCGCCGGCTTTTTATTTGGTGTGACGGGAGTTCAGGACCCGGCGTTATAGGCGGCAATGGCTGCCATGTTGACGATATCGCTGTCCTTGGCGCCCATAGAGGTGATCTGCACCGACTTGTCGAGACCGACGAGCAGCGGGCCGATCAGCGTCGAGCCGCCAAGCTCTTCCAGCATGCGCGTGGAAATGGCCGCCGAATGGATGGCGGGCATGACGAGCACGTTGGCGGTGCCGGAGAGACGCGTGAACGGATATTGCTCCATGCGGGTGGCATTGAGCGCAATATCGGCGCCCATTTCGCCGTCATATTCGAAATCGAGACGGCGCTGGTCGAGGATCTTCACCGCCTCGCGCACCCGTTCCGAGCGTTCGCCGCGCGGCTGGCCGAAGGTGGAATAGGCAAGCAGCGCGACGCGCGGCTCGTATCCCATGCGGCGCGCCATGCGGGCCGCTTCCACGGCGATATCGGCGAGATCCTCGGCAGAGGGCATGTCATGCACGGCAGTATCCGTCACGAAGACGGTTCTGCCGCGTGAGACGACGAGCGAGACGCCGATGACCTTGTGGCCGGGTTTGGCATCGATGCAGCGGCGCACGTCGGACAGCGCCGTTGCATAATTGCGCGTCGTGCCCGTCACCATGGCATCCGCATCACCGAGCGCCACCATGCAGGCGGCAAAGTGGTTGCGGTCGTTGTGGATGAGGCGCTGCACGTCGCGCAGCAGATAACCCTCGCGCTGCAGCCTTGCATAGAGATAGTCGATATAGGCTTCCACACGGGTGGAGAGGCGTGCGTTGACGATCTCGATGCCCGGGCGATCCAGTTCGATGCCGGCCCGTTCTGCGGTCGAACGGATCACGTCGTCGCGGCCAAGCAGAATGGCGGTGCCGAGCCCTTGTGCGATGAAGGAGACGGCAGCGCGCATAACCTGCTCTTCTTCTGCCTCGGCAAACACCACCCGCTTGGGGCTGCGGCGCACCTGCTGGTAGATGCCTTGCGTGGTCGCGGCAATCGGATCGCGCCGGGCCGAGAGATCACGGCCATAACCGTCGAGATCCTCGATCACCTTGCGCGCCACGCCGCTTTCGATGGCAGCCTTGGCAACGGCCACCGGAATGGCCGAGATGAGGCGCGGATCGAACGGCACCGGGATGATGTATTGCGGCCCGAAACGCGGCCGCACGCCCTGATAGGCGGCGGCCACATCATCCGGCACGTCCTGGCGGGCCAGATCGGCCAGCGCATTGGCGGCTGCAATCTTCATGGCGTCGTTGATCTGGCGGGCACGCACATCGAGCGCGCCGCGGAACATGTAGGGGAAGCAGAGAACGTTGTTCACCTGGTTCGGATAATCCGAGCGCCCCGTTGCCATGATCGCATCGTCGCGGATGCGCGAGACTTCCTCCGGGGTGATTTCCGGATCGGGATTGGCCATGGCAAAGATGATCGGCTTATCCGCCATGGAGCGGATCATCTCTTCGCTGAAGGCGCCCTTCTGCGACAGGCCGAGCACGACGTCTGCGCCGTTCATCGCCTCTTCCAGCGTGCGCCGGTCGGTTTTCACCGCATGCGCGCTTTTCCACTGGTTCATGCCCTCGGTGCGGCCCTGGTAGATGACGCCCTTGGTGTCGCAGAGGATGATGTTTTCGGGCGCAAAGCCCATGGCCTTGATCAGTTCGATGCAGGCGATGGCGGCAGCGCCGGCGCCGTTGCAGACGAGCCGTGTGGTCTTCAGGTCGCGGCCGGTCAGTTCCAGCGCGTTGATGAGGCCGGCGGCGGCAATGATCGCCGTGCCGTGCTGGTCGTCATGGAACACCGGGATGTCCATCAGTTCGCGCAACCGGCTCTCGATGATGAAACATTCCGGCGCCTTGATATCCTCAAGGTTGATGCCGCCGAAGGAGGGACCGAGATAACGCACGCAGTTGACGAATTCGTCGACATTTTCCGTGTCGACCTCAAGGTCGATGGAATCGACATCGGCAAAACGCTTGAAGAGGACGGACTTGCCTTCCATGACGGGCTTGGAGGCGAGCGCGCCGAGATTGCCAAGGCCGAGGATCGCGGTGCCGTTGGAGATGACAGCCACCATGTTGCCGCGCGTCGTGTAGTCGTAGGCGCTATCGGGGTTGGCGGCGATGGCCTTTACCGGCACGGCAACGCCGGGCGAATAGGCCAGCGACAGGTCGCGCTGGGTTGCCATCGGCTTGGTCGGTGTGATCTCCAGCTTGCCGGGGCGGCCGCTGCTGTGAAAATCGAGCGCTTCCTGCTCCGTTACCGAAGCGCGCTTGTGGTTCGCACCCGAGGCCGGGTGGGTCTCCTTGGCAGACATGTCTCCTCCAGCATGTTGTGGGCATCGCCCAAGTTTCGGGCGTGCTCTGTTGTATTGTCAGGGGCATAACCGATAGAGTCGCAGGTCACGCCACGCAACAGAAAACGGCCGGAAACGCCTTGGAACGCCTTACATCAGACGTCTGGAATACAGCCGAACTCATCACCGCGGAAAGCCGGGCTTCCGCGACGCCGATGATGGAGCAGTTTATCGAGATCAAGGCGAACAACCCGGATTCGCTGCTGTTCTATCGCATGGGCGATTTCTACGAGCTGTTCTTCGAAGATGCCGTGGAAGCCTCGCGGGCACTTGGCATCACGCTCACCCGCCGCGGCCAGCACATGGGCCAGGATATCCAGATGTGCGGCGTGCCGATCCATGCGGCCGACGACTATCTGCAAAAGCTGATTTCGCTGGGGTATCGCGTCGCCGTCTGCGAGCAGGTGGAAGATCCGGCCGAAGCGCGCAAGCGGGGCTCAAAATCCGTCGTCAAGCGCGATGTGGTGCGGCTGGTGACGCCGGGCACGCTGACCGAGGAAAAGCTGCTTTCGCCGTCGGAATCCAACTATCTGATGGCGCTGGCCCGCATTCGCGGTGGCACTGACACGCAGATGGCGCTCGCCTGGATCGATATTTCCACGGGCGTCTTTCGCGTCGCGGAAACAACGCCGCTGCGACTGCTCGCCGATATCCTGCGCATCGAGCCGCGCGAACTGATCGTGCCGGATACCGTGTTTCACGACCCGGACCTGAAAGCGACCTTCGATATTCTCGGCCGCGTGGCCGTGCCGCAGCCGGGCGTGCTGTTTGACAGCGCCACTGCCGAGGGGCGCATCACCCGTTATTTCGGCGTCGGCACGCTGGATGGGTTCGGTACGTTTTCGCGCAGTGAACTCGCCGCCGCCGCCGCGGCCGTCGCCTACGTGGAAAAAACCCAGATCGCCGAGCGCCCGCCGCTCAGCACGCCCGAGCGCGAAAACGGCGCTTCAACGCTGTTCATCGATCCGGCAACGCGCGGCAATCTGGAGCTGACGCGCACGCTGTCGGGCGATCGCGACGGTTCGCTGCTGAAAGCCATCGACCGCACCGTGACCGGTAGCGGCGCACGGTTGCTTTCCGAACGGCTGATGTCGCCGCTCACCGATCCCGCCATCATCAACGGCCGGCTGGATAGTGTCGCCTTCCTCATTGATGAGCCGTCTTTGTGTTCCGACCTTCGGGCGTCCTTGAAGCATGTGCCCGATATGCCGCGCGCGCTGTCGCGGCTGGCGCTGGATCGTGGTGGCCCGCGCGATCTCGGCGGCATCCGCCAGGGCTTGTCAGCCGCCCGTCAGGTGGCCGAGCGGCTTTCCGGCGCGCTGCTGCCGGAGGAACTGTCGGCGGCGCTGACGGATCTGCAGGCGCTGCCCTTTGCGCTCGAACAGCACCTGGGCGAGACACTTGCCGAGGATCTGCCGCTGCTGAAACGCGATGGTGGTTTCGTCCGCGATGGTGCAGACGCGGACCTCGACGAAGTGCGGGCGCTGCGCGACCAGTCGCGCCGGGTGATTGCCGGCCTGCAGCTGCAATATGCCGAGGAAACCGGCATCAAGTCGCTGAAGATCAAGCATAACAACGTGCTCGGTTATTTCATCGAGGTGACCGCCGGCAATGCCGGGCCGATGATCGATACGCCGGAAGCCAAGGCCCGCTTTATTCACCGCCAGAGCATGGCGAACGCCATGCGCTTTACCACGACGGAACTTGCCGATCTCGAAAGCCGCATCGCAAATGCCGCAAACCAGGCGCTGACCATCGAGCTTGCTGCCTTCGAGACGATGACGAAGGCGGTGCTGGCCAGTGCCGAGGCAATCAAGGCCGGTGCCCGCGCGCTTGCCGTCATTGATGTCGCCGCAGGGCTTTCGCTCTTGGCCGACGAATGGAACTATTGCCGCCCGCAGGTGGATGGTTCGCGCCAGTTCAACATCGAGGGCGGGCGCCATCCGGTGGTGGAGCAGGCGCTGCGGCGTCAGTCGTCCAGTGCGTTCATCGCCAATGATTGCGATCTGTCGCCCAAAAGCGATGGCGGGTTTGGTGCGCTCTGGCTGCTGACCGGCCCCAACATGGGCGGTAAATCGACCTTCCTGCGCCAGAACGCGCTGATTGCCATTCTCGCGCAGATGGGGTCCTTCGTGCCGGCAGCGGCCGCGCAGATCGGTGTCGTCGACCGGCTGTTTTCCCGCGTCGGTGCGTCTGACGATCTGGCGCGCGGCCGCTCCACCTTCATGGTGGAAATGGTGGAAACCGCGGCCATTCTCAACCAGGCGACCGACCGCTCGCTGGTTATCCTCGATGAAATCGGGCGCGGCACAGCGACCTTCGACGGCTTGTCGATTGCCTGGGCAGCTGTGGAACACCTGCATGAAGCCAACCGTTGCCGGGGCCTGTTTGCCACGCATTTCCACGAGCTGACGGCGCTGTCGGAAAAGCTAGGGCGGCTGTCGAATGCCACAATGCGGGTGAAGGAATGGGATGGCGATGTCATCTTCCTGCACGAGGTAGGGCCGGGGGCGGCGGATCGTTCCTATGGCATTCAGGTGGCCAAACTTGCCGGTCTGCCGGAGGCGGTCGTTTCGCGCGCCCGCGACGTCTTGAACAAGCTCGAAGATGCCGACCGCAAGAACCCGGCAAGCCAGCTGATCGACGATCTGCCGCTCTTCCAGGTGGCGGTGCGCAAGGAGCAGGAGAAGCGCGGACCCTCCAAGGTGGAAGACGCGCTGAAGGCGATCAACCCCGACGATATGACGCCGCGCGAGGCGCTGGATGCGCTTTATGCGCTGAAAAAGCAGCTCGACGCAAAATAGCCTCCCGGCATCCGCTGACAGGCAAAAGCCTCTGCTGCGAAACGCCTTGGCAAGATCTGCGGTTCATTGTGCCGTTGCGCTTGGTTTGCCGCCGATTTCATTGTGAAACCGGCCCGGAAAAGCTATAGCGCTTTGCGGGAGCGGCACCGGCAGGGCAAGATGGCAAGACACGAGATTGATTTTTCAGAACTTCTGGATGTGGACCGCCTCAGAGACGAATGCGAGGCGATCGCCAACGCCGGTGACGGCAACATGCTGGAAATCCGGGCAGCGCTTCTGCCTCTCCTGCGCCGCGCCAACAGCGAGGCGCGCGACAAGGCACGGATGAAACTCTCCGAGGATGGCAGCGGGCTGAATTGCGCCGAGCGCATCTCCTGGGTTCAGGACCAGCTGATCTCGATCATTCACGCACTTGTCTCCCGTCACGTCTATCCGAAATCGGGTTCGCGCATGGCGGTCACGGCCGTCGGCGGTTATGGGCGGGGCACGCTGGCGCCGGGATCGGACATCGACCTTCTGTTCCTGCTTCCGGTAAAAAATTCGGAAGAAGTGCGCAAGGCCGTGGAATTCCTGCTCTATGTGCTGTGGGATCTCGGCTTCAAGGTGGGCCATGCCACCCGCACGGTGGAAGAGTGCATTGCGCTTTCCAAACAGGACATGACGATCCGCACGACGATCCTTGAAATGCGGTTGCTCTGCGGAAAAGAGGCGCTGGCAGACGAGTTGCAGGAACGCTTCGCAGCCGAAATCGTCAGCCACAGCGGCCCGGATTTTATCGTCGCAAAACTTGCCGAACGCGACCAGCGCCATCAGAAAGCCGGCGATACCCGTTATCTGGTGGAGCCGAACGTCAAGGAAGGCAAGGGCGGCCTGCGCGATATCCAGACGCTGTTCTGGATCACCAAATATCATTATCGTGTGCGCGATCCCGCCGAACTGGTGAAACTCGGCGTTTTGTCGCGCCAGGAGTGGCGGCTGTTCCAGAAGGCGGAGGATTTTCTCTGGGCGGTACGCTGCCAGATGCATTTCCTGACCGGCAAGGCTGAAGAGCGCCTGTCCTTCGATATCCAGCGCGAGATTGCCGAAAGCCTGGGGTATCACAACCGGCCGAACCTCTCGGCCGTCGAACGCTTCATGAAGCATTATTTCCTCGTCACCAAGGATGTGGGTGATCTCACCCGCATTCTCTGCGCAGCGCTTGAGGAGGAACAGGCAAAGCCGGCGCCCGGCATTACCGGCGTTATCTCGCGTTTTCGCAAACGCACCCGCAAGATCCCCGGCAGTGCCGAATTTGTCGAGGATCAGGGCCGCATTGCGCTCGCCGCTCCCGATGTCTTCAAGCGGGATCCGGTCAGCATTATCCGGCTGTTCCATGTGGCAGACCTGCACGGGCTGGAATACCATCCGGATGCGCTGAAGGCGATTACGCGCGGTCTGCATCTCATCAATGACGAGGTGCGGGAAAACACCGAGGCAAACCGGCTGTTTCTCTCCATTCTCACCTCGCGGCTGGAGCCGGCGCTGACGCTCAGGCGCATGAACGAGGCCGGCGTGCTCGGCCGGTTCATTCCCGAATTCGGCAAGATCGTCGCGATGATGCAGTTCAGCATGTACCACCATTATACGGTGGACGAGCACCTGATCCGCGCCGTCGAGGGCCTCTCCAACATCGACAAGGGCCGTTTTGCCGACGAACATCCGCTCGCCAACAAGCTGATGCCCCATATCGAGGAGCGTCAGGCGCTTTATGTCGCCGTTCTGCTGCACGATGTCGCCAAGGGCCGCCAGGAGGATCACTCGATTGCAGGCGCCCGCGTGGCGCGCAAGCTCTGCCCGCGCTTCGGGCTTAACCCGAAGCAGACGGAACTCGTCGCCTGGCTGATCGACCAGCACCTGCTGATGTCGATGGTGGCGCAGACCCGTGACCTGCACGACCGCAAGACGATCACCGATTTTGCCGACAAGGTGCAGTCGCTCGACCGGCTGAAGATGCTGCTGATCCTGACGATCTGCGATATCCGTGCCGTTGGCCCCGGCGTGTGGAACGGCTGGAAGGGCCAGCTGCTGCGCACGCTTTATTACGAGACCGAGCTTCTGCTGTCGGGCGGTTTTTCGGAAGTATCGCGCAAGGAGCGGGCCAAAGCGTCCGAGGAGGCGCTGGCCAAGGCGCTGTCTGACTGGAGCCAGAAAGACCGCAAGACCTATTCGAAGCTGCATTACCAGCCCTATCTTCTCTCCGTTCCGCTTGAAGACCAGGTGCGCCATGTCGGCTTCATCCGCGAGACGGACAAGGCCGGCCATGCGCTTGCCACCATGGTGCGCACCGACAGTTTTCGCGCCATTACCGAGATCACGGTGCTGGCACCCGACCATCCGCGCCTGTTGTCGATCATTG
The DNA here is from genome assembly GCA_027483885.1 of Rhizobiaceae bacterium. Classification (GTDB taxonomy): domain Bacteria; phylum Pseudomonadota; class Alphaproteobacteria; order Rhizobiales; family Rhizobiaceae; genus Neorhizobium. Next base: position 30,505 of record JAIXTO010000162.1, read on the forward strand.
CCGGCGCCTGCGCGGCGGCCGGTGCCAACATTGCCGATGCGCAGATCTATACGACCACCGACGGGCGTGCGCTCGACACCATTCTCATCAGCCGTGAATTCCAGAACGATGAGGACGAGTTGCGCCGCGCCGCCACCATCGGCCGCATGATCGAGGACGTGCTGTCGGGCAAGAAACGCCTGCCGGAGGTGATCGCCACCCGCGCCCGCTCCAAAAAGCGCAACAAGACCTTTACCGTCCATCCTTCGGTGACGCTCTCCAACACGCTGTCGAACAAGTTCACCGTCATCGAGGTGGAAGGGCTCGACCGCACCGGTCTCCTGGCCGACATGACGGTTGTTTTGGCGGACCTGTCGCTCGACATTCACTCGGCACGCATCACCACGTTTGGTGAAAAGGTCATCGATACCTTCTACGTGACGGATCTCGTCGGCCAGAAGGTCACCAACGAGAACCGTCAGGGCACCATCGTCACGCGGCTCAAGACTGTTATTTCCGAGCAGGAGGACGAGTTGCGCCGCGGCATGCCGTCGGGCATCATCGCGCCGGATCCGGCCGCCGTGTCCAACACCGCCCTGGCCAAGTCACGGACACAAGCATGAGCCTCGTCAAGAAGTTTGCAACCGTCGGCGGCGCCACGCTTGGCAGCCGCGTGTTCGGGTTCGCCCGCGAAACTCTGATGGCGGCAGCGCTCGGCACCGGGCCGATGGCCGACGTATTCTACGCCGCCTTCCGGTTCCCGAACCTGTTTCGCCGGCTGTTTGCCGAGGGCGCCTTCAACGCCGCCTTCGTGCCGTTGTTTTCCAAGGAAATCGAGGCGAACGGCATCGATGGCGCCAAGCGCTTTTCCGAGGAAGTGTTTGGCGTTCTCTTTTCCGTTCTCCTGCTGATCACCATCGTCATGGAGCTTTCCATGCCGCTTCTGGTGCGCTTCGTGATCGCGCCCGGCTTTGCCGACGATGCGGAAAAGATGTCGATCACCATCCGCCTTGCCGCGGTGATGTTTCCTTATCTGATGTGCATGTCGCTGACGGCGATGATGAGCGGCATGCTGAACTCGCTGCATCACTTTTTTGCCGCCGCCATTGCGCCCGTCTTTTTGAACGTGGTGATGATCGGCGCGCTGTTTTACGCGCTGTGGAGCGGTGCCGATCCGCTGTCGACGGCGTGGTATCTCTCCTGGAGCGTGCTGATCGCCGGGATCTTGCAGCTGGCCGTGGTCTATTTTGGCGTGCGCCATGCCGGCATCAGCATCGGGTTTCGCATGCCGCGCATCACGCCGAACGTGAAGCGGTTGCTGATACTGGCCGTGCCGGCAGCGGTGACCGGCGGCGTCACCCAGATCAACCAGATCATCGGTCAGGCGATTGCCTCCAGCAAGGAAGGCGCGATTGCAGCGCTTCAATATGCCGACCGTATCTACCAGCTGCCGCTCGGCGTCGTCGGCGTTGCTGTTGGCGTGGTGCTTCTGCCGGAACTGTCGCGGGCGCTCAAATCCGGCCACATGAAGGAGGCCGGCAATATCCAGAACCGGTCGCTGGAATTTGTGCTGTTCCTGACGCTGCCGGCCGCCGGCGGGCTCTGGATGCTGTCGGATGCGATTATCCGCGTTCTCTATGAGCGCGGCGCGTTTTCCGCAGAAAACACCACGGTGGTCGCCTCCATCCTTGCCATCTACGGGCTCGGCCTGCCGGGCTTCGTGCTGATCAAGGCCTTGCAGCCGGGCTTTTATGCCCGCGAGGACACCAAGACGCCGATGCGTTTCACCATGCTGTCGGTGGTCGTCAATTCAGGCCTTGCCATCACGCTTTTCCCGTTGATTGCCGAACGCGGCATTGCAACGGCAGAAGCCGCCGCCGGCTGGATCAACACGGCGCTGCTGTTCACCATGCTGCTGCGGCGCGGCCATCTGGTCTGGGAGTGGGGGCTTGCCCGGCGCACTCTGCTGCTGCTCGTGGCAACCGGCATCATGTGTGCGGCCCTCAGCTATGCGCTTGGCCATGCGGCTCCCTGGCTTGCACCGGGCACCCGGTTGATCGAGAAGGTTCTTGCCCTGTTTGCGCTGATCGGCGTGGCGATGGTCGTCTATTTCGCCGCGGCCTTTGCCGTGGGTGGTGCCGATCTCGGCATGATCCGTCGCAACCTCAAGCGCAAGCCGAAGCAGCCCGGCTGATGAGCTTCTTGCCTCAGCAATAGACCCAGCGGCGCTTCGGCCCCACGTCGACATGGATGATGCCGTTGCAATAACGGCCGATTCCGCCGATGCCCGGTGCCGTCGCCGCAGCTGCAATGACAGTGCGATCGGACACACCCGGCACGCGGATATCGGCGGCCAGACAATGGCTGTGCTGTGACTTGCCGGACCGCGGGCGGTGGCCGGAGGTAACCACCGGCTTGTGTCCCGTCTCCACCGCGATATGGGCAAGGATCGCTTCCAGCTTTTCCGGGAAACATTCGGTTTTGACGCTCACCCGCTGCACCGTATAGGCGGCGCTATAGTCGTGCTTGAACAGGTTGGCGCGGCGTTTTTTCACAGTTTCAGTGTCCGCAGCCATGGCGGACGAAAAGGTCATGACGCTGGCCAGCGCGACGCAGAACAATGTGCGCATGATGTCTCCGTCAGTTCGATGCCCATGGGGATGAGCTGAATTTCAACTGGCGGAGCATTTCGTTTCATAAAGTGACGTCAGTAAGGACAAAAATGCTCAAATTCTAGATATGGCTGCCTTTGATCCTAATTTCCGTTAACCATTTTGCCGGCAACCGCTTTTTTCGGCTTAGCGATGCAGCTTTGGAAACGTCAGCGTTTGGTGACGCATCATGGGGGAGATCGTAGGTTGTGGATGACGCATTGATGTCGCAAAAATGCCTGCATATTGTCGAATGTGCTGACGTTCCACTTGTTTTGCGATCAAGATTCGCATTTGTACGGTGCCTGTACCCAGGAAATTGGGGGGAAGGAAAAGAAAAATGGCATTCATGAAATCCAGGTTGGCGACCACAATTCTCCTCGGATCGCTTCTGTTCGGCGCAAGCAATGCGCTGGCCGAGGCGGTTCTTCATCGCGGCAACAGCGGCGAGCCGCAGACGCTCGACTACGCCCATATCTCCATCGATATCGAAAGCTTCGTGGTCAAGGATCTGTTCGAAGGCCTGACGACCTATGATGCCAAGGGCGAGATCGTGCCGGGTGCTGCCGAAAGCTGGAGCATGTCCGACGATGGCACCGTTTATACGTTCAAGCTGCGCGACAATGCCAAATGGTCTGACGGTTCTGCCGTGACGGCAGAGGATTTCGTGTTCTCCATGCGCCGCGTCGAGGACCCGAAGACGGCGGCCGGTTATGCCAATATTCTCTACCCGATCAAGAATGCGCAGAAGGTCAACAAGGGCGAAGTTCCCGTGGAACAGCTCGGCGTAAAGGCAGTGGATGCAAAGACGGTGGAAATCACGCTCGAACGCCCGACGCCTTTCTTCCTGCAGCTTCTGGCGCATCAGACGGCGCTGCCGATCTCCAAGGCCAATTTCGAAAAATTCGGCGATCAGTTCGTCAAGCCGGGCAATATGGTCTCCAACGGCGCCTTCAAGCTTGAGAGCCACGTACCGAACGACACGCTGACGGTCGTGAAGAACGACCAGTACTGGGATGTCGCCAACGTCAAGCTCGACAAGGTGATCTTCTACCCGATCGATGATGATGCCGCATCCGTGCGCCGTTTCGAGGCGAAGGAGATGGACCTCGTCTATAATTTCTCCGCCGATCAGATCAAACGCCTGCGCGAAAGTTATGGCGACCAAGTGCATGTGAACCCGTCGCTTGCCACCTATTATTACACCTTCGATACGCGTGAAGCGCCCTATAGCGATGTGCGGGTGCGCAATGCGCTCTCCATGGCTGTCGACCGCGACTTCCTGGCAAACGAGATCTATTCCGGCGCGCAGCTGCCGGCCTATCACCTCGTGCCGCCGGGCATGGAAGGCTATGGCGAGGGTGCCGTGCCGGACTGGGCGTCGCTGTCGCAGATCGACCGCGAGGACAAGGCCATCGCATTGATGAAGGAAGCTGGATACGGTGAAGGCGAAAAGCCGCTCAACATCGAGATCCGCTACAACACCAATGCCAACCACGAGCGCGTCGCAACGGCTGTTGCCGACATGTGGAAAAACACGTTTGGCGCAAAGGTCTCGCTGGTCAATCTCGATGTGGCCTCGCATTACGCCTACCTTCAGGAAGGCGGCAAGTTCAATGCCGCCCGCGCCGGGTGGACGGCCGATTACGCCGATCCGGAAAACTTCCTGACGCTGAATGTCGGCTCCAACGTCACCTTCAACTACGCCAAGTACAAGAACGACGAGTTCGACGCGCTGATGCAGCAGTCGAACGAGGAGCGGGATGTGGCAAAGCGCATGGAAATCCTGAAGAAGGCGGAAGCCATTCTCAGCCGTGACCAGCCGATTGCGCCGTTCATGAATACCGCCAACCTGTGGCTCGTGGCGTCGCGTGTCTCCGGCTGGAGCGACAATGCGGTGAACTCGCATCTGTCCAAGTATTTGAACGTCTCCGAATAACTCTTGAGGGAGAATGGCGCGCGGCAACCCGGAAGGGTCGTCGCGCGTCATGCTTTTTGACCCATGATCAGCTTTGTCTTTCGCCGGCTGATGAGCGCCATTCCCACGGTGTTCGTCGTCGTGACGATCTCGTTTTTCCTGATGCGCTTTGCGCCTGGCGGTCCGTTTAATCTGGAACGTCCGCTGCCGCCCCAGACCATGGCCAACCTGATGGCGACCTACCATCTGGACCAGCCGATCTGGCGGCAATATCTCACCTATATCGGCAATGCGCTGACGGGCGATTTCGGCCCGAGCTTCATCTACAAGGACAATACCGTTGCCGAGCTGATCGGCAAGGCGCTGCCCTATTCGATGCAGCTGGGCTCCATGGCGATCCTGATTGCGCTCGTTGGCGGCGTGCTGCTCGGCACCATTGCAGCCCTTCGCCAGAACAGCGTGCTCGATTTCGGCCTGATGGCGTTCGCAACCGTTGGCGTGACGGTGCCCAATTTCGTCGTTGGCCCTGTCCTGACGCTGGTGTTTGCCGTCCTTCTCTCCTGGCTGCCGGCCGGCGGCTGGGGTGACGGTTCGGCGCAATATCTCATCCTGCCGATGATCGCGCTGGCGCTGCCGCAGCTCGCCGTCTTTGCGCGCCTTACCCGCGGCGCGATGATCGAGGCGCTGCATACCGACCATATCCGCACGGCCCGCGCCTATGGCCTGCCGTCGCGGGTCGTGGTTGTCACCCATGCGCTGCGCGGGGCGATGTTGCCTGTCGTCTCCTATCTGGCGCCGTGTGCGGCAGCACTTCTCACCGGTTCGGCCGTGGTGGAAAGCATTTTCACCATTCCCGGCGTTGGTCGCTATTTCGTGCTGGGGGCGCTGAACCGCGATTATCCGCTGGTGATGGGCACCGTCATCCTCGTCGCGATCTTTGTGATCGCCTTCAATCTCCTGGTCGATATCGCCTATGGCCTGCTCGACCCGAGGGTTCGCCATGACTGACATGACCACTATTTCCGCGACAGCACCCGAAATGAAAGGCCGAAGCCTTGGCCAGCTCGCCTGGATGCGCTTTCGTCGCAACACGGCGGCTATGGTCTCCTGCCTCGTGCTGCTGCTGATCGGGCTTTTTTCCTTTGCCGGCCCGCTCTTCGTGCCGCATGCCTATGACCAGGTGTTTGCCTCCTACGTCACGATACCGCCGAGCCTGTCGCCCCGGCCGGACCCGAAGACGCTGGAACATGTCGCCTCTTCAGCGGCAAGGCGCGCCCGCCTGACACTCGAAAGCTTCGAGATCGAAAACGGCGTGTTTACCGCCAAAGTCACTTCCGCGAACCCCATCGATCCGCGCTCGGTGCGCTATTTCGACCGGGTAAACGAGTTCAAGTCGACGGAAGTCAAGGAAACCGCTCCTGACCAGCTCTCCATGGTGCTGTCAGGGACGGTGGACCAGAAATATTTCTTCTTCGGCACCGACAGCAACGGCCGTGACCTGATGGTGCGCGTCATGCTCGGCGGGCAGATTTCCATTGCCGTCGGGCTTGCCGCTTCGCTCGTCTCGCTCGGCATCGGCGTCGTCTACGGCGCAACGTCGGGTTATCTCGGCGGGCGCATCGACAATGTGATGATGCGCTTTGTGGAAATCCTCTATTCGCTGCCCTTCGTGTTTCTCGTCGTGGTGCTGGTGGTGTTCTTCGGTCGCTCGGTCATCCTGATCTTTGCCGTCATCGGCGCGGTGCAATGGCTGGAAATGGCCCGCATCGTGCGCGGCCAGACGCTGTCGCTGAAGCGGCGCGAATTCGTCGGCGCGGCGCAGGCGCTCGGTCTCTCCGACTGGCAGATCATCCGCCGCCACATCATCCCGAACACCATCGGGCCGGTCATCGTGTTTGTGACCGTGGTGGTGCCGCAGGTGATCCTGACGGAAAGTTTCCTTTCCTTCCTCGGCCTTGGTGTTCAGGCGCCGCTGGCGAGCTGGGGAACACTGATCTCGGAAGGGGCTAAGAACATGCAGAACGCACCCTGGCTTTTGATCTTCCCGTCGATCTTCTTCGTCATCACGCTGTTTTCGCTGAATTTCGTCGGCGACGGCCTGCGCGACGCGCTCGATCCGAAGGACCGTTGAGCATGGATACCACTAAGACCAACGACACCGTGCTGACGGTTGCCAACCTGAAGGTGGATTTCACCACGCCTGATGGCGATGTGAATGCGGTGAAGGGCACTGGCTTTTCGGTGAAGAAGGGCGAAACGCTCGCCATCGTCGGCGAATCAGGTTCCGGCAAGAGCCAGACGATGATGGCGATCATGGGACTTCTTGCCAGCAATGGCCGCGTCTCCGGCTCGGCCCGCTACGGCGAGACGGAATTGGTCGGCGCCAGCCTTTCGACGCTCAATAGCGCGCGCGGCTCCAAGATCACCATGATCTTTCAGGAGCCGATGACCTCGCTCGATCCGCTCTACACCATTGGCCGGCAGATCGCCGAACCGCTCATCCACCATCGCGGCATGGGCAAGCGTGAGGCGCGCTCCCGCGTGCTGGAACTGTTGAAACTCGTCGGCATCCCGGACCCGGAGCGGCGCATCGACAGCTATCCGCATGAAATGTCAGGCGGCCAGCGCCAGCGCGTGATGATCGCGATGGCCTTGGCGAACGAGCCGGACTTGCTGATTGCCGACGAACCGACGACGGCGCTCGATGTAACCATCCAGGCGCAGATTCTGGATCTTCTCGCCGACCTGCAAAAACGCTTCGGCATGGCCATCGTGCTGATTACCCATGATCTGGGTGTGGTGAAACATGTCGCCGACCGCGTTGTGGTGATGCGGCGCGGCGAGATTGTCGAACAGGGCACACGCGACGATATCTTTGGCAATGCCCAGCATGACTATACGAAGATGCTGCTTGCCTCCGAACCGGCCGGCATCAAGCCTGCGCCGCCTGCGGAGGCTCCCGTTATTCTCGAAGGCCGCAATGTCGTTGTTGATTTCGATATCGGCGGCGGTTTCCTGTTCAAGGGCAGCCAGACGTTTCGCGCCGTGGACAATGTCACGGTGCGGCTGCGGCAGGGGCAGACCATCGGCATCGTTGGCGAATCGGGTTCGGGAAAATCGACGCTCGGCCGCGCGCTCCTGCGGCTGCTGGAATCGGACGGGCGTTATCGCTTCGAGACGACCGATGTCTCAAGCCTCGACCGCAAACAGATGCGGCCCTACCGGCGCCAGTTGCAGCTGGTGTTCCAGGACCCTTACGGCTCGCTGTCGCCGCGCCAGACGGTGGGTGAAATCATCACCGAAGGGCTTTATGTCCACGAGCCGGCGCTTTCCAGGGCCGACCGGGACAAGCGGGCCATCGAGGCGCTGAACGAGGTTGGGCTCGATCCGGCCGCCCGCAACCGTTATCCGCACGAGTTTTCCGGCGGGCAGCGCCAGCGCATCGCCATTGCCCGTTCGATGATCCTCAAGCCCAAGGTGGTCATCCTCGACGAACCGACGTCGGCGCTCGACCGTTCGGTGCAACGGCAGGTCATCGAACTGCTGCGTGACCTGCAATCAAAACACGATCTCTCCTATGTCTTCATCAGCCACGATCTGTCGGTGGTGCGCGCCATGTCCGACCATGTGGTTGTCATGAAGAACGGCCGCATCGTGGAAGAGGGGCCGACGGAAGAGATTTTCGACAGTCCCGCCGAGGATTATACCAAGGCGCTGATTGCCGCGGCCTTCACGCATTGACATCTCTCGTGTTACGCCCGGTTCTGCCGGGCGTAATTTTTTTGAAGGAGAGGACACATGCCGAGCCTGTTTCTCGTGACCCTTGTTGTCGATGACTATGACCGCGCGAAAGATTTTTATTGTGGGGTACTCGGCTTCGAACCCGTGTTCGACGCGCCCCTGCCGGAAGAGGGCAAGCGCTGGGTGGTCATCAAGCCGAAGGGCGGCGAGGGTGCTTCGCTTCTTTTGGCCCGCGCCGATGGCGAGGTGGAACAGGCAGCGATTGGCAATCAGACGGCCGGCCGCGTCAGCTTCTTTCTCTCGACCGATGATTTTGCCCGTGACCATTCAGCCTTCATGTCCAAGGGTGTGCGGTTCATCGAAGAGCCGCGGCATGAGCCATACGGGACGGTCGCGGTATTTTCCGATCTCTACGGCAATCTTTGGGATCTGATCCAGCACAACACGGACGGAGCCTCTTGATCGCAAGGCCCAAGGCGTGCTTCAAGCGCGCCGTTAGCACCATGGCCCTCAGGGGCGCGGGCGGAAAGATCTTCACCCTTTCCGATGACGCGTTTTCCCGAAAGCCTGTGGCCCTCCACCAGCCTGAATGAGGACGATATGAATACTTTCCAGCCGCTTGTTTTCTCCGGCGTCCAGCCGACCGGCAATCTCCATCTCGGCAATTATCTCGGCGCGATCCGCAAGTTCGTCGCGTTGCAGGAAAACAATGATTGCATCTATTGCGTGGTCGATCTGCACGCGATCACCGCCCAGCTTGTGCATGAGGACCTGCGCGGCCAGATCCGCTCGATTGCCGCAGCCTTCATCGCTTCGGGTATCGACCCGAAAAAACATATCGTCTTTAACCAGTCGGCCGTGCCGCAGCATGCGGAATTGGCCTGGATCTTCAATTGCGTTGCCCGCATCGGCTGGATGAACCGCATGACGCAGTTCAAGGACAAGGCCGGCAAGGATCGTGAAAACGCCTCGCTCGGTCTGCTTGCCTATCCAAGCCTGATGGCGGCGGACATTCTGGTCTATCGTGCCACCCATGTGCCTGTCGGCGACGACCAGAAGCAGCATCTGGAACTGGCGCGCGACATTGCGCAAAAATTCAACATCGACTTCCAGGAAAAAATCCGCGCCACCGGCACGGGTGTCGACATGGTCGTCGGCGAAGAGCCGATCCACGGCTATTTCCCGCTGGTCGAGCCGTTGATCGATGGGCCGGCGCCGCGCGTCATGTCGCTGCGCGATGGTACCAAGAAGATGTCGAAATCCGACCCGTCGGATCTTTCGCGCATCAACCTGATGGACGACGCCGACGAGATCCTGAAAAAAATCCGCAAGGCAAAGACCGATCCGGAAGGCCTGCCGTCTGAACTGGAAGGCCTGAAAGGTCGTCCGGAAGCGGAAAATCTCGTGGGCATCTATGCGGCTCTCTCCGACAAGACGAAGGAACAGGTGATTTCCGAATTCGGTGGCCAGCAGTTTTCCGTGTTCAAGCCGGCGCTTGCTGATCTTGCCGTGCATGTGCTCTCGCCGATCACCGCGGAAATGCGCCGCCTGATGGACGATACCAGCCATATCGACGCCATCCTGCGCGATGGTGGTGAACGCGCCGGCGCCCGCGCCGAAAAGGTGATGAACGAGGTGTTCGACATCGTCGGCTTCCTGCGCTGATCGCTTTTGGCGTGTGATTGGATGACCCGCCGCCCCTCATGGGACGGCGGGTTTTCATTTTCGCCGATTGGTATAAGTTCGGAAACGCGATACATCCGGTCGAGATGAGGGGGAGCGTCCATGGTTTCAAAGCGTCTTTCACGGCTCGAGGGGCATCGCCGCAAATTTCTCGCGGTCATCGACGGCACGCCGGAATGCGAACGCGCCGTGCATTATGCCGGGCGTCGTGCGAAAAATTCCAACGGCGGGCTGATTCTGCTGTTCGTCAT
>JAIXTO010000110.1 GCA_027483885.1 Rhizobiaceae bacterium
AAATCGTCAATTGCCTGCTGAACGAGCCGGAAGGCATCAAGGCGCTCGGCACCTCGCGCGGCCTGCCGGCGAGCAAGGTCGCCGCCAAGACCTTGCTCGATGCAGGCGTCATCGAACCGGAACTGGCCGCCGCCAATGCCATCATCATTGCCGGCACCGGCCCGACCGTTTCGCCGCTCAATGAGCATCCGGAAGTGCGCGCCGTCTTCATCGATACGCTGGAGCAATATGCCTACGGGCAGATGACCTCGGCGGAAGCCGCCGAAGAAATCATCGACGGCGTCAACGACGTCCTGAAGAAGTTTTGACGAGATTACCGGCCGCCCTGGTTCGGGCGGCCGGTGCCTTCCTCCGGCAAGATAGCCGGACCCGACGAGGACACCATCATGCCCAGCCTTTTGCCGCTCTGCGCCACGACGCGGACCGCAAGCTTCAGCCTTGACGCCGAGAGCCATCATTTCGCGCTCGAACACCCGCGCCCGTGGCAGCTTCACGACGAAAGCGGCTTGGTTCTCGCAGAGGGCACGACTTCAAGGGTCGTCTTTACGCTGCACGACCTCAAGCCTCAAACGCGCTATCGGCTGGCGGTTGAGGGCGCAGATCTTTCCTTCGAAACCATGCCGGAAAGCGCGCTCATCGATATCACCCATACGGGCGCAAGCGTCGACGCAGACGATAATACGCAGAGCATTCAGGCCGCTATCGACAGCCTGCCAGCGGGCGGAACGCTCACGATTCCAGCCGGCACATATCGCTCCGGTCCGCTGTTCCTGAAGAGCGACATGACGCTTCTTCTGGAAGCCGGCGCCTGCCTTCTCGGCCATCCCGACCGCAGCCGTTACCCCGTGCTGCCGGCACGACACGCCGATGGGCGCGTGCTCGGCACGTGGGAAGGCGTGGCAGAAGCTTGTTTTGCCAGCCTCATTACCGCCATCGACTGCAAGAACCTTGTGATCACCGGCGCCGGCACCATCGATGGCGGCGGCGATGCCGGGGATTGGTGGACCTGGCCGAAGGAGACCCGCGACGGCGCGCGGCGTCCACGCACGCTGTTTCTCTCGAACGGACGCAATCTCACCCTTTCCGGCATCAAGGTGCGCAATTCGCCCTCCTGGACCATTCATCCGGTCTTTTGCGAAAACCTGCTTGCCGCGGATCTCAGCATCGAGAACGACCCGCTTTCTCCCAATACCGACGGCTTCAACCCCGAATGCTGCCGCGATGTCACGCTGAAAGGGCTGCACTTTTCCGTCGGTGACGATTGCATTGCCATCAAGGCCGGCAAGCGCGATCCGAAAGGCGGTCTCGACCGGAGCTGCGAGCGCATCACCATCGAGAACTGCCGCATGGAGCGCGGCCATGGCGGTGTCGTCATCGGCAGCGAAATGAGCGGTGGCGTGCGCGATGTTATGGTTCGCCGCTGCATCCTTGCCGAGACCGACCGCGGATTGCGGGTAAAAACCCGGCGCGGGCGGGGAGGCGAGGTGGCCAACATCACGCTTGAAGACTGCCTGATGGACCGGGTTGCGATGCCGCTCGTCATCAACAGCTTCTATTTCTGCGATGCCGATGGCCGCTCCGATTATGTCCAGTCGCGCCAGCCGCTTGAGGTGAACGACGCAACGCCGCAGATTTCCGGCATCACCATCCGCAATGTTCAGGCGAAAAATGTCGGCGTGGCGGCGGCGGCCTTTTACGGATTGCCGGAGGCGCCGATCACCGGCATCGTCATCGACACCTACCGGGTCAGCTACGATCCCGATGCGCTGCCTGACGTGCCCGACATGGCGCTCGATTTCCAGCCGATGCGGCACGAGGGCATCATTGCCGAACATGCCGAATTTACCCGGCGCGCCCACATCGTTCTTCATTCATCCGACCAGAGTATTGCCGTATGACCGCAGATATCACCGACTATTTCGATGCCTATGCCGCAGATTACGCCGCCTATAAGGGCGGCGCCTGGTGTTACGAGGACGGCTGCCTCTATCGCGGGCTGATCGCGCTGTTTGAGGCAACCGGCGAAAAGCGCTGGTTCGGTCACCTGAAACGGCTGATCGACCAACAGGTCAGCGCCACAGGCGAACTTTCCGGCTATACCGTCGGCGAATACAATATCGATAACATCCTGCCCGGCCGCGCGCTGGTCTATCTGGCACACCGCACCGGCGAGGAACGGTATCTCAAGGCGGCAAATCTGCTCGCCCGCCAGTTCGAGACCCACCCGCGCATTGCAGCCGGCCCCCATTGGCACAAGCTGCGTTATCCCCATCAGGTCTGGCTGGACGGGCTCTACATGGCCCTGCCGTTCAAGCTGGATTATGCCGGCCTTGCCGGGCAAGCGGCACTCGCCGACCAGGGGTTGGGCGAGCTTCTGACTGCGCTCGATCTCACCTTCGACCAGCCAAGCGGGCTTTACCGGCACGGCTACGACGAAAGCCGCCTGCAAGCCTGGGCCGACAAGGCAACGGGCCTTTCACCTGCCCATTGGGGGCGTTCCATCGGCTGGATGGCGATGGCCATGGTCGACATGCTGGAGATGCTTCCACCGGGACCGAAAAGAGATGACCTTGCCGCCCGGCTTTCGGCCCTCCTTGTGAGGCTCGAAGCGCTGCGCACGCAGGATGGCCGCTGGCTGCAGGTGATCGACCAGCCGGATCTTCAAGGCAATTATGCCGAAAGCTCCGCCACCGCCATGTTCGCCTATGTCTTTCTGAAGGCGGCCCGTATCGGCATAACCGGCGCTTCCGCCACGACCGGCATTACCGCGATGAACAGCCTTCTCCGGAATTCTCTTCTACCCAATCCCGAAGGGCGAACCGTGCTGCAAAATATCTGCTGCGTTGCCGGTCTCGGCGGGTTCGACGGGCACTACAGGGATGGCACGCCGGCCTATTACGTCTCAGAAATCCAGCGCGATGACGATATCAAAGGCGTCGGCCCGTTGATGATGGCCTATGCGGAACGGGTCACGGCCACAAACGCCGTCACACATGCAAAGGAAGCGGTGGCCTAAGCTGCCATCCAGCCGGCATCTGCCATCTTGATGGCAGATCGGGAAATCCCTAGAATCTCGGCTGAAGGAGATAATCCTATGGCCAAACCACAGCTTTCCGTGCGCAGCGCCAAGGCGCTGGACCTTGCTCGCCGGCTCGCACGGCGGGAAAACCGCTCGATTGCCGATATCGTCGAGCGGGCGCTGGAGGCCTATGAACTGCGCGAGGCCGGCCGCGAAACCGCCGCACATTTTTATGCGCGCCTGAATGAGACTGATAGCAGCGACATCGATCTCGACAACATCATCCGCGCCGGGTGCACGCCGCATGCGGGTCCGGACCTTTGATCCTCATTGATACGAATGGATATTGTAAAGCGTTGAAAAAAGCGCCGGCCTTGCGCTCACCAACCCTTGGGACTTCTGAAGCCCTTTTCGACAACCCTAAAGGGCGTGGATTTTCACGCCCGGCACCACGGCTTGCGCGATCTCGCAGAGGTGCCGGTGGTGGGTGAGGTAAATCACCTGTCCGAGACCCGCCATCTGCCCGAACAGGCGAAACACCTCTTCGGCGCGGAATTCATCAAAGGTTTCCATGATGTCGTCGGCCACGAACGGAACCGAGGGGCGCACGGCGGCAAATTCCTCGTAGCCTGCGAGACGAAGCGCAAGGTAAAGCTGGTAGCGCGTGCCGGTCGACATGGCGTCCGACAGTTTTGAGGCGCCGTCGCGCGCAACACCGATGAGGATTTCGCGATCCTTGTCCGGCAGCGCCGCAAGGCCGGAATAGTCGCCGCGAGTGATCTGGCAAAAGGCTTCCGACGCCCGCTTCATCATCGAGCTTCGATGTTTTTCGCGGTAGAGCGATAGCGCGCTTTCGGCGGCCAGCGTTCCGGCGCGAAGCTTCAGGTAGCCGACGGCGAGATCCTCGATCTGCAAAAGAAGCGTCGTGCGCTGCGCCTCGATCTTGGCCACCGCATCATCGCCACCCACGGCATCGACACGATCCCTGGCGCGTGTGAGGTCGGCAAAGACAACGCGACTGCGCTCGGCAAGATTGTCGATACGGCCGGAGAGTTCTTCGGCGGCGCGCGCCGTTTCCTGCGCATCGGTCTGCCGCAACAGGTCTTCGGCCTCAGCGGGCGTTGCAACCTTCATTTCGGAGAGCAACTGCTCACGCAATTCCCCCACGCGCCGCTCCAGCCGGTCGCGCTCTGCCGCTTGCTCCAGGCACTGGCTGACCTCGGCCAGCGTTTCCACGGCAAAAAATGCAGTCAGGGTCACCTTTCGCGTATGATAATCCTCGATCTGCCGCTCAAGATTTTCCAGCTCTTCGCGGGCCGAAACGAGATCACGCTCCTTGGCCGATTTTTGCAGCATCAGGCGTTCGGCCTCTGCCGTGCGGCGCACCAGTTGATCAGCCTGCGCCAGAACCGGAAGATCGGATGTCTCCAGATCCGTCTGCACCGCAAGCTTTGCAACCTCGCTTGCAAAAACCCGGCTGTCGCGCTCCATCAGGTCGATCCGGTGGGCCAGTTGGTCGCGCTCGCGCAGAGCCGCCGGCAGGCCGGACAGCGCATCCAGAATGGCGCGCACGGCGGCCGGATCCGTCTCGCCGGCAAACCAGGTGGCGGAAAGTGCTTCGTTCCAGTTCTCCCGCCACGCCGCATCGCTGCGGCCTGCATCCTCACGCGCACGCTGGCGCTCGGACACTTCCCGCTTCAGCTCCAGACGGCGCGCGACAAGATTTGCCTCACGCAGGGCGTTTCCCTTGATGTCCGCCAGACGATCCGCCGCCTGGTTGACGCTCTGGCGCAGAGAAAGTGCCGTGTCCACCGGCCAGCCAAGATCAGCAAGCGCCAGCCTTAGCTCGGCGGCTTCGTCTTCCAGATGCGCCTCAACCGCAAACCGCCGCGCCTTTGCCTTGTCGAGCGCATCGGCGGAGGACAGGCACTCGGCAAGGCGATCGGCAAAGGCCTCCAGCGATGACAGCAGGCGATAGATATCCGGCTGTCGAACGGTCGCCGTCACCTCTGGTGCCGCCTCATCCACGGTCCGTACCAAAGCCGCAAGCTCTTCGGTTGCGCCACGCGCACATGCGGTTTCACGGGTTAGCTGCACGGTTACGACATGCTGCTCCTGTCGCAACTGGCGCAGTTGCGCAAGCTCGCTGGCATGGGAAAGCCGGGCTTCGCCCAGCCGGTCATCCTGTTTGAGACGCTCTTCGAATTCCTGTGCCGAAGCAAGATCCAGCGCCTGCAGATGCGCCTGCCAGGCGGCATCGCGGCTCTTTCGCGTTGTCGCTGCCGTTTCGTCGTCAAACACCTCGCCGGCGGCCAGGGCTTTCAACCGGGCCTCAAGCTCACCAAGCCGTGCCTCCAGTTCGGCGCGGCGTTCCTCATGGCGCTGAAGACGCCGGTTGATCTCGTCTGCCTGTCCGCGCCAGAGATCCAGTTGTCGATGGCCGGGAAGGGCGGTGTCCCGCAAGGCCTCGATACTGTCGATGGGCGGCTGAAGCCTGCCCATCAGGCGCACAAGATCGGCCTCCATCTGCTCGACGGTGCGGGTCTCGATGGCCAGAAGCGTCTGCTTTTCGCCCTTTTGGAGCCGGGAAACGATGGTTTCCAACCGGCTCAGCGGCCCGGCTTCCACCGAAGGCAGATCGGAGCCGGCACGCTGCGCCTCCAGTTCCTCCAGCCCCTGCTGTGCCCGTTCCAGTTCGCGCTCGGCCGTCTCCATCCGTGCCGCAATGCCGGACCTGTTTTCGATCAGGTCGCGCAATTTTGCGACAAGCGCTGCGGGAAGAACGAGTGCTGAAGGGTCAGCATGATCCTCAACGCCAAGCGCCTTCAGGATGGCGTTCAAGCTCGCTTCCTGCTCGGCAAAGGCCAGACGTCGCTTCGGCAGATCGTCTTCCGCTGTCACATAGCGAGCGCGGCCGGCCCCGAGCGCCGAGATCGCGGCAGCCACTGACAGGACATCCTCATCAACACGGATCGCCGAAACCTCCGCCTCAAGCCGATCGATCTGGGTCTCAAGCCCGGCTTTTAGTGTCTGCAGCCGGGTTTCATCGCGCATCAGGTCCGTCATCAGCGACGACCATTCGCGCGGCGGGCGGGGAAGATCCCCATAGGCCTCAAGCTCTGCCGTCAGCCGCGCCAGATCCCGCGCAAGCGGCATGGCCCGCATGAGAGAGGCAAGACGGGCCTGTTCGGCGCGGGCAGACGAAAGCTCGCCCAGCGTCTCCTCATAGGCCTTTTCGGCCTGCGTCTTCGTCGACACAAGGCCGGCATAGGTGGAGGCATAGGTATCGATCTGGTCGCGCTCGCCCTTCAGCGCCGCCAGTTGCTGCTTCATCTCGGAAAGCTGCGTGTTGCGGGCGCGCTTGCGATGAAACTGATGCGCCTCGTCGGTTGCCGCCGTCAGAACGCGGCTGACATCGGCCAGGCCGGAACTCGCCGAAAACAGCATTTCGCCGAGATCGCCGCGGCTTTCGACAATCGCCGCGCCACCGTCGCGCAACGAGCGTTCGTCGAGCGAAAACATGGTGCGATAGGCCTCGCGCGTCAGCCCGCCGAGCGCCGATGACAGCAGGACTTCGTTGACCGGCTGGCCTCGGCCGTCGATCAGCGCGTTGGTGCGCTGCTTCAGGCGCACGAGATCATGGTCTCGCCCGTCGAATTCCAGCACGCCGCCCACCTGCATGGCATTGTAGGCATGCAGAAAATTATAGCCGCTGCGCTCGGGAATGCCGAAGAGCAGATCGAGATAACCGGAAAAGGCCGTCGATTTTCCAGCCTCGTTGAGGCCATAGACGATATGCAGGTCCGGGCTGCCGGCGGTCGAAGGGCCAAAATCGATCGTATGATCGGTAAACTTGCCGTAGCGGGTGAGATCGAGACGACGAAGCCGCATCAGCGTTCCTCGCCCGTTGCGGCCGCAAGGCGTGCGATCAGATCCTCGCTTCCCTCGCGGATCAGGTCTTCCACGAAACTTTCGAAGGCTGCCGGATCGTTTCCGGCAAAACGCCGGCTTTCCGGCGGCAGATCGTCCAGCAGGTTTTGCACCATGTCGCGCACCTGTTCGCGGTAACCATGCGCCGGCATCACGTCGTCACGCATCAGGGCGCCCAGTTCATGGACAGGATCGCTCGTGGCCTGCTGCGGACGAAGAGACAGCGCCCGGACGTCCAGTTCCAGCTTTTCGATCCAGGCGCGGCCCGTGCGCTCGGCCCGCTGTTCGGCTTCGCTCAGCAGCAGATCGGCATCGCGCCGGATGGCAAAGGAAAGCGGGGTGACACCGACCAGCCGCAGGCGCGCCACCAGATGATCGGAGCGGGTGCGCTGGCGCTCGTCTTCGACCGCGCGACCGATGAGATCCACAAGGCCACGCCAGTCTTCAGCGTCCGACACATCGACCGTCACCCGGGCAAACTGCGCAAGGCTCGTCAGCCGTTCCTCGACGCTCACCGTTCCATCATCGGAAACAGTCACCAGCGACACGGTCTTTTCGCCGGCCTCGTTGATGTCGCGGCCCTGCGGCATACCGGGCATGATCACGGTTCTGGCGCCCGCATGGTGCGTGCGCTGGTGGATATGGCCGAGCGCCCAGTAATCGAAGCCGGAGCCATGCAGGTCCGCCACCGAGCAGGGGGCGTAGAGATCGTGGCCGGGCGCGCCGGCAAGGCTTGAATGCATGATGCCGATGTTGACGGCACCGGCCACCGGCGCCTTGTATTTCGGCAGCAGGCTTTCCGGCGCCTGCGGCTTGGCAAAACTGAGGCCATGGATGGCAACGTTCAGTCCGCCGCGGGCAAGCTCCACCGCCTCCGCCCGGCCGGAAAATACCTTGACCGAGGGCGGCAGCACCAGTTCCTGGGTGATTTTTGACAGCGCATCATGGTTGCCGCGGATCTTGAAGACGGAAATACCGGCCTCGTCCAGCCGCTGCATCTGGGTGGCGAGGAACCGCGCCGTTTTCATCGATGTCTGGTCGCCATCGTAGAGATCGCCGGCGATGATCAGCGCATCCACTTGTTCATCCAGGCAGAGATCGACGATGCGCACCAGCGCCTGGCGCGTCGCATCCCCCACAAGGGCGGCAAGATCGGGATTTCTGAGCGACAGCGACCGGAGCGGACTGTCGAGATGCAGATCGGCGGTGTGAACGAACCTGAAGGCCATGCCTGAAGATTTATAGCCCTTCCCGAACAGGTGCAATGGCGCCGGGCAATGCTGCCTCCTCTATCCCCCGCGCAGATTGGAGCCCCCAACCAAAAGCAATCATGACAGGCGATTGACATCAGACAAAAATTCCACAAAGGTCGAGCCATTCCGAGGGGAGCATCTGACGATGCTGAGATGGCGCTGAGCCGGACCCTTGAACCTGATCCGGGTCATGCCGGCGTAGGAACGGAAAACGCGCAAGTGAGCGCCTATTCTCTTCTCCGCTTCACCTGGATCTCCCTGCTGCAAGGTTTGGAGATCACGATGCCATTGATGAAAAACGCAGCCTTGCGCTGCCCCATAAGCCCGCCTGCCAGCCATTTCGCCGCTTATAGATAGCTGACGATGCGCTTTCGCCAGACGGGTTATGCCCTGCTTCTTCTGCTCGCCGCGTGGCAGGCGGTGGTATCGCTGCTTTCACCGCCGCGCTACATCCTGCCGTCGCCTGTCGCGGTGGCCATGACCTATGTCCGCCAGCCGCAGTTCCTCCTGCATCACGCGCTGATCACGGCGGGCGAAATTCTTTTTGGCCTTGTCATCGGCAGCGGGCTCGGCGCGCTGACGGCACTGTCTGTCGCGGCTTTTCCGAGGGCTGGCCGGTTGGTCTGGCCGCTTGTCGTGGTGCTGCAGGCTTTTCCGGTCTTCGTTCTGGCGCCCGTTCTCGTCATCTGGCTGGGTTTCGGCATGGCCTCGAAAGTGGCGATGACTGTTATCATCATCTTCTTTCCTGTCGCCTCCGCCTTTGCCGATGGCCTTTCCCGCACCGATCAGACGCTTCTCGATGCCGCCGCGCTGACGCCAGCCAGCCATATCCAGATCCTGCGCCATATCCGCCTGCCGCTTGCGCTTCCGGCCCTTGTCTCCGGGCTTCGGGTGGCAGCGCCGCTTGCCCCGCTTGGCGCCATTGTCGGCGAATGGGTGGGGGCTGCCGGCGGTCTCGGTTTCGTCATGGTTCAGGCCAATGCCCGCATGCAGACCGATATGCTGTTTGCCGCCATGGTCATTCTCGCCCTTTTCACCGTTCTCCTGCGGCTTGCCGTCGATCGCCTCACCGCAGGCCTCGCCCCCTGGGCGAGGGAAGACACGGACACACCCCGCCATTTAGGCCTCCTTTCAAGGAAACTTGCCGCATGAAACGCGTAATCGCCGCGCTCGCCACCGTACTTGCCCTCACCCTTGCGCCTGCCGCCTCGCAGGCCGCCGACAAGCTGAGCGTGCTCCTCGAATGGTTCGTCAATCCCGATCACGCACCGATGGTGGTTGCGGCAGAGAAGGGTTATTTTGCCGAGGAGGGGCTTGAGGTGGAGCTGATCCCGCCGTCCGACGCATCCGCCGTGCCACGCCTCGTCTCCACCGCCCAGGCCGATATCGGCGTGCATTACCAGCCGAACCTCTATCTCGACCACGCCAATGGCCTGCCGCTGACGCGCTTCGGCACGCTTGTGGAAACGCCGCTCAACACCGTGACCGTGCTCGCCGACGGGCCGATCAAGAGCCTCAAGGATCTGAAGGGTAAAAAGGTCGGTTTTTCCGTCTCCGGCTTCGAGGATGCGATGCTGAAGCGCATGTTGGCATCCGAAGGCGTGGACCTGAAGGACATCGAACTGGTCAATGTCAACTTCTCGCTGTCGCCCTCGCTGATCAGCGGGCAGGTGGATGCGACGCTTGGCGGCTTTCGCAATTTCGAGCTGACCCAGATGCAGATCGAAGGCCATGAGGGTCGCGCTTTCTTTCCCGAAGAACATGGCGTGCCTCTTTATGACGAGCTGATCTTCGTCACCCGCCCGCAGCTTCTGACCGACAGCCGCCTGCCGCGTTTTCTACGCGCCGTGGAAAAGGCAGCCGTCTACCTGACCAACCATCCCGATGATGCCTGGCAGCTTTTTATCAAGGCCTATCCGAACCTCGATGACAAACTGAACCGCCAGGCCTTTACCGATACGCTGCCGCGTTTTGCCAAACGCCCGGCCGCCCTGGACCACGCCCGATATGAGCGTTTCGGCGCCTTCATGGCCGAAAGCGGCCTCATTCAAAAGGCACCGGCAGTAGAGGATCTGGCGGTGGAGCTGAAATGAACAGGCTTCCGACAAAAGAAGACGCCGCAGAGCTGATCGCCCGCGTTCGCGCCCGCCGCCCGCGCGTGCATTGCCTGATGAACACGGTCGTGCAGAAATTCACCGCCGACGGCATCAGCGCCATCGGTGCCATTCCTTCCATGACCTCCTCGATGGAAGAGATTGCCGATTTCATCGCCAAGGCCGATGCGCTGACGATCAATCTCGGCACGCTGGATGCAGAACGCCGCAAGGTGATCCGACTTGCCGTCGATGTGGCGACGGCCGGCGGCAAGCCGTGGATCCTCGACCCCGTGCATTGCGATTATTCCCCCACGCGGCTCGCCTTTGCCCGCGAACTCATCACGCTTGGCCCGACCGTGGTGCGCGGCAACCGCGCGGAGATGGAACTGATCGGCGACACCGGCGCCAGCCTTCGCATCATGACGGGTGCGGTCGATCACCTGAGCGATGCGGGAAGAAGCGTCAACGTGGAAAACGGCCATGCCTTCATGGCCGTGGTGACCGGCACCGGCTGCCTCTCCGGCGGCGTCATTGCCGCGTTTCTGGCCGTGGAGAAAGATGCGCTGAGGGCGGCAACGGCTGCCCTTTGCACCACCGGCGTCTCGGCGGAGCTGGCGGCCGTGCATGCCCGCGGGCCCGGCAGTTTCGAGCCGGCCTTTCTCGATGCGCTGGCGGCCCTTGGCCCTGATGATTTGAATTCCCATGCAAGGATACACCATGAGACGACTTGATTACCGCCTGAATGCGCTGGTGGATGCCTCGCTTCTCGATGTGGCAGACCTCGCCGTGCTGGCAAAACATGCCGCCGACAATGGCGCAACGCTCATCCAGTACCGCGACAAGACAGCCTCTACGCGGGTGATGATCGAGCGTGCCTTGGCGATCAAGGCAGCGCTTGCCGCAAGCGGCGTGCCCTTTGTCATCAACGACCGCGTCGACGTGGCGCTAGCCGCCGGTGCAGACGGCGTGCATCTCGGCGCAGACGACATGGCCCCCGATACGGCGCGACGCCTGCTGGGGCCGGATGCCATCATCGGCGTGACCGTCAAGACGCCAGCCGATGCCGAACGGGCGGGAACGGCGCCGGTGGATTACGCCTGTATCGGCGGCGTGTTCGAAACACTCTCCAAGGTCAATCCGGATCCGCCGGTTGGTCTCGAGGGGCTCAAGACGCTTCGGGCAACGATCCGGGTGCTCAACCCGGCGCTTCCGGTCGGCGCCATTGCCGGCATCACGCTGGAGACGGTGCCATCCGTGATCGCTGCCGGCGCCGATGGCATTGCCGCCATTTCCGCGCTGTTTCGCGCAGAAGACATTGCCGCCGCGGTGCGCGATTTCCGCAAAACCATCGATCAAAGCCTGAAGGGAGAGGGGGCATGACCGCCATCGCGCTCACCATTGCCGGTTCCGACAGCGGCGGCGGCGCCGGTATCCAGGCCGATATCAAGACCTTTTCGGCACTTGGCACCTACGCCGCAAGTGTGATTACCGCCGTCACGGCGCAGAACACGCGCGGCGTCAGCGCCGTCGAGGACATTTCGCCCAACGTCATCGGCGCGCAGATGGATGCCGTCTTCAGTGACCTTGCCGTCGATGCGGTGAAGATCGGCATGGTCTCGCGGAGCCAAACCATTGCCGTCATCGCCGGCCGGCTGCAGGCCTTTGCCGGCCCCATCGTCGTCGATCCGGTGATGGTTGCCACATCAGGCGATCGGCTGTTGCAGGAAGATGCCATCGCGGCGCTTACCCGGTTGCTGCTGCCGCTCGCCCATGTGGTGACGCCCAACCTGCCGGAAGCAGCGCTTCTGACCGTACGCCCTATAGCAGGGAACCGCGAGGACATGATTGCTCAGGCCCAGATCATCCTCGGTTTTGGTGCGCGCGCGGTTCTGATGAAGGGCGGCCATGGCGAGGGCGCAGAAAGCGTCGATTTCCTGGTCACGCCAGACGACGTGCTCACCCTGTCCGCCCCGCGTGTCGAAACGTCGAACGACCACGGCACCGGCTGCACACTTGCCGCAGCGCTTACCGCAAACCTTGCCAAGGGCTTGGCGCTCGCCGAGGCCGCGCGGGATGCAAAGGCCTACCTGCAGGCCGCGCTCGAGGCTGGGCGAGACCTCAAGGTTGGCGGGGGCAGGGGCCCCGTCCATCATTTCCACGGCTGGTGGCCGGCATGAGGCAAGGGGCAAGGGAGCGCAACAGGCACAGGCTGCTGGCGGGTCTGGAGACAATCCTGTCCGGCACCGCTGCCGTGCTGCTCTGCGCGCTGCTTTCCCTCGTGCTCCTCAATGTCACCTTGCGTTATATCTTCCAGAGCGGCTTTATCGGCGCCGAGGATCTCGGCATCTGGCTTCATCTCGCGCTGATCTCGGTGGCGGCGCCGCTCTCCCTGTCGGGACCGCTCTCCATGCGGTTCGATGTCGGCCTCCGGCTCCTGCCAAGACGAGGGCAGGTGGTGGCGCAAGCAATGGCGGATGGCGTGAGCCTCGTCGCGGCCCTCACCCTGATCGTCGGCGCGCGCGAAACGATCGCTATGCTCGGCGGCATCTCGCCAACGCTTGGGCTACCGGAATGGCTGCGCTTTGCGCTGATCGGCACCGGCGGGGTTCTGCTGCTCACGGTTCTCATCCTGCGCCGCCTTGCCGAAGAAAAGAGGCTGTCGCTGCTGGCATCGCTGGCACTCGGCGCCTGCCTTTATGGCGCGGCAACCCATCTCGACCTCTCCGGAAGCTGGCCGCCGAGCGCCTTTCTCGCCATCATCGCGGGCATCGGTCTTCTGGTCTCGGCGCCGCTCTCCCATGCGTTTCTGGCTGCCGCCTCGCTCAGTCTTGCCTTCGGCAGCAGCCTGCCGGAACCGGCCGTGGTTGCATCAGCCGTCAACGGCATGTCGAAATTCCTGCTGCTCGCCATTCCCTTCTTCCTGCTCGCCGGCGGGCTTCTGACCGCATCCGGTGCTGCTGAGCGCCTTGTCCACTTTGCCGCAACCCTTGTCGGTCATCGCCGGGCAGGGCTTGCGCAGACCGTGCTGCTCACCAGCGTCATCTTTTCCGGCGCCTCCGGCTCCTCCGTTGCCAATGCCGCGTTCGGCGCCTCCACCTTCCAGCCGCAACTGGTGAAGAACGGTTATCCGCCGGCGCAGGCGGGCGCCATCATTGCGGCCTCCTCGGTTCTCGATAACGTCATTCCGCCCTCCATCGCCTTCCTGCTTCTGGCGGCCGCCACCAATCTCTCGGTCGGCTCACTGCTGGCAGGCGGTTTTGTCGCCGGCGGCCTGATGGCGGTCTGCCTTGCCGTCGCCATCCATTTTTCAGTCAAAGCTCGCCCGGAAGGTCGCCCCGCCTCCGGCAAGGAACGTTTAACCGCCGCCCTGTCGGCGCTGCCGGCCTTCGGCCTTGGCGTCATCGTGGTCGCCGGCATCCGCTTTGGCGTGGTGACGACGACGGAAGCGGCAGCGCTGGCCGCAGCCTACACGCTGATCCTCGCGCTTGCCGCGCGCCTTTCCTCGACATCCCTGATCTCGGCATTTCGCCAGGCGGCGACCGAAGCAGGCGCCATCGGCCTGCTGATCGGTTCTGCCGGCCCATTCGCCTTCCTGCTTGCGGTGGATGATGTGGCCGGGCTGATCTCGGATGCCGTCAATGCGTTCGGGCATCATCCGGCCCTCGTGCTGCTGATGGCAAATCTCGTGTTGCTGGTTGCCGGCCTGGTGCTCGATATCGGTGCGGCGATCCTGCTGCTTGGGCCGATCCTTTTGCCGGTTGCAGTATCTGCCGGGCTCGATCCGATCCATTTCGGCGTCATCCTGGTGGTGAACCTGATGATCCATGGGCTGACACCGCCGCTTGGCATGCTGATCTTCGTCGTCTCCGGCGTCACGCGCGTGCCGGCTGCGGACCTGTTTCGCGCGGTGCTGCCCTATCTTGCCGCACTTCTTGTAGCCCTTGGCATCCTGTGCGTCGCAACGCTGCTTATCTGAAAGGTTATGTCCCGATGTCCTCCATGAAACGCCGCTCGTTCCTCGCCGCCGGCACTGGCGCACTCCTTGCCGCACCGACTGTTCTGCGCCCCGCTTATGCCCGCGCAACAACCATCACCGTTGCCTCGCTTCTGGGCGAAGACAAACCCGAAACAAAAATCTGGCGGCGCGTGGCCGAACAGGTGGAGCAAAAGCTGCCCGGCCGCTTTCGCTTCAACGTGGTGGCAAACGGGGCGCTGGGCGGCGAAAAGGAAGTGGCGGAGGCAACCCGTCTTGGCTCGGTGCAGGCGAGCCTTTCCACGGTGTCTGCGCTCTCCGGCTGGGTGCCGGACCTGCAGATCCTCGATCTGCCCTTCCTCTACCGCGACGCCTCCCATCTGCGCCGCGTGGTCACGGGCAGCACCGGCGCCGAGCTTTCGGCAAAGCTTGAGATGCAGAATTTCATCTCCTGC
Organism: Rhizobiaceae bacterium; assembly: GCA_027483885.1. Classification (GTDB taxonomy): domain Bacteria; phylum Pseudomonadota; class Alphaproteobacteria; order Rhizobiales; family Rhizobiaceae; genus Neorhizobium. The sequence goes on from JAIXTO010000110.1 coordinate 14,727, forward strand.
GGCTTCATCGATTACGGCGCCCGCCATCTCCTGACGAAAACACCGGTCACGCGGCCGGAGCAGCTGCAAGGCCAGCGCATCCGCGTCATCCAGAGCCCGCTCCACACGAAACTCTGGAGCGCCTATGGGGCATCCCCCGTCGGCATTCCAATCACCGAAACCTACAACGCGCTGTCGACCGGCGTGGTCGATGCCATGGATCTCACCAAATCCGCTTATGCCGGCTTCAAGCTTTATGAAGTCGTGCCCTCGATGACAGAAACGGGCCATATCCGCGCCTCCGGCATTGTGTTTTTTGCCGCAAGCTTCTGGAAGACGCTGTCCCCGGAAGAACAGACCGTTTTGCAGACCGCAGCGGGCGAGGGGGCGCTCTATTTCAACCAGTTGATCGTCGAAGACGAGGCACGCTCCGTCGAAACCGCAAAGGCCCATGGCGGCCAGCTGTTGCAACCGGAGGCGTTCGACGCATGGCAGGCGGGCGCCCGCGGCGTCTGGCAGGATTTCGCAACGGTGGTCGGTGGCATGGACCTCATCGAGGCCATCCAGCAGGCGTGACATCCGGCCCTGTCTGGTCCTTCGCGCCGTTTGCCTCTATGACGGGGGACAAGGACCAGACGACTGCCGATGACCGAAAACAACGAACCAACCGACAAGGCTGCCGGCACCGCGTTGCATGAAAACGCCGGTGAAGAGAGCGACCGGCCGACCCCGCGCATGCTCTCCTGGGCGCGCAATTCCGCCGCCTACCGGCTTTCCAAGCGCATGATGACAGAGCGCCAGCTATCCGATGCCATCACCCGCAAGGCCCGCCAAAAATTCGACGGGATCAGCGACGAACAGGTGAAGGCGCTTGCCGCCTCGGCCGTTGCCTTCGGACTGGACGTGAAGGCGCTGGATGACACGGCCTATGCCGAAATCCGCAGCCGTTCCTCGGCACGCGCCGGCAAATCCAAAAAGGCCATCGCCCAGACGCTCGCCCAGAAAGGCGTCGACCGCGAGATCGTAACGCAAGCTCTCACAGACGCCGACGACCTGCGCGCCGCCGTCGTCTACGCCAGGCGTCGCGCCTTCGGCCCATTCCGCCGCGCAGATCTTGACGATAAACAAAAAGCCCGCGAACTCTCCGCCTTCGCCCGCCAGGGTTTTGCCTATGACATCGGCGCCCGCGTTTTTGCGATGGAGACCGAAGAAGCCGAGGAGATCCTTGGCGGTGAGGCTTGGTGACCGGCAGGGCCGTTTGAACCGGACGTTACTCCCCCGTTCGAGGACCCGGCGACGTTCGCAGCTGCCGGACATCACCGGCTGACACTGCCTTTACCGCTGACGCGCTTGCGAGCCCGAGAGGAACATCATGCGCTGGTGCGGGCCTTTCGCTCACAGGTTCGAATGCCCGCCGACCCTGCGCGAAAGGGCATCCGATGCTTCCCGCAGAGCGTTTCCAAGTCTCTGGATTGTTTCGTCACTTGCTTCGCTGCGAATGAGGCTGATCGCGATCCCTGAAAACGCCTTTCCGGCATGGTCGCGGATAGCGGCGCCGATACATATCATACCGTCCCGGATCTGGCCGTCGTCGATGGAGTAGCCTCGCTGGCGCGTCATCGCCAGCTCTTCGCGCAACTGCAACAGGCTGGAAACACTTCGCTTGGTCAGCGGTTGCGGAAACGGATCGAGCACATCTTGCAATTCACCGTCTGAAAGATCTGACAACAGCATCTTCCCGGTTGCCGTGAACGGGGCGGGAAGCCGCATGCCGATGCGAAAGGTGTGGCCAACCGGTTGTGCGGAATGACGGCACCCGATGTAGACGACTTCTCCGCCCTCTCTCATGGTCAGCGTCACCGTATACGGATTTAATGCGGGGCGTTCTGCAAGACAATCCTGAAATGCGGAGACGATGTCGAGCTGTGACAGAAAGCTGCCAGCCCACCGCATCGGGTGTGGACCCATACGCATCGTACCGTCTTGCGATTTCATCAGCAGGCCCAGTTCGCTCATCACCGACAGCAGACCGTGAGCGGTGCTTTTGGGCAGCGAGATCATGCGCGTGATCTCCGCTGGCGTGAGGTTGCTGGAAGACGCCGCCACCAGATCAAGGATCTGCACCGCTCTTCTAAGCGCGGGCACAGTGTCTGCTCGCGATTCCGGGTTCTGCGTCATCATGCCCTCCTTGACAGTGTGCAACTGATCCTATCATAGTTCAATATATCGATTCAAGTTCAATTAGTCGAACTTTCGGGAGGGGAAAATGATGAAATTGAGCAATCCGGCATTGTTGCGCAGTCACTGCCTCGTTGATGGTCAGTGGATCAGCGGCTCTTCAGACGCTGTCATTCCTGTCCAAAATCCCGCCACGGGCGAGACGATTGCGTCCGTACCCCAGCTTTCCCAAGCGCAGGTTGTTCTGGCGATCTCCGCCGCCGCCAAGGCATTCGAGAGCTGGAGCCGGCGTTCGGCCAAGGAGCGGGCCACGATCCTGCGGCGCTGGTTCGACCTGATGGTGGCCAATGCGGATGACCTTGCAGCGCTGATGACGGCAGAGCAGGGGAAACCTCTGGCGGAAGCAAAGGGCGAGGCACTGTATGCCGCCTCCTTCGTTGAATGGTTTGCCGAGGAAGGCAAGCGCATCTACGGCGACACAATTCCCGCGCCGACCACCGATAAGCGCATCATCGTGCTGAAGCAGCCCATCGGTGTTTGCGCTGCCATAACTCCCTGGAACTTCCCCGCCGCAATGATTACCCGCAAGGCCGCTCCAGCGCTTGCAGCAGGCTGCACGATGATCGTGAAACCTGCCGAGCAAACGCCGCTGACAGCGCTTGCGCTCGGGGTCCTTGCGGAAGAGGCGGGCATTCCTGCCGGTGTGTTTCAGGTCGTAACCGGCGATGCGCGCGAGATTGGCGCGGTTTTGACCGCAAGCGACACCGTGCGCAAACTCTCCTTCACCGGCTCGACGGAAGTGGGCCGCATCCTGATGGCGCAATCGGCGCCAACGATCAAAAAACTGTCGTTGGAACTGGGCGGCAATGCCCCGTTCATCGTGTTTGACGATGCCGATCTGGATGCCGCCGTCGAGGGTGCGGTTGCCTCCAAATATCGCAACGCGGGTCAGACCTGCGTCTGCTCCAACCGGCTCTATGTGCAGGCCGGCATTTATGATGCCTTTGCTGAAAAGCTTGTCGCCAAAGTGAAGGCTCTCAGCGTGGGAGCAGGCACCGAAACCGGCGTGCTGATCGGGCCTCTGATCGATGAAGATGCGGTTCTGAAAGTTGAGCAGCATGTGACCGACGCCGTTGCAAAAGGAGCGCGGATCGGAATCGGCGGCAAGCGACACGCGCTGGGCGGCACCTATTTCGAGCCGACCGTGCTCATCGGCGCAACGCAGAACATGGTCATCGCGCGGGAGGAAACATTCGGGCCTGTCGCGCCGCTCTTTCGTTTCGAGACGGAAGAAGAGGTGATTGCCATGGCCAATGATACGGAATTCGGTCTCGCCGCCTATTTCTACACCGACAATGTCAAGCGCACATGGCGCGTTGCAGAAGCCCTGGAATACGGAATGGTTGGCCACAACACCGGCCTGATTTCCAATGAAGTGGCCCCGTTCGGCGGCGTCAAGCAATCGGGCCTTGGGCGCGAGGGCTCCCATTACGGCATCGAGGATTATCTCGAGATCAAATATCTCTGCTCGGCCATCAGCTGAGAATTTTTACAATCAGATCTGAATGATAGGGAGGTTCAGCTTCACCATGAACGCATTCGAATTCCGCACCGTGCCATCCATGCAGGTTGCATGGGGAGGGGCGCAGCGCCTGGGCGAGATCCTGGGCAGCCGGTTTCCTCAGCGCAAGGCCATGCTCATTACCGACGCCGGCCTGATCAAGGCCGGGGTCATCGCGCCCATCGTCACGGCCTTGACGGATGGCGGCTTTTTTGTCGAGATTTTCGACAAGGTCGTTGCCGATCCGCCGGAGCATATCGTCGCCGAATGCGTAAAATCGGCGCGTACCGCCGGCATTGAAATGGTCATCGGCCTCGGCGGCGGCTCGTCGCTCGATATTGCCAAACTGGTCGCTGTTCTCGTTGCCTCCGACCAGCCGCTGTCGGACATGTACGGCATCGGCAACGTCAAGGGGTCGCGCCTGCCGCTGGTGCTGGTTCCCACCACGGCGGGCACCGGTTCGGAAGTCACCAACATCTCCATCATCACCACCGGCGAAACCACCAAGATGGGCGTGGTCTCACCGCAGCTTTATGCGGATTTCGTTCTGCTGGATGCCGAACTGACCATCGGTCTGCCGCAGGTCCACACGGCAGCAACCGGCATTGATGCGATGGTTCATGCCATCGAGGCCTATACCAGCAAGCACAAGAAGAACCCGCTTTCGGATGCACTGGCACGCGAGGCCCTGCGCCTGCTCGGAACCCATCTGATCGCAGCCTGCACGGACGGCACCAACCGCGATGCGCGCGAAGGCATGCTGCTGGGTGCGATGCTCGCCGGACAGGCTTTTGCCAATTCTCCGGTCGCAGCCGTCCATGCGCTGGCCTATCCGCTGGGCGGCCACTATCACGTGCCGCATGGCCTTTCCAACGCGCTCATGCTTGGCCCCGTTCTGCGCTTCAATGCGAAGGCGGCAGCGCCCCTCTATGCGGAGTTGGCCGATGTCCTCGGCGTGCCCGGAACCGGCGACACGCTCCAGCGCTCGGATGCATTTGTCGCCCACATGGAAAAACTGATGGATGAAAGCGGCGCGCCGCGGCGGCTGCGCGATGTCGGTGTTAGCGATAACATGCTCGCCATGCTGGCAACCGACGCCATGAAACAGAGCCGTCTTCTGGTGAACAACCCGGTCGACGTGCGTGAAGAAGACGCGCTCGCCCTCTACCGCGAAGCCTTTTGATCAGCCTTTACAACACGACAGACCATACCAAGGGAGGAAACCTCATGACCGATATCCGTCTTTACATGTTTCAGTCCGGCACGCTGAAATGCAAGGTGCACAACATCAAGATGAACCAGGGCAACGGGGCGGATTACGAAATCCCTGTTCCTTTCTTCCTGATTACGCATCCCAAGGGCCATACCGTGATCGATGGCGGCAATGCCATCGAGGTTGCGACCGATCCTCGCGGCCACTGGGGCGGCATATGCGATGTCTATTGGCCGGTGCTCGACAAGGACATGGGCTGCGTCGACCAGATCAAGTCGGTCGGTATCGATCCGGCAGACGTCAAATATGTGGTCCAGTCGCATCTTCACCTCGATCATACCGGCGCCATCGGGCGTTTTCCAAACGCGACCCATCTCGTGCAGCGCGCGGAATACGAATATGCCTTCACGCCCGACTGGTTTGCCGGCGGCGGCTATATCCGCAAGGATTTCGACAAGCCCGGGTTGAAGTGGCAGTTCCTCAACGGCACTGAGGACGACTATTACGACGTCTATGGCGATGGCACGCTGACGACGATCTTCACCCCCGGCCATGCCCCGGGACACCAGTCGTTCCTCGTGCGCCTGCCCAACAGCAAGCCGATGCTTCTGACGATCGATGCCGCCTATACGCTGGATCACTGGGAAGAAAAGGCGCTTCCGGGTTTTCTGGCCTCGACGGTCGACACGGTGCGTTCCGTGCAGAAATTGCGGACTTTCGCGGAAAAGACCGGTGCCACGGTTGTGACAGGCCACGACCCGGACGCCTGGGCGACCTTCACGAAGGCACCGGATTTCTATGGCTGAACGATCCCAGCCTCGCGCAATAGCGCACTATCGAAGGCGGGCCACCCGTGGCTCGCCCCTTTGACGGTGTGGAAGGCAGAGCGCAGATCCAGTGGCCGCCCTGAAAACAGGGCGGCCATCTCCATGGGCCCAGGTTTCATAGGCAACGACGCCTGCAGCTTTGTTGCGGCTTCGAACACCTTGACGAAGCTCTCGAGGCCGACCTGCTGAACGCCGCTTTCGGCGATGCCTCATTCGAAAACGGCATGAGGATGGTGGCGGCAGGCGAGGCGGCTCACTATCCCATGCTCACCTTCGCCATCGGCAATGTGCAGAATGATAATCCGAAAAGCCTGGCATCTTCCTTGCAAGGGATAACCCGCTGTTATCTATCGCATTTCGCACTTCATCCTTGAACCCACCCACCCACCTGATCGATGTGGCGTAATCCAACTTATGGAACATAAATCAAGAACTCTCGGATCTCCGGCGGTAGATCGCGTGGGCGGCAGGACGCCAGCGGGGTCCATTTTCGACAGCGCCGACAACTGCTCAATGTCGCTCAACGGATTAAGGCGGCTTCACGGAGCTTCCGGCATCCAGACCATGCGACATCCTTCTCCCATCCAAAAACCGCTTTATCGCGGCTCGACTGCCTGATATGTGCCGTTGTCATATTTCTTTCCGTCGGGGGGCGGCACAGCATATGGGATCTCCAGATGAGCCAGACCTCCAGAACTATGCCCCTTGCCCTGATCGTGATGGGGCCTTCAAGCACCGGCAAGACAACGACGGCCGAGCTTTTGTCGCGCAGGCTGCAATGGGAATTTGCAGAAGGCGACACGTTTCATCCCGCCGCAAACATCGAAAAGATGTCGGCGGGTATTCCCCTTGATGATGCCGATCGCCAGCCGTGGCTCGAAAAGATCCGGGACTGGATCAGCGAGCATTCAAAGGCCGGCCGCAACGTTGTCATCACTTGTTCGGCCTTGAAGCGCAGCTATCGCGACACCCTGGCAAGCGCCGAGGCAGATGTGCGCTTCATCGAACTTGTGGCCGACAAGAAGCTGGTCGCCGAACGAATGGCGAAGCGAAAAGGCCATTTCATGCCGGCCTCGCTTCTCGATTCGCAGTTTGCGACGCTCGAGGTTCTCCAGCCCGATGAGACGGGCGTGAAGATCACCGTCGATGCACCACCCGAGACCGTCGTCGAGCGGGCGCTCGCCGGGCTCGCACTCAATTCTCACATAATCCAATAAAATCAACGTGCGACTGGCTCCACCGGAGCCAACGCGCGGACAGGGAGTGGCAAAGTGCCAGAATTTGAACAGACATTGGGCGCAGGCGCGCTCATTTCCATCGCGGTCGGGGCTGTGGCCCTGCTCTTGTTGCTGATCATCCAGTTTCGCATCCATGCCTTCGTGGCGCTCATTCTGGTCAGCCTGCTGACGGCCATCATCGCCGGCATTCCGGCCGCCAATATCCTGACGACGCTGACCTCCGCGTTTGGCTCGACATTGGGCGGTGTGGCTCTTCTCGTCGGTCTCGGCGCCATGCTTGGCCGCATGCTGGAAATTTCGGGCGGTGCCCAGGCGCTTGCGGACGCTCTTGTCACCCGGTTTGGCGAAAAACGGGCACCGATGGCGCTTGGCATCGCCTCGCTCTTCTTCGGTTTCCCCATCTTCTTCGATGCCGGCCTCGTCGTGATGCTGCCCGTCGTCTTCACCGTCGGTCGGCGGTTGGGCGGCGGCCTGCTGCGTTATGGTATCCCGGTTGCTACGGCCTTTTCGGTCATGCACGTTTTCGTGCCGCCGCATCCAGGCCCTGTGGCTGCCTCCGAGCTTCTGGGCGCCGATGCGGGACTGTTGATCCTTGTCGGCCTTGCCGTTGCAATCCCCACCTGGATCGTTGCCGGCCAGCTTTTCGGCAACTGGATCGGCAAGCGTGTCGTGCTTCCGATACCGGACAGTTTTTCGACGGAGACATCCGCGGAGAAGGATACCAACCCGCCGAGCCCGGGCCTCGTCGTGGCGCTTCTCCTCCTGCCCCTCCTCCTCATCTTCATCAATACGGGCCTTGATTTTGCCCGCGTCCAAGGCTGGGTCAGCCCGGATGCCGAATGGTTCCAGCTGGCTCGCACGATCGGCGCAACGCCGGTCGCCCTTCTCATCTCCGTGCTCGTGGCCGGCTATGTGCTGGGGCCGATGCGCGGCAGAAGCGCCGTCAAGGTGGAGCGTATTCTGGATTCAGCCCTTGGTCCCGTCTGCTCGATCATCCTGATCACCGGCGCCGGCGGCATGTTCGGCGGCGTTCTGCGCGCATCCGGCATCGGCAAGGCGCTGTCGGACGGTCTCTCGGATATCGGTCTGCCGGTTCTGGTGGCAGGCTTTCTGGTCGCCACCGCACTTCGCGTCGCGCAAGGGTCTGCAACCGTCGCGCTGATTACCGCGGCTGGCCTCATCCAGCCCGCCGTGCAGGCGGCAGGTTATCAGGGGCTGCAGCTTTCGGCCGTGGTGATCGCTCTCGCCTCGGGCTCGGTGATGCTGTCGCATGTCAACGATTCCGGCTTCTGGCTGGTCGGTCGTTTCTTCAACATGGACGTGAAGACAACCTTCAAGACCTGGTCCGTCATGCAGACGCTGGTCGGCCTGATCGGCTTTGCGCTCTCAGGGCTGATCTTCTGGGTGGCCTGACCGTTTTTAGCTTTCGCCCGGCTGAAACCGGGCGATCAGCGCGTGACGGTCTCCGGGATAGGTCAGGCGCACGAAGGTGACGGGGCCGCTGGCGCCCCAGGTTCGGCGCTCGATGACAAGGCAGGCCGCGTGGCGGGGAATATCGAGCGCGGCCGCAATCTCGGTGGATGCGGAAATGGCCTGGATGCGGTGTTCCGCCGCGTTCCAGGGCACCCGGCTGATCAACCATGCGCCGGGGGCAGCGTTTGAAAAATACTCCGTTGCGGCTTCCGCAACGGTTTCGAGGTTGATCAGGCGTTGCTCAAGGCAGAACGGCCGGTTGCCGGCCCTGTGCAAGCAGGTGAGATCAAGGACGGCCCCACCTTCGCCGAGTTCGAGATGAAGCCGGTCGGCAGCACTTGCCTTTCGCTCCCGGCGTTTCTGAAGCTCGAACGCATACGGCAGGTTCAGCGAACGAACTTCCGCCTCGATATCGTGGATTTCCAACACGGCCGCCTGCGCCATCGGCTGGGCGACGAAACTGCCGGATTTCTTGCGCCGCTCGATAAGGCCCGCCCGCGCCAGCTGCGTCAAAACCTTGTTGGCCGTCATGCGGGAACAGCCGTATTGCACGGCGAGATCCACCTCGAACGGCAGGCGATGACCGGGTGCCCAAGCGCCGGAGAGGATTTTTCCCTCGAGATCGCCGAGGATACGGCTGTGCAGCGTGCCCTCTTTTTCCGTGCTCATGATGACAGCAATTCCTGCATGGTCTCCCGAAAGCGCCGGCTTATCCTGTCGCGCAGCCGGTGGCGACCGTTTTCAACCTGCTTTTGCCCCCTCACCCACACACTGTCGATGCCGACATTGCCGGCAAAGATCCAATGGTCGAGGATCTGGTCACCCTGAAGATACGGCACGGCTGCGACGTCAAGCGCAACAAGATCGGCGCTGAAGCCGGCGGCAAAGCCGGCAGGGGCACCGGTCGCGCCAGCACCGCCGGCAAGGGCTTCGTCGAACAGACGACGGCCGGTCGAGCCTTCGACATCTGCCACGACGTTGCGGGCCTTAAGCGCCAAACGATGCGAATATTCAAGCTGCCGCAGCTCCTGCGCAACAGAGATCAGGATGTTGGAATCCGATCCGATGCCGAACCGGCCGCCCTCTTTGAGAAACTCGGCCCCGTTAAAAATGCCATCGCCGAGATTGGCTTCGGTGATCGGGCAAAGCCCCGCGACCGCACCAGTGTGGGCGACGCCGGATGTTTCCGCAGCCGTCATGTGCGTGGCGTGGATCAGGCACCAGCGATCATCGACGGGAGCGTTGGCGAGCAGCCATTCCACCGGGCGCTGGCCGGTATAGGCAAGGCAATCTTCCACTTCCTTCAGCTGTTCGGCCACATGGATATGCACCGGGCCACCCTCTGCCAGCGGCAGGATTGCCTGCAGTTCGGACGGCGTGACGGCACGAAGACTGTGCGGGGCAATGCCTAGCCTTGCGCCCGCAACGGTTCCAACTAAGCGCCGGCACGCCTCCATCTGGCGCGCAAAAGCCTCCGGGGAATGGATGAAGCGACGCTGGCCTTCGCTGGGTGCGGCACCGCCAAAACCCGAATGCGCGTAAAACACCGGAAGCAGCGTCAGGTTAATGCCGGTTTCGATGGAGGCCGCCGCGATCCGCTCGGCCATTTCGGCGATATTGGCGTAAAAGCCGCCATCCTTGTCATGATGGAGATAATGGAATTCGCCGACGCGGCCGAAACCGGCCTCCAGCATTTCCATGTAGAGCTGTGCGGCCACCGCCTCCACCTGCTCCGGCGTCATCGACAGCGCAAAGCGATACATCAGTGTGCGCCAGCTCCAAAAGCTGTCTGCGCCTGGCCCGCGTCGCTCGGCAAGCCCCGCCATGGCACGCTGGAACGCATGGGAATGCAGGTTCGGCATGGCCGGCACGATGATCGGGCAGCAGGTGTCGCCGGCCACTGCCGCCACGCCGTGTTCCACGCCGACAAAAAGCCCGTCTTCGATTGTCAGCCGCACATCGCTTCGCCAACCCTCTGGCAACAATGCGCTTTTAGCATGGATGACCTGCATGTCGCCGTTCCTTCCCGTGTGCGGACCACTTTGGCTGCGGAATTTCCGCTTGCCTCAGCGTTATAATGTATATACATGTTATCACAAAGGGAAGGCGAAAGAGCGATGGCGGGACGCGATTTTTCACAAGATACTTCGGGAGCTGGCCGCACGCTGTGGCAGAACGTCCGGATTGCCACACTTGCCGACGGGGCAGCGCCTGGCATCATCGAAAACGGCGCGCTGGTGGCCGAGAACGGGCGTATCCTGTTCGTCGGCCCCGCGCACACCATGCCCGCAGAACTTGCCGAAAATGCCGAAACCGTGGATTGCGGCGGCCGCCTCATGCTGCCGGCCTTTGTCGATTGCCATACGCATCTCGTTTATGGCGGCAATCGTGCCATGGAGTTCGAGATGCGCCTTGAGGGCGCGACCTATGAGGACATCGCCCGCGCCGGCGGCGGCATCGTGTCTTCCGTGTCAGCCACCAATGCGCTCGGCGTCGATGAACTGGTAGAACAGGCCCTGCCCCGCCTCGATACGCTTTTGGCGGAAGGCGTCTCCACCGTGGAGATCAAGAGCGGTTATGCGCTCACCATCGAGGGCGAGATGAACATGCTGCGGGCAGCCCGAAAGCTCGGCGAAATCCGCCCGGTGCGCATATTGACCAGCTGGCTTGCCGCCCATGCCACGCCGCCCGCCTATAAGGGTCGCAACGGCGACTATATCACCGATATCGTTCTGCCGGGACTTGAGGCCGCGCATGCGGAAGGCCTTGTGGATGCGGTGGATGGCTTTTGCGAGGGCATCGCCTTTTCGCCGGAAGAAATCGCTCGCGTCTTCGATCGTGCAAACGCGCTTGGCCTGCCCGTCAAGCTGCACGCCGAGCAATTGTCCGATCTCGGCGGCGCGCGGCTTGCCGCCTCCTATGGCGCGCTATCGGCCGATCATCTGGAATATCTGTCGGCAAAGGACGCGCAGGCGCTGGCCGATGCGGGAACGGTTGCCGTCCTTTTGCCCGGCGCCTTCTATACGCTGCGGGAAAAACAGTTGCCGCCGATTGCCGCCCTCCGGAAGGCCGGCGCCCATATCGCCCTTGCCACCGATAGCAACCCCGGCACCTCCCCCCTCACCTCGCTTCTGATGACCATGAACATGGGTGCGACGCTGTTTGGGCTGACCGTCGAGGAATGCCTTGCCGGTGTGACGCGCGAGGCAGCCAGAGCGCTCGGACTGCAGGCGCAAACCGGCACGCTGGAGGCCGGAAAATCCGCCGATTTCTCCCTCTGGGACATCGAACGCCCGGCTGAACTTGTCTATCGCATGGGCTTCAACCCGCTCCATCAGCGCGTGTGGAAAGGCCAGACCATTATTCGAGGAGCATCCGCATGACCATCACTCTGAAGCCGGGCAGCGTGACGCTTGCCGATCTCTCGCGCATCTACTGGACGGGCGAAGCTGCAAAGCTGGACCGCAGTTTCGACGCCGGCATCGCCCGCGCGGCCGCCCGCATTGCAGAGATCGCGGCCGGCAATGCGCCGGTCTATGGCATCAATACCGGCTTTGGAAAGCTTGCCTCGATCAAGATCGACAGCGCCGACACCGCAACGCTTCAGCGCAACCTCATCCTCTCCCATTGCTGCGGCGTGGGCCAGCCGATGGCTGAAAACATCACGCGCCTCATCATGGCGCTGAAACTCGTCTCGCTCGGGCGTGGTGCATCCGGCGTGCGGCTGGATCTGGTGCGGCTGATCGAAGGCATGCTGGAAAAGGGCGTTACACCGCTCATTCCGGAAAAGGGATCTGTCGGGGCGTCGGGCGATCTGGCGCCGCTTGCCCATATGGCCGCCGTGATGATGGGCGAGGCAGAAGCCTTTTTTGAAGGCGAACGCCTGAGCGGGGCCGAAGCGCTGCGCCGCGCCGGGCTGACGCCCGTCGTGCTGGCCGCCAAGGAGGGCCTTGCGCTGATCAACGGCACGCAGGCCTCGACGGCGCTGGCGCTGGCCGGCCTGTTTCGCGCCCATCGGGCAGCCCAGGCAGCACTCATTACCGGCGCACTCTCCACCGATGCGGCCATGGGCTCATCGGCTCCGTTCACCGCCGATATCCATACGCTTCGCGGCCACAAGGGCCAGATCGATACCGCAGCATCACTGCGCGCGCTGCTTGAGGGTTCGGTCATCCGCCAGAGCCATCTGGAAGGCGACGAGCGCGTGCAGGATCCCTATTGCATCCGCTGCCAGCCGCAGGTGGATGGTGCCTGCCTCGACCTGTTGCGGATGGCCGGCCGGACGCTCGAAATCGAAGCCAATGCGGTCACCGACAATCCGCTGGTCCTCTCCGATAACAGTGTCGTCTCCGGCGGCAATTTCCACGCCGAACCGGTGGCCTTTGCGGCAGACCAGATCGCCATTGCCGTCTGCGAAATCGGCGCAATCGCCCAGCGCCGCGTCGCCCTGCTGGTCGATCCCGCCCTCTCCTATGGCCTGCCGGCGTTCCTTGCCAAAAAGCCCGGGCTGAATTCCGGCCTGATGATCGCCGAAGTGACATCGGCTGCATTGATGAGCGAAAACAAGCAGATGTCGCATCCCGCCTCGGTCGATTCGACGCCGACCTCGGCCAATCAGGAAGACCACGTCTCCATGGCCTGCCACGGCGCACGCCGCCTGTTGCAGATGACCGAAAACCTCTTTGCCATTATCGGCATCGAAGCGCTGACGGCCGCGCAAGGGGTGGAGTTCCGCGCGCCGCTGACGACGAGCCCCGAACTTCTGAAGGCCGTTTCCGCCCTTCGCGCCGTGGTGCCGACGCTGGAGGAGGATCGCTTCATGGCTCCGGATCTGGCGGCCGCCGCCGCACTGGTGGCGGATGGTGTTCTGGTCGCAAGCGTGTCCGATGGGCTCCTGCCGGGGCTGGAGGGATAAACATGGCACTCTTCGAAATCAACCAAGGCACCTCCCCCGTCATCCTCGCCTTCCCCCACACGGGAACAGAGGTCCCGCCCGAGATCCACGATCGGCTGAACGACAACGGCAAACGGCTGGCCGATACCGACTGGCACATCCATGACCTCTATGCCGGGCTCTTGCCCGACGCGACCACCGTGCGCGCCACCTTCCATCGTTACGTGATCGATGCCAATCGTGATCCCTCAGGGACAAGCCTTTATCCCGGCCAGAACACCACCGGCCTCGTGCCCGAGACGGATTTCGATGGCCTGGCGATCTGGCGCGAGGGGGAGGAGCCGAAAGACAAAGATATCGCCGATCGTCTCCGCCGGTTCCACGCGCCCTACCACGCGGCGCTGGCGGCGGAAATCGAGCGGGTGAAAGGCATCCATGGCGTGGCGGTTCTCTATGATTGCCACTCCATCCGCTCAACAATTCCCTTCCTGTTTGACGGACGGCTGCCGGATTTCAACATCGGCACAGATATGGGCCGCACCTGCGATCCATCAATCGAATCCTCTGTCGCCGAGATTGCGGCGAAGGCTGCCGGTTACACCAACATCCTCAACGGTCGCTTCAAGGGCGGCTGGACAACCCGCCATTATGGCAAGCCGGAACAGGGCGTCCACGCCATCCAGATGGAGCTTGCCCAGATCAGTCATCTGACCACAGAAGCCCCGCCCTTTGCCTATGACGAGGCGAAGGCCAAAAAGCTCAGGCTGCATCTGAAAGCCATTCTGGAACGCATTGAGACCACTGCATTCGCATTCAAGAACAAGGGGGAATGACCATGACCAATCCACGCCACAATATGCGCGATGTGCGCGCCGCAACCGGCACGGAGCTTTCCGCCAAAAGCTGGATGACGGAAGCGCCACTCCGGATGCTGATGAACAATCTCGATCCAGACGTCGCCGAGCGCCCGCATGATCTAGTCGTTTATGGCGGCATCGGCCGCGCCGCCCGCACCTGGGATGATTTCGACAAGATCGTCGAAACGCTGAAGACGCTGACCGAGGAAGAAACCCTCATTGTGCAATCGGGAAAGCCGGTCGGCGTGTTTCGCACCCACAAGGATGCGCCGCGCGTGCTGATCGCCAATTCCAACCTCGTGCCGCATTGGGCGACCTGGGATCACTTCAACGAGCTGGATAAGAAGGGTCTTGCCATGTACGGCCAGATGACCGCCGGCTCGTGGATCTATATCGGCACGCAGGGCATCGTGCAGGGCACTTACGAAACCTTTGTCGAGGCCGGCCGCCAGCATTACGGCGGAAGCCTGAAGGGCAAATGGATCCTGACCGGCGGGCTTGGCGGCATGGGCGGCGCCCAGCCGCTTGCCGCCGTCATGGCCGGCGCCTGCTGCCTTGCGGTCGAATGTGATGAGACCCGCGTCGATTTTCGCCTGCGCACCCGTTATGTCGATGCGAAAGCCCATACGCTGAATGAGGCCCTTGCGCTGATCGATCAATGGACAAAGGCGGGCGAAGCCAAATCCGTCGGCCTCATCGGCAATGCCGCAGACATCTTTCCGGAACTGGTGAAGCGCGGCGTCAAGCCCGATATCGTCACCGACCAGACGTCTGCCCATGACCCGATCCATGGCTACCTGCCGTCCGGCTGGACCGTCGCCGAATGGCGCGCCAAGCAGGAAAGTGATCCGAAAGCAGTGGAAGCTGCCGCCCGCGCCTCGATGAAGGTGCACGTTCAGGCCATGGTCGATTTCTGGAACATGGGCGTTCCGACGCTCGATTATGGCAACAACATCCGCCAGGTGGCGAAAGAAGAGGGTCTCGAAAACGCCTTCGCCTTTCCAGGCTTTGTTCCCGCCTATATCCGCCCGCTGTTTTGCCGTGGCATCGGCCCCTTCCGCTGGGCAGCCCTCTCCGGTGATCCGGAAGATATCTACAAGACCGATGCCAAGGTGAAAGAACTGCTGCCTGATAACACCCACCTGCACAACTGGCTCGACATGGCCCGCGAACGCATCGCCTTTCAGGGTCTTCCCGCCCGTATCTGCTGGGTGGGCCTTGGCGATCGCCACAAGCTTGGCCTTGCCTTCAACGAGATGGTGCGCAGCGGCGAGTTGAAAGCGCCTGTGGTGATCGGCCGCGATCATCTGGATTCAGGTTCCGTCGCCTCCCCCAACCGCGAGACGGAAGCCATGAAGGACGGCTCGGATGCCGTCTCCGACTGGCCGCTGCTCAACGCGCTCCTGAATTGCGCATCGGGCGCCACCTGGGTGTCGCTGCATCACGGCGGCGGCGTCGGCATGGGCTTTTCGCAGCATT
>JAIXTO010000019.1 GCA_027483885.1 Rhizobiaceae bacterium
AAATACTGGAAGAACCTGCCGGAGGCCTCGCTCATTCCCGAGTTGATTGCCAATGCTGAGGAAAAGGTGAAGGAGATGGCCGAAAAGGCTGCCTCCCAGCCGCCGGTCTTTCATGAGCGACTGCGCGAGCGGGCAATGGCCGCTTCTGGGGCCGGCGCCGAGATGGCTGCCCCTCCCGGCACGCTTGCCGCCCTTCGCCTGCAGGCGGAGGGATGCACGCGCTGCGCGCTGCACTGCAAGGCCACGCAAACGGTTTTTGGCGAGGGGCCATCCAATGCCGCTGTGATGGTGGTTGGCGAGCAGCCGGGCGATCACGAAGATCTGGCGGGGCGTGCCTTCATCGGCCCAGTCGGAAAGCTGTTTGACGGAGTTCTGTCGGAAATTGGCGTGGATCGCCAAACCCTCTACGTGACCAACGCCGTCAAGCACTTCAAATACGAGCCGCGCGGCAAAAGGCGCATTCACCAGAAACCGAACGAGGCAGAGATTGTCCAGTGCCGCTGGTGGTTGAAGCAGGAGATCGATCTGGTCGCGCCAAAACTGATCGTGGCAATGGGCGCCACAGCCTATTTCTCGCTCACCGGCGAACGGCAACGCCTGTCGGAGGTGCGCGGAAAGATGATGACCATGGGCAAAGACCGCCGTCTGCTCACCACTGTCCATCCGTCCTATCTGCTGCGTCTGCCGGATGGGGAGGTCCGGAACCGGGAAAGACAGCTTTTCCAACAAGAGCTGCGCGGCATGATCGGAGAATGCCTGTAAACGAACAGTTCAGCCGATTGTATAGAGCGGTATTTTGCTTCGTGATCAGCGGAAATTTACTTCAGGCTTACAAAATCCCTGAAATCTTATGGTTGCATCCTATGCAGGCGAGCGCATTATAAATGCGTCCGACGGTTGATTTAGAGGAGATCAATATTCGGATTCACCAGTCATCAAAAAAGGGAGGATGTTTCATGGCCATTGAAAGTGTTCAGAAAGTCGGGCTGTTCTATTTGCCACTGCGTTCGGAAGGCCCCCCGGGTGCCCCGATCAATACGCTCAACCTGACGGTTTACACGCCGAAAAGCACTGTCACGGGGCATTCGGAGGTGACGCAGGCGGTCAACCCGCCCCTCAACGTGTCGTCGCATGTCACGGGAAACCTGATATATGCAACCGTGATGGGGCCCGGTTCGAAAATTCGTCTGGACCTCACAGGCTGGCCGGAAATCGTCTGGCCTGCCGGCGCCGGTGTCGGGCCGGTCATTCCGGAGAACTACTCCGCAATCGTTCTTCTCGAGCCTGATTATTCGGGTGGCGAGATCATCTACCAGTATCGTACCGGGCTCACCGGTGAATGGCATCAGGTGCGCCAGACGATCAGCAAGATCGGCGCCGGCCAGGAGCCGCTCAACAAGGCAGCGTGAAGGCTGATTAGCAGGGCGGACCAATGACGATGTGAAAAGCGATCTTGTCTTCGGCACATCCCGACTGCCGATCACTCCGGTTAATGCCGCGAAGCGTGGCTTGGCCGGTAACGGCGGCCGAGGCGGGCCGTTGTGCCGGAAAGAAGATCCGAAAACGCGGAAGGGCGGTCAAGACCGCCCTTCCTGTATTTATGCCGGCCGAAGCTTACGCCGGCTCACGCCTGACGCCCTCAGAAATAGCTCTGCAGCGGGCGCACTTCCAACTGGCCCTTCTTCAGCGCCTGGATGGCTTCGGCAGCGGCAAGGGCTCCCGCCATCGTCGTGTAATAGGGCACCTTCTGCATCAGCGTTGCGCGGCGCAGTGATTTGGAATCCGAGATCGCCTTGTTGCTATCCGTCGTGTTGATGACGAGCTGGACCTGACGGTTGCGGATGGCATCCTCGATATGCGGACGTCCCTCCAGAACCTTGTTGATCTTGGTGGCCTCAATGCCCTTCTCGGCAAGGAAACGCGCGGTGCCGCCGGTTGCCATAACCTTGAAGCCGATTTCCACCAGAAGCCTGATCGCCGGCAGAACACGTTCCTTGTCTTCGTCGCGCACGGAGACGAACACGGTGCCATCACGCGGCAGCTCGACACTGGCGCCGAGCTGGCTCTTGGCAAAGGCCAGCGCAAAGTTGGTGTCGAGGCCGATCACTTCGCCGGTCGAGCGCATTTCCGGGCCAAGCAGCGTATCGACGCCGGGAAAGCGGGCAAACGGGAAGACGGCTTCCTTGACGGCGATGTGCTTGAGGTTGCGCGGATCGGGCTTGGCGCCATAAGCGGCAATCGCGTCATCCAGCTTTTCGCCGGTCATGATGCGGGCAGCGATTTTTGCAATCGGCGCACCGATGGTTTTTGCGACGAAGGGCACCGTGCGCGAGGCGCGCGGGTTGACTTCGAGCACGTAGATCACACCGTCCTTGATGGCATATTGCACATTCATCAGGCCGCCGACGTTGAGCGCACGCGCCATGGCCGCCGTCTGGCGTTCCAACTCGTCGAGCGTCTCGTTGGAGAGCGAGCGCGATGGCAGCGAGCAGGCGCTATCGCCGGAGTGAATGCCGGCTTCCTCGATATGCTCCATGATGCCGGACACGAAGACGTTTTCGCCGTCGCAAAGAGCATCGACGTCCACTTCCACGGCATTCGTCAGGTAGCTGTCGAAGAGCAGCGGGTTCTTGCCGAGAAGCGTGTTGATCTGGCCGGTCTTGTCGTTGGGATACCGCTGCTTGATATCCTCGGGCACGAGACCCGGCACGGTATCGAGCAGGTAGCTCTGCAGCATGCTTTCATTGTGGATGATCTGCATGGCGCGGCCACCCAGAACATAAGACGGGCGCACGACGAGCGGGAAGCCGATTTCCGAGGCGACAAGCCGCGCCTGTTCGACGGAATAGGCGATGCCGTTGTTCGGCTGGTTGAGGTCGAGCTTCATCAGGAGCTTCTGGAAGCGGTCGCGGTCTTCGGCCAGATCGATCATGTCGGGGGCAGTGCCGAGGATCGGGATGCCGTTCTTTTCAAGCGCTTCGGCAAGCTTCAGCGGCGTCTGGCCACCGAACTGCACGATTACGCCGACCACTTCGCCCTTTTCCTGCTCGGCGCGCAGGATCTCGATCACGTCTTCGGCCGTCAGCGGCTCGAAATAGAGGCGGTCGGAGGTATCGTAGTCGGTGGACACGGTTTCCGGGTTGCAGTTGATCATGATCGCTTCAAAGCCGGCATCCTTCAGCGCGAAGGCGGCATGGCAGCAGCAATAATCGAACTCGATACCCTGGCCGATGCGGTTCGGGCCACCGCCGAGGATGACCACTTTCTTGCGGTCGGAAATTTCCGCTTCCGAGCGCAGTTCGCCGACGAAGGGCGTTTCATAGGTCGAATACATGTAGGCGGTCGGTGATGCGAATTCGGCAGCGCAGGTGTCGATGCGCTTGAACACCGGACGAACGTTCAGGCTGTTGC
>JAIXTO010000059.1 GCA_027483885.1 Rhizobiaceae bacterium
CCGTCGTTGCGTCCAGGTGGGCGAACGAGGTTGCCGGTGCCGGGTCGGTCAAGTCGTCGGCGGGCACGTAAATGGCCTGAACCGAGGTGATCGAACCCTTGTGGGTGGTGGTGATGCGTTCCTGCAGGGCACCCATGTCGGTGGCAAGCGTCGGCTGATAACCAACGGCCGACGGGATACGGCCGAGAAGTGCCGACACTTCAGAACCGGCCTGCGTGAAGCGGAAGATGTTGTCGACGAAGAACAGAACGTCCTGGCCCTTGTCGCGGAAGTCTTCAGCAATCGTCAGACCCGTCAGAGCAACGCGAGCGCGGGCGCCCGGAGGCTCGTTCATCTGGCCGTAAACGAGGGCGCACTTGGAACCGGCAGCCGAACCGCCGTTTTCATGCGGATCGACGTTGACCTTGGACTCGATCATTTCGTGATAGAGGTCGTTGCCTTCGCGGGTCCGTTCACCCACGCCTGCAAACACGGAGTAACCGCCGTGCGCCTTTGCCACGTTGTTGATCAGTTCCATGATGAGAACCGTCTTGCCAACGCCGGCGCCGCCGAACAGGCCGATCTTGCCGCCCTTTGCGTAAGGTGCGAGCAGGTCGACGACCTTGATGCCGGTGACGAGGATCTGCGATTCCGTTGCCTGATCGACATATTCCGGAGCCGGCTGGTGGATGCCGCGACGGGCTTCCGTCGGGATCGGGCCGAGTTCGTCCACCGGCTCGCCGATGACGTTGATGATGCGGCCAAGCGTTGCGTCGCCAACCGGAACCGAGATCGGCGCGCCGGTGTTGACCACCTTCTGACCGCGAACCAGACCTTCGGTCGAGTCCATGGCAATGGTGCGCACAACGCTTTCGCCAAGGTGCTGGGCCACTTCGAGAACGAGGCGGTTGCCGTTGTTGTCGGTTTCCAGCGCGTTCAGGATCGAGGGCAGTTCGCCGTCGAAGGCGACGTCAACCACGGCGCCGATGACCTGCGTAACGCGGCCGACGGACGTGCTCGTGGACGTCGTGGAGGTATTCAGGGTCGCTGCTCTAGCCATGTTGTCTTACCCTTCTTTCTTGGGCATTCAGAGCGCTTCAGCGCCCGAAATGATTTCGATAAGTTCCTTCGTGATCTGCGCCTGACGCTGGCGGTTGTAGGACAGCGTCAACTTGTTGATCATGTCACCGGCATTGCGCGTTGCGCTGTCCATTGCGGACATCTGCGCGCCGTAGAAGGAAGCGTTGTTTTCCAGCAATGCGCGGAAGATCTGTACCGCGACATTGCGCGGCAGAAGGTCTTCCAGGATTTCCTGTTCGCTCGGCTCGTATTCGTAAAGTGCGGCAGTTGCCGGCACTTCCGTTTCGGCAAACTTCGCCGGAATGATCTGCTGGGCCGTTGCGACCTGCGAGATCACCGAGGCAAACCGCGCATAGAACAGTGTTGCGATGTCGAACTCGCCGGCCTCGTAAAGCGATAGAACACGCTGCGCAACGTCGCTGGCATTGGCAAAGCCAAGCTGCTTGACTTCGCGGAACGTCACGTAATCGATGATGTTCTCGCGGAAGGTGCGGCGCAGAACGTCGTTGCCCTTACGGCCGACGGTCAGGATCTTGACGGTCTTGCCTTCGGCTAGAAGCTTCAGCGCATGGTCGCGGGCAAGGCGGACGATGGAGGAGTTGAAGCCCCCGGCCAGTCCGCGTTCGCCCGTTGCGACGATGAGAAGGTGCGTCTTGTCACGACCCGTGCCGGACAGCAGGAGGGGAGCCTCCGGGCTGTCCTTGTAGACGGCACTGAGGCCGGCCAGAACGCGATCCATCCGTTCTGCGTAGGGGCGAGCGGCTTCCGCTGCCTCCTGCGCACGGCGCAGCTTCGCCGCGGCGACCATTTTCATCGCCTTGGTGATCTTCTGCGTCGCCTTGACGGAGGCGATCCGGTTCTTCAGATCCTTAAGTGAAGGCATCCGTTATCGGTCCTTGAGCTTTTCCGTTCAGGCGAAAGACTTCGAGAAGGTCTCCAGCGCAGCCTTCAGCTTGGCGCGGGTATCGTCAGATACCTGCTTTTCCGTGCGGATGGCATCCAGCACGGCCTTGCCGTCGTTGCGAAGATAGCTGAGCATGCCCTGCTCGAACTTGCCGACCTGGGCAACCGGGATCTTGTCCAGGTAACCGTTGACGCCAGCGAAGATCACAGCAACCTGCTCTTCCGTCTTCAGCGGCGAGAACTGCGGCTGCTTCAGGAGTTCGGTCAGGCGTGCGCCGCGGTTCAGGAGGCGCTGCGTCGAGGCATCGAGGTCGGAGCCGAACTGTGCGAAGGCCGCCATTTCGCGGTACTGCGCAAGCTCACCCTTGATGGAGCCGGCAACCTGCTTCATGGCCTTGATCTGGGCAGCCGAACCAACGCGCGAAACCGAGAGACCTACGTTCACGGCCGGGCGGATGCCCTGGTAGAACAGGTCGGTTTCGAGGAAGATCTGGCCGTCCGTGATCGAGATCACGTTGGTGGGAATGAACGCCGACACGTCGTTACCCTGGGTTTCGATAACCGGCAGAGCCGTCAGCGAACCAGCACCGGCAGCGTCGCCCATCTTGGCGGCGCGCTCGAGAAGACGCGAATGCAGGTAGAAAACGTCGCCCGGATAGGCTTCGCGGCCCGGCGGGCGGCGCAGCAGAAGCGACATCTGACGATAGGCAACGGCCTGCTTGGACAGGTCGTCATAAGCGATCAGCGCGTGCTGGCCGTTGTCGCGGAAATATTCGCCCATGGCGCAACCGGCAAACGGAGCCAGATACTGCATCGGGGCCGGATCGGATGCGGTTGCCGCAACGACGATCGAGTACTGCAGGGCGCCGCGTTCTTCCAGAACCTTGACGAACTGGGCAACCGTGGAGCGCTTCTGGCCGATAGCAACGTAGACGCAGAACAGCTTGTCACTGTCAGGGCCATTGTCGTGGATCGGCTTCTGGTTGAGGAAGGTGTCGAGAATGATGGCGGTCTTGCCGGTCTGGCGGTCACCGATCACAAGCTCGCGCTGGCCGCGGCCAACCGGGATCAGGGCGTCGATTGCCTTGATGCCCGTGGACATCGGCTCATGCACGCCCTTGCGCGGAATGATGCCGGGAGCCTTGACGTCGACGCGCGAACGGCGCGACGTATTGATCGGACCCTTGCCGTCGATCGGGTTGCCGAGCGCGTCAACGACTCGGCCGAGCAGTTCCGGACCAACCGGGACTTCAACGATGGCGCCGGTGCGCTTGACGACGTCGCCTTCCTTGATGTCACGGTCGGAGCCGAAGATAACCACGCCGACATTGTCGGATTCGAGGTTCAGCGCCATACCGCGGATGCCACCCGGGAACTCGACCATTTCGCCCGCCTGGACGTTGTCGAGACCGTAGACGCGGGCAATACCGTCACCGACGGACAGAACCTGACCAACTTCGGAGACCTCAGCCTCCTGGCCGAAGTTCTTGATTTGATCTTTCAGAATTGCGGAAATTTCCGCGGCGCGGATGTCCATCAGCCAACCTCTTTCAGTGCAAGCTTAAGGGTGGAAAGTTTGGTGCGAAGAGACGTATCGATCTGACGCGAGCCGATCTTGACGATCAGGCCACCGAGGATCGAAGGGTCGACAGTCACGTCCAAGAGGACGTCCTTGCCGCTCACGCCCTTCAGCGCCGACTTAAGTTCTTGTTCCTGCGCCTGAGACAGCGCATGGGCCGAAACGACTTCGGCAGTAACCTCGCCGCGATGGCGAGCAAAGATGGCACGGAACGAGCGAATGATGCCCGGCAGTGCGAAAAGCCGGCGGTTGCCCGCAACGACCTTCAGAAAGTTTGCAACGAGACCCTGGATGCCAGCCTTTGCAGCGAGCGCCGAGACCGCACGGCTCTGCTCTTCAGCCGAAAAGACCGGGCTTGCGATCAACCTTTTCAGGTCATCACTTTCCTCGATCATTGCCTGAAAACGGTCAAGATCTGAGCGCACCTGCTCGACCGAGCCGGTC
This sequence comes from Rhizobiaceae bacterium, assembly GCA_027483885.1. GTDB lineage: Bacteria > Pseudomonadota > Alphaproteobacteria > Rhizobiales > Rhizobiaceae > Neorhizobium. The sequence continues at coordinate 3,986 of JAIXTO010000059.1, forward strand.
TCCAGCGCAAGCTCGAACAGCGAGCTGGCGTAGCGATAAGCCATGCCGGAAGTCTGCTGGGATGTGTCTGCCACGGGCACAATTTCCCTGATTATCATCCAAGTGTCCGGCCTGTTTTCGGAGTTCAGACAAACGCTTGAATTTGCTTCTTTTTCTCATTTCGACCGGAGGAGCCCTCCAGCCTTTTTCCGAAATTCGGGGTTCGTCTAGCATAGGACGTTGGGACTCGCAACACGCGTGACGGCGGAAAGAGCCTTCTCTGCAAGGGCTTGAACCGATTTTATGTCAACTTGCGTGCGATTGTCTTCAATACACCCTGCTTAACCGATTTTGCGGCGCTAGAAGTAACCCAGCACATAGCCGAGCGGCAGCACCGCAACCACAACCTGAAGCAGCAAAAGACCGGTGCTACGCAGCGTCAAACCACGGTCTGCGATCATCGAAACCAGCCGTCCGAAAGCACCCATGGCAGCAGACACGCCGAGCGCCAGATAGGTCCAGTCCTGCGCCAGAAAGATCGCGATCACACCAAGCCCGAGATAGAGGCCGCCGGTGGAGCGCACCGCGCCATACCCTTCCGGCGTGACCTCGCCGATGGCAAAACCGGAGAGCCTGAGTGCGGCGGCCGGCAGGACCAGGATGAACAGGCCGGCCAGCGCCGAGAGCGCCGCGCCGAGGAATGCAAGCTGCTCTGGCAGTTCGGTCGGGAAGTAGAGTTCCATGCTGGGCTCCTGATTCGGATATTCTCTTGAAAGGCCGGTCGCCATACCAGCGGGCGGTCACTTTTCAAAGGTCGGTCCCGATCAGAGAAAACTCTGAGGGTCGATATCGAGCTGCACATGGACGCTGCCGCGCACTTTCGGGCCATTGGCCAGCATCTGGCGCAGATAGGCCTGCATGTCGCTGTTGCGCCGGCCGTGGACCAGAAGGCGGAAGCGGTGGCGTCCGCGCACCAGCGCCAGCGGCGCTTCCGCCGGCCCCAGAACGGCAATGCCTGAAACGCGGGGCGCTGCGGCCCGCAGGCCCCGCGCATGGCCTTCCGCATCGGCCCTTGCATCGGCCGATACGATGATGGAGGCAAGCCGCCCGAAAGGCGGCAGAAGCGCCTTTTCGCGCTCGCCAATCTCGCGCTCGTAAAAGGCGGAAGGATCGCCGGAAACAATCGCCTGCATGACCGGATGCTGCGGCTGGTAGGTTTGCAAAAGTCCGTGACTTTTCAAGCCGGTACGCCCGGCACGGCCGGTCACCTGGCTGAGCAGCTGAAAGGTGCGTTCGGCAGCCCTTGGATCACCATTGGCAAGGCCGAGATCAGCGTCCACGATTCCGACCAGCGTCATCAGCGGAAAGTTATGGCCTTTGGCCACCAGCTGCGTGCCGATGACGATATCCGCCTCACCCTTGGCAATGGCCTCCAGCTCCAGCCTCAGCCGCTTGACGCCCCCCAGAAGATCGGAGGACATGACGATGGTGCGGGCATCGGGGAAATGTTTTTCCACCTCTTCGGCAATCCGCTCCACACCCGGGCCGCAGGCGACGAGATGATCGAGCGTGCCGCATTCAGGGCAGGCTTCCGGCGTCTTTTCCGCATAACCGCACTGGTGGCACTGGATCTGGCCCTTGAAGCGATGTTCCACGAGCCAGCTTGAGCATTGCGGGCACTGGAAACGATGGCCACAGACACGACACAGCGTCAGCGGCGCATAACCACGACGGTTGAGGAAAAGCAGCGCCTGATGGCCATTTTCGACCGTCTTCTTCACCGCCCGCAGCAAGACAGGCGACAGGAAGCCGCCGCGGTCCGGTGGATGCCGGCGCATATCGACCAGATGCAGGTCCGGCATCGCCGCTTCGCCGAAACGGGTTGGCAGATGCACCATGTGATAGCGGCCGCTCTGGCCGTTCACCTGGCTTTCGACGGATGGCGTCGCAGACACCAGAACCACCGGAAAATCGCCGATGCGCCCACGCACGACCGCCATGTCGCGGGCATTGTAAAAAACCCGGTCCTCCTGCTTGTAGGCGGGATCATGCTCTTCATCGACCACGATGAGGCCAAGTTCCTCAAACGGCAGGAACAGCGCCGAGCGGGCGCCGGCAACCACGCGCACCTCCCCCGTCACCACGCCGCGCCAGACCTTTTCGCGCAGGCGCGGCGAAAGATCTGAATGCCATTCGGCAGGCTTTGCACCGAACCGGTCCTGGAAACGTTCAAGGAAACTTGCCGTCAACGCGATTTCCGGCAGCAGGATCAGCACCTGGCGGCCCTTGCGCAGAGCCTCGGCAATCGCCTCGAAATACACCTCCGTCTTGCCCGACCCCGTAACGCCATCGATGAGGGAGGCGGAAAAACCGCCGGCCTGCATGTTCTCGACGATTTCCGAGGCGGCCTGCTTTTGCGGACCTTCGATGCGCGGTTCGACGTAATCGGGATCCGGCAGCGCCACCACCGGCGGCGGTGGTAGAAACACGGTATCGAACAGGCCCTGCTTCACCAGCCCGTCGATGACGCTTGCGGAAACGCCGGCCGCATGGGCAAGGCCGCTGCGTGTCCACGGCATTTCATCGCGGGTCAGGTCCAGCACGCGGGCGCGCGCCGGCGTCAACCGTTCCGGCTCCCCGCCCCGGTAGCGCAGAGCCTCCACCATCGGTTCGGGATCGAGCGCTGCCGGCGCCCGCACGGCCATGCGCGCCACAAGCCCCGGCGGCGACAATGTGTAGGCGGAGACCCAGTCGATGAAGGCGCGCATTTCGCGCGTCAGCGGCGGGCAATTGAAGGCAAGCGTGATGGGCCGCAGCTTTTTCGGATCGAGCCGCACGTCATCGGTGCCATCCCAGACCACGCCGATGACCTGTCGGGGACCAAGCGGCACCTGGACGACGGAACCCGGCTCCACCGCCATGCCCTCCGGTACGGCATAGCTATAGGCTTCCGGCACCGGCAAGGGCACCAGAACCGGCACAACACGGTTCACCTTCTGCGCATCAAAGAGGGCGCCGAAGAGATCGGACGAATCTTTTCCCATGGCGCGGGACCATGCCTCGGCGCGGAACAAAAGGGAACCGAAATCAGGCCGCGACGACGGCCTGACCCGGCGAAACAAACCGCGCATCCGGATTGGCGGCCAGTTCGAACACGGAATGTCGCTCCAGCGCCTTCGTCACTTCGACGGGATCCCCCTCCAGTTCATCCGGCTGGATCATCTGGCCGATGGTGAAATCGAAGAGATCGCCCTTCTTGTTCAAAAGCTCATAGAACACCGTCATGTCACGCAGTTCGGTGGACCATTTGGCAAACCAGTAGAACAGGCCGGAATTGCG
>JAIXTO010000171.1 GCA_027483885.1 Rhizobiaceae bacterium
AGGATGCGGCGGGCTTCGGTATAGGCCTCGTCGATAAGGCGGCGCACTTCATTGTCGATCTTCTGGGCAGTGGCCTCGGAGACGTTCTTCGACTGCGACACCGAATGGCCGAGGAAGACTTCCTGCTGGTTTTCGCCAGAGGAAACCTGCCCGAGAATATCGGAAAAGCCCCATTGCGTGACCATGGCGCGGGCAAGCTTGGTGGCCTGCTCGATATCGGAGGACGCGCCGGAGGTGATGTTTTCCTTGCCGAAGGTCAGTTCTTCGGCAACACGGCCGCCCATCATGATGACGAGACGCGACACCATCCACTTGTAGCTCATGGAATAGCGATCGCCTTCCGGCAGCTGCATGACCATGCCGAGCGCACGGCCGCGCGGAATGATGGTGGCCTTGTGCAACGGATCGGCCACCGGCACTTCGAGCGCGGTAATCGCGTGACCCGCTTCGTGGTAGGCGGTCAGCTTCTTTTCGGCTTCGGTCATGGCGGACGAACGACGTTCGGCGCCCATCATGATCTTGTCCTTGGCGTCTTCGAATTCCGCCATGGTGACAACGCGCTTGTTGCGACGTGCCGCCATCAGGGCTGCTTCGTTGACGAGGTTCATGAGGTCCGCACCGGAGAAACCGGGCGTACCACGGGCAAGAACTTTCAGATCGACATTCGGTGCAAGCGGCACGTTGCGCGCGTGAACCTTCAGAATGCGTTCGCGACCGACGATATCGGGGTTCGGCACAACGACCTGGCGGTCGAAACGGCCGGGACGCAGCAGCGCCGGGTCAAGCACGTCAGGACGGTTGGTCGCAGCAATCAAGATGATGCCTTCGTTGGCCTCAAAGCCGTCCATCTCGACCAGCAGCTGGTTCAGCGTCTGCTCGCGCTCATCGTTACCACCGCCGAGGCCTGCGCCACGGTGACGGCCGACGGCGTCGATTTCGTCGATGAAGATGATGCAAGGGGCATTCTTCTTGGCCTGCTCGAACATGTCGCGCACGCGGCTTGCACCAACGCCAACGAACATTTCAACGAAGTCCGAACCGGAAATCGTGAAGAAGGGAACGTTTGCTTCACCGGCGACAGAACGCGCCAGAAGCGTCTTACCGGTGCCGGGAGGGCCAACCAGCAACACGCCGCGCGGAATACGACCGCCGAGACGCTGGAATTTCTGCGGGTCGCGCAGGAATTCAACGATTTCCTCGAGATCGGCCTTGGCTTCATCGACGCCTGCGACGTCATCAAACGTCACGCGGCCATGCGCTTCGGTCAGGAGCTTGGCCTTGGATTTGCCAAAGCCCATCGCGCCACGCGAACCGCCCTGCATCTGGCGCATGAAGAACAGCCAGACACCGAGAATGAGCAGCATCGGCAACAGCGTGCCGAGATAGCTCAAAAAACCCGAGGAGCCGTCTGATTCGGGACGCGCCACGATGGTGACGTTCTTCGCCTGAAGACGCGACATCAGCGAATCATCGATGACGGGCGAATAGGTCTGAAAACCCGTGCCGTTTTCGGCATAGGTGCCGAGAACGCGGTTGCCGGTCACCACCACATCGCGCACACGTCCAGCATCCACATCGCGCAGGAACTGCGAATAGGGAACTTCCCGTGAGCTCGTCTGCGTCGGCGCCGTCTGGAACATGCTGAACAGAGCGATCAGCAAGAGGGCGATTATCGCCCAAAGGGCGAAATTACGAAAGTTTGGGTTCATCGAACTCCCCGGACAATGACGGCTCGCTCATCGGCAGCCGCCTTACTTGTCGCTTAACATAGGATTGCCGCAGGGCCTTGCCAAGGCAACACGACCCGTCGATCACCTTTTACGGTCGAAAACGTTAAATGGTAATGCCGCAAATGCATGTAATCCCATCAGAGCGGCCAAAGAATTGGCAATATCCACGTCAAAGGCCGGCAGAAATGCGTGGTAAGGCTGCAGGACAGGTTCGATGAGCACACCATCCGGTGCCTGAACTCCATCATAGGAGTTGGGCAGACTTCGAAACGCCGCAAGCGAAAGTGCTGGCGGTGCCTGTGGAAACAGCGCCTGCGCTGCCATCCGGTCCGCCGCACCGGGCTTCACAGGCCCGCACTCACCGGCAGGCAATTGCACACGAAAACGGCCGTCCCAGAGCATGTCTTGCGCGTGCCCGAGGGGGGATTCTGGAAGGTCCCGGCTTTCGCGGGCCATAAAAAGTGCGTCCTTCTGCCGCTGAAACAGCACCCGGCCAACCGTCAGCCGGCCCGGAGCCCCCTCCCCGACAAACGCGACAATCCGTCTCAGGCTCTCCCGCCCCGGCAGATGCGCGCGCCCGCCTAAAACGGCGGTGAGACTTGCCAGCGCGTATGCAAGGACGGCGGGTTCGGCTAAAAACGCCTGTGCCTCAAGGCGCGCCAGCACGCCGCGTTCGATTGTGAGGTGGCGGGCAAACAGGTCTGCTGCCGCTTTGCCGAGGCGAACCCTCTCGGCGCCCACATCGGCTGCGGCTTGAATGAGCGCGGCTCCGACCTCTGGTCGATCCGTAAGAACCCGCCGCGTGCGGGCCCTCTCCGAGCGCGGATCGACATTCGAGGGATCATCGATCCAGCCGATGCCGGATGCCTGAAGCAGCGCGCGGATCTCTGCGCGACGCACATTGAGAAAAGGCCGCAGCAGCCAATGCCGGCGCTCCACAAGCACAGCGGGCGCCATGCCGGCCAGACCCAGATTGGACAGGTTTTCCGCAGACAACGCGTTGAGGTCAGGGGCCGCGTCTTCTACCAAAGAGCCGCCCTCGTCACGCACGCGGGCTTTTCGCATGACAAGCGTCTCGATCTGGTCGTCAAACGTGTGGCCGCTTAGGATGGCGGTTGCCCCGACCGCGTCTGCCGTCTGGCACAGAAGCCTGTATCGGGCGGCCCGGGCGGCAGCGGAGAGGCCGGTGGCCGGCTTTTCTCCTTCCCAGCGACGGATAAAATGGGGAACGGCAAGCTGTTGGCAGAGCCTTGCAACGGCCTGCGCTTCACCCGCCGATTGCGGCCGCAGGGCGTGATCGACGGTCACGGCCAGAATTTCGATGTGGCAGGAGATGTCCGCGCTGAGGACGCTGTTGCGGAGCGCGACAAGGAGGCCGGTCGAATCGCTGCCGCCGGAAATCGCGACGAGCAGGCGGGCAGGTTTTGGCAGGTCGGCCAGTAAATGCGTGATCGCCGCTTCCGGCGACAGGAGATCGGTATTTGCGGTGGCAGGTGTCGTCACGGCCCGCAGGACAGGCGCTTCTGCTCGCTCGTCACCTTGCCAAGCACGGCGCGCGCGGCGTTCGGATAACGCTTGGGCACTTCGCGAAGGGTGGCGCAGGCGGTTTCGCGGTTGTCGAGAGCGGCCAGCGACATGCCAAGCTTCAGCAGCATTTCCGGCGCCTTGGCGGAGGTGCCATAGGCCTGATGCGCATTGAGAAAGGTCTTGGCGCTCTCGTTGTACTTGCCCTGCGAGAACTGCGATTCGCCGAGCCAGAAATTGGCGTCGGCTGCCCGCGCACTGCTTGGATAGGCCTGCAGGTAGCTGGTGAATTCGGTTTCGGCGAGCGGATAATCGCCGGAGAGCACATGGTTATAGGCGGCGCGATAGGCATCGCTTTCAGTGCCAAGGGATGCCGTTTTCGTCGGATCGGCCGTCGCCGGCCGGGAGCCGAGATCCACGCCCGGAAGAGCCGACGAATTGCGCCCGGCATTATTGGCTGTGGCACGCACCGGCGCGCCGCGGCTGTCCATCTCGATGGAACCGAGCGTGGTTTCGGCGGGGGCCGTGGACGGCGTGGATGAAACGGCGCCGTTCGACGCGCCGGCAGGCGCGCCAGACGGCGATGGCTCTATCAGCCGCCCGATTTCATCGTTTTTTTTTGAGCCGGCTGCCGGCGCGGCAGCAACAGAGGGAGCAGCAGAGCCGCCACCGGAGCTTTTCTCAAGCTCCTGGAACCGGAACTCGTTGTCTTCCTGCGTCTTGCGCATCTGCTCCTGCATCTGCAGCAGCTGGAAGCTCATTTCCTCAACGCGACCGTTCAGCTGGCGCACGACCTCTTCGAGCTGCTGGATGCGCACCGCATCACCACTGCTCTGGGCAAGAATGACCGGCCGTTCGGCGGCCTGGCGTGAAGACGGCGCAACGCGTGCCGAACCGGGAACCAGTTCGGACATCGAAAATGCACCGGCCTGCCCGCTCGTTGCCGCAAGCCCCAGCATCGCTGCCAAGACAAGTTTCTTCATATCGTTCGTCCTGCGTTATCTGACGCTGCGCCCTTCAAGGCATCAGCAGAGTTTTCCAAATATCGGCAAAAAGCAATCGCGTTAACTGTAAATGAGAACGCAAGTTCGGCCAAACTATGAACGAAAGCAAGAAAAGAAAAGGGCGGCCAAACGACCGCCCTTCTTATCTGCCCGCGCGGCCGGATCAGGAACCAGCGCCGCCGAGAACCGTGACGGCGCGACGGTTCTGCGACCAGCAGGAAATGTCGTCGCAGACGGCGACCGGACGTTCCTTGCCGTAGGAAATGGTCTTCATGCGGTTGGCCGGTACGCCACGCGATGCGAGGTAATCGCGGGTCGCGGCGGCACGGCGAGCGCCGAGTGCCAGGTTGTATTCGCGCGTGCCGCGTTCGTCGGCATGGCCTTCAACCGTGATGGCATAACGCGGATAACGCGACAGCCACTGGGCCTGACGGTCGAGCGTCTGCTGGGCATCGGCGCGGATCGAGGTGGAATCGGTGTCGAAGAAGATGCGGTCGCCAACATTGACCGTGAAGTCCTGGCTGGAGCCGGGTGTTGCAGCCCCTGCACCACCAGCGCCGAGGCCAAGCTCGCCAGCGCTGTTCGGCATATTCTTCTTGTTGGCGCAACCGGCCAGTGCCAGCGCAAGCGTCAGCGCAAGGACGGCGGGGTTGCGTGCGAGTTTCTGCATGCGGCTCATCGCCGGGGTCATCGTGCGGCTCATGGCCGGGCTCTCCTTGATCAAGATTTCAGCGTTGCCAGACCGTAACTGTTTCTGGTTAACCCTAGTTCAACAATTATGGTTAACGATCCGCTACCAAACTACATTTCTTCGCAATTTCAGCCGATTGCGGCGACACCGTGGCAGACGGATACAAGACCCCGCCCGTGCACGTCAGCATACCGGCCGTCAAACCCGCCTAACCGCAGGCTGAACGACAAATGGCCGCACATCTGAAAGACGCGCGGCCATGGATAAAGCTATTCGAGAAGCGGCGACCAGGCGGGGTCGGAACCGTAGCTCGGGGTCTTGACCAGCTGCTCGTTATAACCGGTCAGGTCGATCGAGTAGAGCTGCGGACCACCGGCGCCGGCTGCCTGGCGGAAGAACATCAACACGCGGCCATTCGGCGCCCATGTCGGGCCTTCGTTGTGGAAGCCCGTCGTCAGAATACGCTCGCCCGAACCATCCGGCTTCATCACACCAATCGAGAATTTGCCGCCCGACTGCTTGGTGAAGGCGATCAGATCGCCGCGCGGCGACCAGACCGGCGTCGAATAGGAACCGTCGCCGAAGGAGATGCGCGTCTGTCCCGAACCATCGGTGTTCATGACGTAAAGCTGCTGGCGGCCGCCGCGATCACTTTCGAACACGATGCGGGCACCGTCCGGCGAATAGGACGGCGATGTGTCGATGGCGGCCGTGTTGGTCAGCCGCGTTGTGGTGCGCGAGCGCAGGTCCATCGTGTAGATGTTGGCATTGCCATCCTGCTGCAGGCTCATAATCACCTTCTGGCCATCCGGCGAAAAGCGCGGCGCAAAGGTCATGCCCGGAAAATTGCCGACCACTTCCCGCTGCCCGGTTTCCAGCTGCAGCAGGTAGACGCGCGGCTGGTTGCCTTCGAAGGACATGTAGGTGACTTCCTGACGGCTCGGCGAAAAGCGCGGCGTCAGCACGATGTCCTTGGCATTGGTCAGCATGCGAACGTTAAAGCCGTCCTGGTCCATGATCGCCAGCTGACGCTGGCGGGCAGTTTTTGGACCGCTTTCGGAAACGAAGACAACGCGCGTATCGAAATAGCCATCTTCACCGGTGATCTGCTTGTAGATCGCATCGGCGATGATATGGGCGACGCGGCGCCAGTTTTCCGGCTGGGTGAAGAACTGCTGGCCGGTCAGTTGCGATCCGGCAAACGTATCCCACAGGCGAAACTCGGCACGCAGACGGCCATCGTTTTCGCGCGTCACGCGGCCGGTCACAAGAGCCTGCGCATTGATGACCTTCCAGTCCTCAAAGCGCGGCGCCTTGTTGGGATCGCTGATTTTTTCGATGAAGGCGCTTCTGTTGACCGGCGCAAACAGGCCGGAGCGCTGAAGATCGGCGGCAATAACCGCCGAAATCTGCGCACCCAGTTCGTTGCCGGAGAGGAAATCGGTCACAGCAATCGGCAGCGGCTCGACATTGCCCCGGTTGATGTTGATTTCCACGCGCGCCTGCGCCGGTGCCGTATACATCACGGCCATTGCGGCAAGCGCCGCAAGCACGCGGATGAAAGAACGTTTCATCATGATAACATAGCCTTTCAAAGCAGTTCGCTTGGATCGAAGTTCACGACGACTTCGCTCCAGGAGTCGTATTTGTCGGCGGGAAGGTTTTTGAACGGCGAGGAGCGCATGACTGCGCGAAGCGCGCTGCCCTCCAGCATGCGACGTGCGCTGTCCGATCCGCCGGTGGTGCTGACTTCCGGGCGGCCAATGATCGCACCGGTCTCGTCGAGCTTCATGGTCACGGTGATCACCATGCCCTGCGCGCCCTCGATACCGGCAATCACCGACCAGTTGTTCTGGATCTGCCCTTTCAGAGCATCCATCTCGCTCTGGCTGAGCGTGGAGCCGCTGGTTGTTTTCTTGCCGCCAAGGGCTGCCGGCTGGGCTGAACGCTTGGCACCGCCGCCGGCCGCATCCTGCTTGTTCAAGAGCGAGGCAATCTCGTCAGCGTTAAAATCGCTCTGCTTGGACGACGCGGACTTTGCCGTTTCCTGCTTCTTGTCCGCCACCTTCTTGTCGGCTGTCTTTTCAGCCGGCTTTGCGGTTTCGGTCTTCTTCGGCTCCGGCTTTTCAACCGGCTTTGCCTCTTCGGGCTTGGGCAGTTCCGGGCGCGGACGCGCAGCCGGCACAGGCACGCTGTCCGGCAGCGGAATTTCCTCGGCCTGCTGTTCGGCGGGCTTTGGGGCTGGCTGCGGCGTCGGTTCGGGTGTGGGCGGCGTCGGCTCGGGCTTGGGCTGCGGCAGGGCTGCCACTTCCTGCGGTTTTGGCGCGGTCTCCTCCGGCACGACGTCCTTCACCTTGTTGGTTTCGGGCGTCGGCTTCGGCAGGGGCTTTTCGGCCTTTTCAGGAGCGGCCGCTGTTTCCGTTGCAACGGGCTTCTTGACCGGCGTCGGCGGGTTCTTCAGGTCGACATCGTTGTCGCCGGCATTTTCGGCGTTTTCCACGATGTCAGGGCGCTTGGTCGGCTTCGGCGCGGATTTCTCCGCCATCGGGGCCTTCTTGTCGCCCTGCTGGATCTGGGTGATCGATTCCACCGGCACGATATCCACCGGCAGCGCCTCCACATCGGCAACGTTCAACGCCGCCGGCGGGCTGAGCGAAAAGAGCGCCCAGGTGAGAACCAGCGTGTGCAGAACCAGCGATGTACCAAGGCTCGTCTTCATCGAAAAACGATCACTTCTCCTGTTCCTGCAGCGTCACAAGACCGATATTCTTGAAACCAGCTGCAGAAATGCGCGCCATGACCTTCATGACCACGCCATAGGCGGCGGCTGTGTCGCCGCGCACATAAATCCGTTCGTTATAACCGGTCGTGGCAATTGCCTCGAGCTTCGGCACCACTTCTTCAAGCGGAATGGCGCTTTCCTGCAGATAGATCTCTCCAGCCGGATTGACCGAGATGGTGATCGGCTGCGTATCGGAATTCATCGCCTTCGCCTGCGTTTCCGGCAGGTCGATCGGCACGCCGACCGTCATCATCGGGGCTGCCACCATGAAGATGATGAGCAGCACCAGCATGACGTCAACGAGGGGCGTGACGTTGATCTCGCTGATGGCGCCGCCGCGACCGCGACCGCCCCGGCGACGACCGCCACGACCACCGCCTCCGCTTTTGCCTCCGCCTGCCGACATACCCATATCATCTACTCCTGCGCGTCACGCTTATTGGGCAGCCTGACGCGGCTGCAGTTTTTCATCGATCTGGCGCGAAAGGATGGCCGAAAACTCATCCGCAAAGCCTTCCATGCGCGACGACAGCTTGCCGGCATCGCCCATGAACTTGTTGTAGGCCATGACGGCGGGAATAGCGGCGACAAGGCCGATGGCGGTTGCCAGAAGCGCTTCGGCAATACCGGGAGCCACAACGGCAAGGTTGGTGGATTTCGATCCGGCAATCGCCTGGAACGATGTCATGATGCCGACGACGGTGCCGAAAAGGCCGATGAAGGGGCCTGCCGAGCCGATGGTGGCAAGCGAGCCGAGCCGTGCTTCAAACACTTCGCCCTCGCGAGCAATCGTCACGTCCATGGCGCGGTCGATGCGCATCTGGAGGCCGATCGGCGAACGGGCGCCGCGCTCGAAGCTTTTTTTCCACTCGCGCATGGCCGCCACGAAGATCGCCGCAAGACCAGTGTTCTGGCGTTCCGCCAGCGTGCGATACAGTTCTTCCAGAGACTGTCCCGACCAGAACACCTGTTCGAACTGGTCGAACTGACGTTTGGCCTTGGTGAAGCTCATGTATTTGTCGATGACGATCGCCCAGGTCCAGACCGATGCGCCGGCAAGACCGAGCATGACCAGCTTGACGATCAGGCCGGCCTGCATGAAGAGCGACAAGAGGCTTACCGAGCCTGCGGCCGCCGCCAAATCCGCGTGTTCCATCTATCCACTATCCCCGAATCCAATCGCCCGGCACGCAAAATACGAGCCGGTTCGCAAGCGCAGTCTTTGAATGCGCGCACGCGCTGAAATGCCCGTTTACCTGAAGGTTTCACTGGCCTTCTCGCCTTCAATTTTGGTTAAACGAAGGCGTGCAGCGCACAATTTCCATGAGCGCCAGTAAGACAATATTATCGTTAAGAATGTGTTACAGCGCTGCGCAGTTGAACGCATCACCTCGGACGAAAAGCCTCGGCAATGCTGTCAGGCAGGCGGCGCGGGCGGCCCACGCGGTTAATGACGGCGATGATCACGCGCGCGGCAATCAGCAGCGTTTCGCCGCGGCGGATCTCCTGCACGAGCACCATCTTGGCGCCGCCGGCTTTTTCGGTGCGGGTGTCGATGGTTAGCACGTCGTCCATCCGGGCCGGCGCCTTGAAATCGATCTCCATGCGATGCACCACGAAAACTAGCCCTTCCTCATCGACCGACAGAAGCGCGCTCTGCTCGCAACCCAGGCATCGCAGGTAATCGGTTCGGCCGCGCTCCAGAAAATGCAGGTATCGGGCGTGATAAACGAGACCGGAAAAATCCGTATCCTCGTAATAGACCCGCTGCACGAGGCGATGCGCGCCGTCGATCAGTTCTCCGGCAAGCGAAACAGTGATCCGGTCCATCGGCAAGGTCCCATTAGTCTCAAGATTTGGTCGCGGCCCTTCTAGCGGCAGTGCTGACGCAAGGCCAGCGGGCACTACCGCGCAAAATCAGGGTTTTGCGTCGAGATTGCGATCATCCCACACCAGATGACGCGGTGCGGCGGGCAGGTTTTCGATCTCGTCGGCGATGAAATAGGGCGGAATGTCCAGCGCCTTCAGGGCACTGGCCGTTGCCTCTACCCATTTGAATTCCAGATCGTTATCGCCATCGCGGATGTTATGGACGATGCCTTCAGGCGCAAACGGAAAGCTCTCCGGCACGCTCATGAGGTAATAGATCCCAAGCTCGTGCCAGTCGCGGCCTTCGTAATGGAAGAAATTCTCGACCACCCAGAGCAGGCGCTCGACGGTGACGTGAACGCCGATTTCCTCGACCATCTCGCGCTTCAGCGTTTCTTCCGAGGTTTCGCCGATTTCGACACCGCCGCCGGGAAAGGTCCAGAATTTTTCGTGGGTCGCGCGATGGACGAGCACATGACCATTGCGAAACCCGAGGCCGGCAACCCGCATCTGAAACGTGCGCTTCGGTTTGGTCTTGATGCGAACACGGGTCATGGCGGTTACTCGTCGTCCAGGCTGAGGCGAAACTGCGCGGCTTCCAGATCTTTTGGCGGCTGCAGGCCGAGATGTTTCCAGGCGGTTGCCGTCAGCACCCGGCCGCGGGGTGTGCGCTGGATAAATCCCTGCTGGATCATGTAGGGCTCGATGATATCCTCGATGGCATCGCGCGGCTCCGAGAGGCCGGCCGCAATCGTTTCGATGCCGACAGGGCCACCGCCAAAATTGACGGCAATCATCGAGAGATAACGTTTGTCCAGCTGGTCGAGCCCCATATTGTCGACGTTGAGCCGGGTCAGCGCCTCGTCGGCAATCTGTTTTGTGACCGCTTCGGCGCGGGCCACTTCGGCAAAATCGCGCACGCGGCGCAGGAGGCGTCCGGCAATACGCGGCGTTCCCCGTGCGCGGCGGGCTATTTCGCGCGCGCCGTCCTCGGTGATACCAAGCCCCATCAGCCGCGCACCGCGCCGGACGATGAGTTCCAGTTCCTCCACCGTATAGAAATTGAGGCGCACCGGAATGCCGAAACGGTCACGCAACGGCGTCGTCAGCAGGCCCAAGCGGGTGGTTGCGGCCACCAGCGTGAATTTTGACAGGTCGATCTTCACCGAACGCGCCGCCGGCCCCTCCCCGATGATGAGGTCGAGCTGGAAATCTTCCATCGCCGGATAAAGGATTTCCTCGACCGCTGGGCTCAGGCGATGGATTTCATCGATGAACAACACGTCGCGGTCTTCGAGGTTGGTCAGAAGCGCTGCCAGATCGCCCGCCTTGGCAATAACGGGGCCGGACGTGGAGCGGAAATTGACGCCCAGTTCCTTGGCCATGATCTGGGCCAGCGTCGTCTTGCCAAGCCCCGGCGGTCCGACGAACAGCACATGATCCAGCGCCTCGCCGCGGTTTTTTGCCGCCTCGATAAAGATCTTCAGGTTGGCGCGCGCCTCGGCCTGGCCGGTAAACTCGTCCAGCGTCTGCGGGCGCAGTGCCACATCGAGATCTTCCCCCTTTTTTTCGGGCGAGAGGATGGAATTGGGGAGTGTCATGCAAGCAGTTCCATACCGGGCACGCGGGCTGCGGCTTTCTGGTCGAAGGTGAGCGTTGCAGAGCAGCCTGCAAGCCTGTTCATTTCACTCAGCAAGGCGTCTGCAAAATCCACATTGGCGGTTCGGCAAAGATAGAGCGCATTCCCCACGGCCTCATAATCGGCAATCTCGAACTCACGACGTTCCAGAACCGCCTGTAAAAAGCCGAGAACTGCGGCACGATCGTATCCATACAGCCGACGCAGCACCCAGTTGGTTTCCAGTAGCACGGATATGTTGACGTAAAGCGTCTCTTCACCCTGCAGTCTGGCCAGCAAGGCAGCAACCACATTCACCTGATGCGCATCATCTGCAACGGCGAGACGCACCAGAATGTTGGCATCGATGCCCAGCCGTCTCGTCATGCATCGTCTGCCGAAGACTGTGCTCCAAGATAACGGTCAACCGCACCTTCCGCCATGGCCTGATGTGGCTCTTCCGGTGCAATCGCCTTTTCGACAGGTGGGCTTCCGAGAAACCCCGCGAGATCCCCGAGCGGCTTGTTGCGCGGAATGATAATCAATTCACCGCCACGAACCCAGGCATAACACTTGTCTCCCGGCTTGATCTGAAGCTGGTCGCGAAGCACCTTCGGAACAGTCATCTGGCCCTTGGCGGTGATGGTGACATTGGTATTCATCGGATCATCCATATCGCTCCCCTTACATTATCAAAATAGTAAGGAACCAGCCTGGAAGCAAGGCAATTACCGCGAAAGCTCCTTCAATCCGAGCCGGATCAGCTTGGCGCTGTCGGCGCCCTCGCCGCCGTTCTTCAGGGCCGCTGCCACCGCATTGGCCGCCTGATCACGCGAATAACCGAGATTGGTCAGCGCCGAAACCGCATCAGAGACCGGAGCAGACGCAACGCCCTCCCCCAGTTCCTGCTTCAGGCCGATATTGGAGCCGGCATCTCCGGCAAAGGCGGGCGCCTTGTTCTTCAGCTCCGTCACGATCCGGATGGCAACCTTCGGCCCGACGCCCGGCGCGCGCGAAATCGCCACCTTGTCCTGCAGCGCAATGGCATTGGCAAGCTCGGAGGGCGTCAGCGTCGAGAGCACCGCAAGTGCTACCTTCGCACCCACACCCTGCACGCTCTGCAACAAGTTGAACCACTCCCGCTCCAGCGCTGTCATGAAACCGAAGAGTTTCAGCTGGTCTTCGCGCACATAGGTTTCGATGAACAGCACGACGGCTTCCCCGGGCGAGCCGATGCGCGAGAGCGTGCGGGAGGAGCAATGGGCGACGTAACAGACACCATGCACATCCACGAGCACATGGTCGTCGCCAATTTCGTCAATGGTGCCTTTGAGCTTGCCGATCATGGAAAAGTCCGCCGCGCAGGATTCGGGAGAAGGCGCCGCCCGCCTCATCCTCAAGCGCTAGAGCCGGAACCGGAACAAGTCAAGAACAAACTGGTGATCTGGCCCGCCTTGGCAGGCGCCTCACGCCCTCAGGCCGAGGCCAGAATCTGGCGCATGCGGTGGCCGCCGCGGTTATGCGCATGGCAGATCGCGATGGCCAGCGCATCGGCAGCGTCATTGCCCTTGAACTCCGCTTTCGGCATCAGGATCTTCAGCATCATATGGATCTGCTGTTTTTCGCCATGGCCAACGCCGATCACCGCCTTCTTGACGGCGTTCGGCGCATATTCGGCAACCTGCAGACCCGCACGGGCCGGCACCAGCATGGCGATGCCGCGCGCCTGGCCAAGCTTCAGCGTCGCCACCGCATCCTTGTTGACGAAGGTCTGCTCCACGGCCGCCTCATTGGGCTGGTAGGCATGCACCACTTCGGCAAGTCCATCGTGCAGCTGGCAGAGCCGTGAGGCGAGATCCATGTCGCCATCGGAGGTCACTGTGCCGGAGGCCACGAAGCGCAGGCTGTTGCCCAGCGTCTCGATCACACCCCAGCCGGTGCGACGAAGGCCCGGATCAATGCCGATAATACGAATCGTCTGTGTCATGACCTGTATCCTATCGCGCCACACCGGCATCTTGCCAGCGACAAATCGAACAAAAACAGAACAGGTAATATACGGACCTTAACTGTACGTTAAAGATAACAATTCATTCCCCACACAAGAGCGGCAAGTTCGGCAACAGTATCGGCCGAATCACATTAGGTGATTGCTCACAACAAGATTGGAGGTCCATCATGATGATGTTCACCCGCTTGAAGAACAGGCCGATCGAGACGATCCTTCTTTTCGTCACGTTCAATCTCGTTGCGGTAAACCTGATCGCCATCAAGGCGCTTCACGTCTCGCCAGAGATACTGGGCTTCAGCATTGCCGCGGCACTGGCCGCGGGCGCAGCGATTGTCACGCTTGCCTATAAATTTGGCGATCCGCTGACGCGGCTTGCACGCCACGCAACCGACTGGAACGCCGGCGAAAGCCAGGCTGACCTTGCCGACCAGGCCCGCAAGGACCATCTCGGCACGGTTGCGCGTGGCATGGCGCAAATGAAAACGATGATCCGCGAAAACGACGCACAGCAGTCTGCCCCGCTTGCGCGGCTGGAAGACAGCCTCCGCCGGCTGTCGAACGGCGACCTCGGCGGTGCTCTGCAGCAGCCGTTTCCGGATGCGCTGGACGGCCTTCGCGTTCGTTTCAACCGTCTGGCTTCGATGCTGAACCTCAACCTTTCGGTGGTGGCACGCAGCGTTCGGTCCATTCGCGAGCAGGCCCGCTCCAGCCAGGCCGACATGGCGGTCATTGCCGAGCGGCTGGCCAACGTGCTGCCAACCGTGCAGAAGGCGCTCGGCTCCATCGAGATCATGCAAAAGGCAACGCGGCTTCGTGGCGAAGATGCCGCCAGCGTTTCGCGCCATGCCACGGAGGCTGCCAACAGCAATGCCCGCCTGCAAAAAGCTTTTGCACGCGGCCATGCGGCCACTGCTGCGGCGCATGTCTCCTTTGCCAGGTTGAATGAGCTGGTGGACCAGGTTGCCACGCTTGCCATCCGGGCCGAAACCCTTGCCGCCGATCTCGACGCGCGGCCGGGCGCGACGGATACCGGTTCCGGCACTCCATCCGAGCAGGCGTTCCTGGCGCTCACCGTGCGCAGGTTCGCCGAAGACTGCACCGGCACCGCCCGTGGCCTGATGCTGCACGCCCGCGACGCCGGCCATGATCTCGACGAAGCCCACCGCGGCCTTGCAACGCTGCAGAGCGAAACACAGGCGATGGGCGAGGCCTTGTCGAACCTTGTCTCCCCTGCCGAACGCCTGTCGCGTAATGTCGACCTTGAAGGCCAGCGGCTGTCGCTCGCGCACCTTGCGGTGGGCGAAAGCGAAACCGTTCTCTCACGGGCGCGGGACATGGCCGAGGCGACGGAAAACGCCCTGATCCGCATCATGAGCGAGGCCGGCACGGCCGATACACGGCTTTCGCTGTTTTCGCTCGATACACCGGGCGACGAGGCAAGCGGCCAAGGCCAGTTCGGCGGCATGCGGCCGAACCTGCGCTGCGTCACCTGACGACAGGACGCGGCGTGTCCTGAGGTCCAGCATACACCCCTCACCGCCTTATGGTGGTGAGGGGTTGTTCGGGAAAGATCCCTCCAGTTTCGCATCCTCTCCAGAGAATTCCTCCACAGGTGGTTAGAAACGGCCTCCCCTCTGCCTACATGAGAGGAGAGCACGATCCACCATTTGCAGAGAAATTCCATGATCCCCTTTTCCATTCTCGATCTGTCGCCGGTCCCGGAAGGCTCGACAGTGCGCGATGCGCTTCAGCAGTCCAGCCGTCTGGCGCAGAAGGCAGAGGCGCTCGGTTACAACCGTCTCTGGCTTGCCGAACACCACGGCATGCCGGGCATTGCAAGCGCTGCCACCTCCATTGTCATCGGCCATGTCGGCGCGGCCACCACCCGCATTCGCATCGGCTCCGGCGGCGTGATGCTGCCAAACCATTCGCCGCTCGTCATTGCCGAACAGTTCGGCACGCTGGAAGCGCTGTTTCCCGGCCGTGTCGATCTCGGTCTCGGCCGTGCGCCGGGAACGGATATGCGCACCGCCCGCGCACTGCGCCGCAATCTCGATGCGGGTGCGGAAAATTTCCCGCATGACATCGTTGAACTTCAAAGGCTGCTTGGCACTCCCGCTGAAGACCAGTCCATTCTCGCGGTTCCCGGAACCGATGCCCATGTGCCGCTCTGGCTGCTCGGCTCCAGCCTCTACAGTGCGCATCTGGCCGCAGCACTCGGCCTGCCCTATGCGTTTGCCTCGCATTTTGCACCGGACATGCTGTTTGATGCGATTGCCATCTACCGCGAGCGGTTTCAGCCCTCGGCAACGCTGTCGAAGCCTTATGTGATGGTGGGCGTGATGGGCGTGGCGGCGAACACGGACGAGGAAGCAGCCCACCTCTTCACCTCAGCCCAGCAGCAGTTCGTCAACCTGCGCCGCAATGTGCGCGGGCGTTTTCCGCGTCCGGTTGCCAGCATGGACGGCTTCTGGTCGGAGATGGAGAGGATCAATGTCGAACATACGCTGCGTTTTGCAGCCGTCGGCTCTCCCGCCACCATCGAGCAGCAGCTGACAGGTTTTCTGGCAGAAACCGGTGCCGACGAACTGATCATTTCCATGCCGATCCACGACATCGAAAAACGGCTTACCTCGGCTGAACTGTTTGCAAGCCTGCCGCTGATGCAGCCGGTGCTGGCAGAAGCGGCGGCCTGACTGTCCTCTTGCGATGCATGATGGCGCTCGCAGCATCGGGTTCGGTGCCCATCGCTGCGGGCACCCCTTATTATGAGTTTACGCCTGGGCGGACTGCGAAGAACCGGAGGCCACAGTCCAGGTCAGGTAATAATACTGGTCGCCAATTATGCCGAAATAGGCACTCTTGCCTGTGGCACGATCGATATGGCTCTGATCGGCATTGCGCTGATAGGTGCCGCCGCTGGCGCGCGCCAGATGCTCTCTCAAGAATGTGCTCCAGTCATCGGTGTCTGTGGATGTGGCCGTCTGCGGTACGGCATTCTGCGCCTCCACGTCCCAGGCCGTGACCTCGCGGCCGTTGACGGAATCGGTCACCTTCAGCGTGCCGTCGTCCAGCGCCTTGAGCATGGCTGCCGCCTGCGCGCTTGTGTCCGGGGCAGCTTCCAGATCCTTGAGCTTCGCCTTCAGCCCCGCCATGAAGGACGCGGTTTCGATATCCGTGGACACCGCAGGCTCTTCAACAGCCCCTTCTGAGCCGGACTGGGTGCCACCGGTCAGGATGTCGGCCAGGCTATAGGTCGTGGCATCCTCCCCATCATCGCTGTCCATGCCGTAACTGGAGATGATCCGGCTTGCGAGACTGCTCTGGCCCGCATCGGTCTCCGGCGATGTTTCCTTAAAAACTCTGATCGCTGTCTGCATCGACCAGATGCGCACCGTATCAATGGACGAAACCATGGCTGTCACCTCGTTGCCGCGATGGGGCAAAAGACCAATCGCCAGGATGACGACCTTGCACGGCAACCCTGCTCCAGGCTGGAAACTGTGACCTGTTATCAACATGATGCCGCATCAGATTATCTCGATGCGCAAAGGCGAGATGTGCCCGAGACTCTATCCGCCCGATAAAAGCATCACGAACCGACACGCCGTTCCGCCGCAGCCGTGACTTCCACCCTCACGCCGGGATGCAGGCCTGCGGCGGTGCGACCAGCTTTCGAGAGACCGCACCCGCGCACCCCGGATCAGAACCGACTGGCAGCCCCCACCCTGACGCCAAGCCCGATATCTCCATCGCCTTCGATGTTAAACAGCAGGCGGGCATTGATGGCGAGTTTCGAGGTGGTTTCCATGGCAAGGCCAGCAGACACCGTGGCAAAGACACCGGAGCCGTCGAGGCCTGAAAAACCCAGGTTTGCGCCCAGAACAGGCGTCATCTGCGTCCCGTTTTCCAGGAGGAAATTGCGCGAGATTTCCGCCCCGAGGCTTGCCCGCAACTGCTCCGTGGTAAATTCGTTCAGCTCGATCTCATCACCCCCGTCGTTCGAGATCGTATAGCTGTCCACCGTTTCGGAGAGATAAAGGAGCCTTGCCTTCGGGCTGAGGATGACATCGTCTCCAAGCTGCCATTCGCCCTTCAGCGCCGTGTCGAACGCAAAGCGCGTCGTGTCGAACGTGCCATCCCAGAAGGCCGTGTCGATATCATTCGAAGACCCGCCATAGAGAACACTGGCGTCGAAGAACACGCCCCGACCAAGTTCCAGCGAGGCATAGGGACCGGCAAGCCAGCCATTGCCGGTCAGTTCGGCATCCTCATCGCTCGGGTCGGTCATCCGGTCGTAATGGAAGGACACGCCAATCAGTGCCTTTTCCGTCAGCAGATAATCGACACCGGCGGAAATCATGGCGAACTGCCCCCACCGATCGCCGTTGTCCTCGCGATTGTGTGCCATGAATGTGCCGTCGATCCACAGGTTGAACGGCAGGAGATCACCCGCGGCACCATCGGCGTTATCGCGGGCCGCCTCGATCTGCGCAAGGCTCGTCGAGAAGCCAAGCGTCATGCCATCCTGCGAGGGGGTCATGCGCATCGTGACAGGGTCGGTCGAGGCCGCCATGCGCCGGCGCTCCAGAAGGCCCGGCACCTTCAGGGTCGAGGCGATGAGGTTCTGTCGGCTGCGCACAAAACCGCGCACCAGCACATCGATATCCTGCACCACCTCATCGGGATCGTAGCCGAGATTATAGGTGACGGTGCCGGCGTTGGAAATGCCAAGGGCGCTTGTCAGCCGAAAACCCACCCGCACCTGCCCGGAATAGGCGGGGTTGGGCGTGAACTGCAGATACCAGCCGACCGGCGTGACCGGCCCGGCCTGCGCCAGCTGTCCCTGGATCAGCGTCGCTGTTCCCGCATTGGCGGGTTCGACGAAGGTGAGGTCCGCAGCAACGAACGGCCCGCCGGTGGCGCCGCGGTTGAGATAGACATCGGCAGGTGTGGCGCCGGGTGCCACATCGACAACCTTGTCCGACACCGTCACCGCCCGCGCCACCACCTTCAGCGTATAACTTGCCGTCGCCGTGTCGCCATTGCCGTCGCGCACCGTCAGCGTAAAGCTGTAATCACCTTCGCTGTCGTTTTCGAGCGGGCCGGTGAGCGCGCCGGTGGACACGTTAAGCACCATACCATCCGGCAGAGCACCGGCCGACAGGCTGAACACCAAGGTTGCGACGCCACCGTTGACACTGATGTCCTGACTATACGCCTCTCCCGCCATGGCCTCCGTCAAGGCACCGGACGCGGGCGAGAAGCCAAAGGACGCCGGGGCCGCCCGCGTCACCACCACCG
>JAIXTO010000182.1 GCA_027483885.1 Rhizobiaceae bacterium
CCTGAACAGCGCCCCCATCTAAAGATATATCGAAGACTGCGCCGGCCCGGGCGCAGCAGGGTTTGTCACCTTCCCGCCCGCCGGATGCGCTTGTAAAGGATTGTGCAATTCAACGCCGAGTACATGTCATTTTCCTGATGCGTCCCCGTGGCATTGACCCTACAGTTACGCTGTAACGAATGAGGGAACGTCCATGTCACTGCTGCTCGCCCCACCCCCCATGACCCGCCGCTCGCTTCTGGGTGGCCTTGCCGCCGGCTCCGCGCTGGTGCTGCTGCATCCCTTTGCCGCCCGGGCCCAGGCCAATCAGGCGCATCTGCGGCTGATGGAGACGACGGATATCCACGTCAACATCATGCCCTATGACTATTATGCCGATAAGCCGAACGACACGCTGGGCCTGTCGCGCACCGCAAGCTTCATCGATCAGGTGCGCGCCGAAGCCGGCAATTCCATGCTGATCGACAATGGCGACCTTTTGCAGGGCAATCCCATGGGCGATTACATGGCCTATGAAAAGGGCACGAAGGGCGGCGATCTCCACCCCGTCATGAAGGCGATGAACGTGCTCGGCTACGACTGCGGCACGCTTGGTAACCACGAATTCAACTACGGGCTCGACTTCCTGTTTAACGTCATGGCGGGGGCGAAATTTCCCGTCGTCTGCGCCAACCTCACCAAGGGGCAGCTGGCGTCGGATCCGAAGAAGGACGATCTGTTCTTCAAGCCCTACATGATCATTGAAAAGCAGATCCGCGACGGTTCGGGCGCCACAAGCCCGCTCAAGATCGGCTTCATCGGTTTTGTGCCGCCGCAGATCATGGTGTGGGATGCCAAGAACCTCGAGGGCAAAGCGCAGACGCGCGATATCGTCGAGGCCGCCAAGGCCTGGGTGCCCGCCATGAAGGAAGAAGGCGCTGACATTATCGTCGCCCTCTCGCACTCCGGCATTGATGGCACCGGCCAGAGCGAGCGCATGGAAAACGCCTCGTTGTATCTTGCAGGCGTTGACGGCATCGACGCGATCTTCACCGGCCACCAGCATCTCGTCTTCCCCGGCCCGAAGGATTTCGACGGCATTGCCGGTGCTGACACGAAGAAGGGCACACTGATGGGCAAGCCGGCGGTCATGGCCGGCTTCTGGGGCTCGCATATGGGCCTCATCGACCTCCTGATCGAAAAGGACGGCAAGAGCTGGAAGATCGTCGACTTCACCACCGAGGCAAGGCCGATCTACCACCGCGACGAAAACCGCAAGGTGGTGGCGGATGCCAAGGACAAGCCGGAAATCGTGGCCGCGGTGAAGGATGAGCATGAGGCAACGCTTGCCTATGTGCGCCGCCCCGTCGGCAAGACGTCGGCGCCGCTCTATTCCTATTTCGCGCTGGTGGCCGATGATCCCTCGGTGCAGATCGTCTCCAACGCCCAGACCTGGTACGTCAAGGACCTCTTGAAGGAAGGCGAGTACAAGGATTATCCGGTCCTGTCGGCCGCCGCCCCCTTCAAGGCCGGCGGGCGCGGAGGTGCTGATTATTTCACCGACGTTCCCGCCGGCGATATCGCCATCAAGAACGTTGCCGACCTCTACCTCTATCCCAACACCGTGCAGGCCGTTCTGATCACCGGCGCGCAGGTGAAAAACTGGCTGGAAATGTCGGCGGGCATGTTCAATCAGGTGCCGGAAGGCGCCAAGGATGTGCCGCTTCTCAGCACGTCCTTCCCCTCCTACAATTATGACGTGATCGATGGCGTGACCTATCAGATCGACCTGTCGCAGCCGAACCGTTTTGACAAGGACGGCAAGCTCATCAACCCCGATGCCAACCGCATCACGGATCTGAAGTTCGATGGCAAGCCGATTGATACCGCACAGAAATTCGTCGTTGCCACCAACAATTACCGCGCCGGCGGCGGCGGCAAGTTCCCGGAGATCGCCGGCGACAAGGTGATCCTGGTGGCACCCGATACGAACCGCGACGTCATCGTGCGCTACATCATCGATCAGGGCACGATCAATCCGTCCGCCGATGCCAACTGGTCGTTCAAGCCGCTTGCCGGCACCACGGCCGTGTTTGAAAGCGGCCCGAAGGGACGGCAGTATCTGGCAGACGTGAAGGGCGCAAAGATCGAGGATGCCGGCGACGGCGCAGACGGTTTTGCGAAATTCCGCCTGGTGCTCTGAGGCCAAAATTCTGAAACCGTCTCGGTCGCCGGCAAGATCATGCCGGCGACTGGCGCCTCAATGCAGGATGACAGTTTCAGCGAAAATCACGCAAACCGCGTCCTGGCGATGCTAAACACGCAACGCCCCAATGCGGGGGCGTAAACGGCACGGTGCGCAACAGGATTATCAGCGCAAGAGCGCAAACTGACGGATGAGGAGCCTTCCCCCGGCAGACATGCCGTCCGGGGGAAATCCATGTTAATGGCGGTGCGGTTCGCCTGATGTCGTCACGCCGGCCTGCGAAAATGTCGCCATGCCGGAATGACAGGCGGCGGCGGCCTTCACGATGCCGGCCGCCAAGGCAGCGCCCGTTCCCTCGCCAAGTCGCATGCCGAGCGCCAGAAGCGGCGTCTTGCCGAGCTTTTCGATCGCCTTCAGGTGACCCGGCTCGCCGGACACGTGGCCGATCAGGCAATGATCGAGGGCCGTTGGATTGGCAGCCTTCAGGATGGCCGCCGCAGCCGTTGCCACATAACCATCGATGAGGACGGGGATCTTTTCGACACGGCAGGCAAGAATTGCCCCGGCCATGGCCGCGATTTCACGCCCGCCGAGACGGCGCAGCACTTCCAGCGGATCGGAAAGATGATCCTTGTGGAAGGCAACCGCTGCCTTCACCGCTGCAATCTTGCGGGCCAGAAGCTCGCCCTGCGAACCGGTGCCGGGGCCAACCCAGTCTTCCGCGTCGCCGCCATAAAGCGCAAGATTGATGGCAGCGGCAATCGTCGTATTGCCGATGCCCATTTCGCCGATGCACAAAAGGTCGGTGCCGCCGGCAATCGCTTCCATGCCGAAAGCCATCGTGGCGGCACAGTCACGCTCGGAGAGCGCCGGCTCGCAGGTGATGTCGCCGGTCGGATAATCGAGCGCCAGATCAAAGATTTTGAGGCCGAGATCATAGGTGGCGCAGATCTGGTTGATCGCTGCACCGCCGGCGGCAAAGTTTTCCACCATCTGCTGCGTCACGCTTGGCGGATAAGGCGTGATGCCATGTTTTGCCACGCCATGATTGCCGGCAAAGATGGCCACCAGCGGACGGTTGACGGCAGGCGGCCGGCCAGTCCAGGCCGCCAGCCAATAGGCGATTTCCTCCAGCCGGCCAAGCGAGCCTGCGGGCTTCGTCAGTTGCTGGTCGCGCTCGCGGGCTGCCACCAGCGCGCGGGTATCCGGGCCGGGAAGCTCGCGCAGAAGCACGCGGAAATCGTCGAAAGGCAGGCCGCTCATGCTCATCGGATCATTCTTCCTTTGGTCTTTTATCGCCGCGCTAGGTTTGTGCGACGGAATCTGATTTGCTAGGCCCCTGTTTATCAGGCATCGACGGAGGAACAACTGCCAAACGCCAAGGAATTTTGGGTGGAATTTTGGACCGACCTTGCCCGCTCGCTCGCCTTCCTGTCGCGCCTGCCGGTTCCGGCGCGGTTTTTCGAAGGCCACGACGGCACGGTTTCGCGCGCCTGCCGCGCCTTTCCGCTCGCCGGTGCGCTGGTCGCCGTGGTCCCGGCGCTCGTGCTTCTGGTGCTCGGATCCCACACGATTGCGCCACTGATGGTCGCGCTTCTGTCAGTGTGTCTGATGGCCGGGCTCACCGGCGGCCTGCACGAGGATGGCCTTGCCGATTGCGCCGATGGCCTGGGCGGCGGCCGCGACAGGGAGCACGCGCTTGCCATCATGAAGGACAGCCGAACCGGAAGTTACGGCGTGCTTGCCCTCATCCTGTCGGTCGGCTTGCGGGCAGCCTGCCTTGCAGCACTGCTTTCCACCGGACCCGCGGCGCATGCCGCACTCTCGCTTGTGACGGCCGCTGCCGTCTCGCGGGCGCTGATGGTGTGGCATTGGTCGGCTCTTGCCCCGGCGCGCGCCAATGGCACGGCCGTCGCTGTCGGCCAGCCGCAGCCGCAGGCGCGCCTGTTTGCGCTTGGTTCCGCAGCCATCCTGGCGCTGTTTTGCCTCGGCCTGCCCTTCGGGCCTGCTCCGCTGCTGCTGTCGCTTACGGTCGCCGCACTGTCTGCCCACCTCTTCACCCGCTACGTCGCGCAAAAGATCGGCGGCCATACGGGAGACACGATCGGCGCCACCCAGCAGATCACGGAAACGGCACTGCTCTGTACCCTTGTGATCACGCTCTGAGAGGCCGATATTATCCCCATGATCACCCCTTGCATTCTCGTCTGCACCCTTGATGACAGAACCGGCCTTTGCAGTGGCTGTGCCCGCAGTCTCGACGAGATCGGTGGCTGGGCGGGCTTTACGCCGGATGAGCGCCAGCAGATCATGGCAGCCCTGCCCGCGCGCCTTGCAGGCCTTGCGCAGGCCGCAGGCGTGCCGTCAAACGGTCGGGATGGCCAAGCCTCATGAACGGCCTCACCCTTGTGTTGATCCTGCTTGTCGGCGGCCTTGGCCTTCTGGTGTTCAACCACGATACCGGCCAGACGTTTGGCATGGCCAATGACGATTTTGCCCATCTCATCTATCTGCTCCCCATCGCAGCGCTCCTGTCTGCCGGCATCCTGGCCGGTCGGCGCGGACCGGCCGGAGAGGTTTTGCGCAATATCATCATCTGGCTCGTGATCGTCACCGCACTGGTTGCCGGCTACCTCTACCGCGGCGATTTCAGCCGCTTTGCCTCGCGCATGATGGCTGGCCTTATGCCCGGCAGCGCCGTGGTGATGACCACCAGCGAGGGCGGACAGGAAGTCATCCTGCACCGTCGCCTTGGCGGACATTTTCAGGCGCGCGTGGAGGTGGACGGCACGACGGTGCAGATGCTGGTGGATACGGGCGCCAGTGCCGTGGTGCTGTCGCATGAGGATGCAGAGCGTCTGGGGTTAAAGCCGGAAACGCTCACCTATTCCGTCCGGGTGATGACCGCAAACGGGGAAGCCTATGCAGCACCTGTGCGCCTGTCGCGCATGGCCATCGGCCCAATCGAGCGGGAGGATATCCGTGCGCTGGTGACCGAGGAAGGGCGTCTTTCCGAAAGCCTGCTCGGCATGACCTTCCTCTCGACGCTCGGTTCCCTGCAGATCCAGACCGACGAGTTGAAGCTGCGCGACTAGGGCCATCATGGCAGCCTTCACCGGCGCCAGATCGAAAAGCGCGTCACCCTCTTTTGGACAAGAGGAAGAGTGTGCGCAGCACAAAATCCGGAGGAATGATCAACCATGGCGGATTTTCCGGCATGGCACTGCTCGGCAATCGCGTTCATTGTGATCACGGTTCTCCCAAACCATATCACAAGGACATTTTTCATGACCCATCAATCCCGCACGGCCGTTAATGGCCGCAGCGATGGTAGCCGGTCTGCCTGGCTTGCGGTCGCCTCTCTCTCGCTGGGCAGTTTCAGCCTCGTGACCGCTGAATTCCTGCCGGCAAGCCTCATCCCCGGCATTGCCTCCGATCTCTCGATCAGCCCCGGCCTTGCCGGACAGACGGTCACCGCGACAGCCGCCATCGCCGCCTTTGCCGGCCCCGGCATTGTCGTCGGCGCCCGCAAGCTCGACCGCCGGCTGGTGCTTCTCAGCCTGACGGTGCTGCTGGTCATCTCCAGCCTGATTGCCGCGACCGCAAGCGGCTTTGCCCTTTTGCTTTTCGCACGCGTGCTTCTGGGCGTTGCGCTTGGCGGCTTCTGGGCGCTATCCGCCGCCTTCGCCATGCGTCTGGTGTCACCGGACAATCTGCCGCGTGCCATGGCCATCGTCATGGCCGGCGTCTCCGTCGCCACGGTCTGCGCGGCCCCTCTCGGCGCCTGGATCGGTGACCTCTTCGGCTGGCGCTCGGCGTTCTACATGACATCAGGCCTAGGCGTGATCGCACTCATCATCCAGGCGCTGACGGTGCCGGCCATGCCGCCTGCCGGTCATGCCGGTTTCGCCACCATGGCCCGCCTGTTTCGCCGTCCGGCGCTTCGGGTTGTGCTGCTTGTCACGGTCTTTGCCGTGGCGGGCCATTTTGCCGGCTTCACCTTCATCCGCAGCTATCTGGATGAGGTGATCCATCTCGACGTGGCAACCGTGTCGCTGGTGCTCCTGGCCTTCGGCATCGCGGGCTTTTTCGGCAATATGGCGGGAGGCGCGATGTCGGCACGCAGCAGCAGCGTTTCGCTTGCCGTCGCTGCCGGCCTCATCGCGCTTGCTGCGGGAACCATGGCCTTGTCCGCCAGCATTCCAGCCCTTGCCATCGCAGCGGTTGCCGTCTGGGGTTTTGGCTTTGGTGCCTTTCCCGTCAGCGTGCAGAGCCGGATCACCCGCATCGCCTCCGATGAGGTGGAAAGCGCCGGCGCCGTGATGCTCACCACCTTCCAGGTGGCGATTTCTGCCGGTGCCATCATCGGCGGCCTGCTGGTCGATGCCATCGGCCCGATCGGCGTCATCAGCTTTGCAGGCGTATCAAGCGCGCTCGGCGCCTATATCATGCTGGCCGGCACATCGCGCGTGCCCGCCGAAAGCGCTGCCTGATCCCGAACGGCCGGGCGGCGCACACCTGTGCCGCCCCACCTGCCCTATTTGCGCAGCCGATACCCTGTCTTGAAAATCCATGCGAGAACGCCAAGACACGCGCTGAGGAAGACCGCGATCATCGCCACGCTGATCAGCGGATTGACGTCGGAGATCTCGTAAAAGCTCCAGCGGAAGCCGGAGACGAGATAGAGCACCGGGTTGAGATGGCTGACGGCCTGCCAGAAGGGCGGCAGCATGTCGATGGAATAAAAGCTGCCGCCAAGGAATGTCAGCGGCGGCACGACCAGCATCGGCACCAGGTTGAGCTGTTCGAAATTATCCGCCCAGATGCCGATGATGAAACCGAACATCGAAAACGTCACCGCCGTCAGCACCATGAACAGCAGCATCATCACCGGATGGGCGATGGTGAGGTCAACGAAGAGCGAGGCGGTGGCCAGGATGATGAGGCCGATGATCAGGCCCTTGGTGGCGGCAGCCCCGACATAACCGATGACGATTTCAGCCATCGACACCGGCGCTGACAGGATTTCGTAGATCGTGCCGGTAAATTTTGGAAAATAGATGCCGATGGAGGCATTGCCGATGCATTGGCTGAGCAGCGTCAGCATGATGAGGCCGGGCGTGATGAAAGCGCCATAGGATACGCCGCCGACTTCGTTGATGCGCGAGCCGATGGCCGTGCCGAAGACGATGAAATAGAGCGATGTGGTAATGACTGGCGAGATCACGCTCTGCAGCAGCGTCCGCTTCATCCGCGCCATTTCGAAGAAATAGATGGCCTTGATCGCTTCGATATTCATGGGCGTTCTCCCACAAGCGACACAAAGATATCTTCAAGCGAGCTTTGGCGGGTGGCAACATCGCTGATTGCCAGGCCTTCCGCTTCGATGGCGGCAAGCACGGCGCCGATGCGCCCCTCGCCCGCGCCATTGCCATACTCATGCACCAGTCCGCGCCCGCCATCGGCAAGGGTCAGGCCAAGGGCTGCAAGTGTGGGCGGCAGGCTCTCCAGCGGCTCCTTCAGCTCCAGCCGCAACTGTTTGCGCCCGAGCTTTTGCATCAGCGCCCGCTTTTCCTCGACCAGCAGCAGTTCGCCGCCGCTGATGACGCCGATCCGGTCCGCCATTTCTTCCGCTTCTTCAATGTAATGCGTGGTGAGGATGACCGTCACACCGGTCTCGCGCAGCCGGCCGATGGCAGCCCACATGCCGCGCCGAAGCTCCACATCGACGCCTGCCGTCGGCTCATCAAGGAAAAGGATCCGCGGCTCATGCGCCAAGGCCTTGGCAATCAGCACACGCCGCTTCATGCCGCCGGAGAGTTCGCGCAGCTTGGCATCGCGCTTGTCCCACAGCGTCAGGTCCTTCAGGATCTGCTCGATCAGCGCGGGATTGGCCTTTGCGCCATGCACGCCGCGCGAAAACGTCACGGTGTTCCACACGGTCTCGAACTGGTCGGTGGTCAATTCCTGCGGCACAAGCCCGATCAGCGCGCGGGTCTTTCGAAACTCCTTCACCACATCATGGCCGCCGACCAGAACGGCACCGGATGTGGGCATGGAAATGCCGCAGATGATGGAGATCAGCGTCGTCTTGCCAGCGCCGTTTGGCCCGAGCAGCGCCAGGATTTCACCCTCGCGGATCTCGAGATCGACGCCTTTCAGCGCCGAAAACCCGTTGGCATAGGTTTTCGTGAGTTTTTGGATGGAAACGATGGAGGACATGGGGAAAAGACGCACACGTTTTGGGCAGGATGATGCGTCTTATATAGGCATGATATGACAATTACGAGGGCTGGAAACGAAACCTTGGCAGGCAGCGCCGCTTCGGGATGCTGCCTGAAGATGTGGTGTTTGCCGGGAAACCGACAATTTTGCCGCAAGGACATACGCATGGAACCGCCCATCCGGCATGCCTGCTGCAAGCGTCTGCCTGGTTCGCTCACATCGCGTGCTAGCTCTGGCCTCGACGCCTGAGGGCAAACTCCACCGCCACGTCGATCCAGCCGGAATAGCTGATGCCGCATTCGGCCAGCGCCAGCGGATACATGCTGCGATCGGTGCAGCCGGGCATGGTGTTGACCTCGTTCAGATAGAGGCTGCCGTCCTCCAGGAGGAAGAAATCGATGCGGGCAATGCCTTCGCAGCCGAGTGCGCGAAACGCCTTGCGGGAAAGCGCCCGTGCGCGCTCGACCACGTCGTCCGGCACAAGCGTCGGCACATGGATGGCTGCCCCATCCGGATCGAAATACTTGGCTTCGTAATTGTAGAAATCATGTTTTTTCGAGGTGACGATTTCGCCCGGCGGAGACACGGTGAGGCTGCCATCGGCATGTTCGAGCACCGCGCATTCGATCTCGCGGCCGGCGAGGAACTGCTCCACCAGAAGCTTGTCGTCAAATTCGAAGGCCTTCTTGAGCGCCGGCAACACCGCCTGCGCGCCATCGACGCGCGATACGCCAAAGGATGAGCCCTGTCGCGCCGGCTTGACGAAGAAGGGATAACCGAATTCCGCCTCGAGCGCTCCCGCATCCATGGCATCGCCAGCAGCAAGGCAGCGTGCCAGCGCCACGGGCACGCCTGCCTCGCGCAGAAGGCGCTTGGCCACATCCTTGTCCATGGCAACCGCCGAACCCAGCACGCCGCAGCCGGCATACGGCAGACCCGCCATTTCAGCATAACCCTGAACGGTGCCATCTTCGCCATACGGGCCATGCAGCACCGGAAACAGCAGATCAAGCGTCGGCAACTCAGCCGGGCCGCCCGGCGCGACGGCGACCATCAGGCCCTTGCCCCCCGGCACCAGCGCCACCGGCACGCCGCGTTCCGCTGCCAGCGCGCGCCCCGTCGTATCATCCTCCTGCAGCCACCAGCGGCCATTGCGGTCAATGCCGATCGGAAACACGTCATAACGCGTGCGGTCCATCGCCTTCATCACATTGGTGGCAGACAGGATGGACACGTCATGTTCGGCAGAGCGGCCGCCGAACAGAACGCCGACGCGGATTTTGGGGCTCATGGGATCTCCGGAAAAGGAATTTGTCGAGGCAATGGGAAAAGGGTCACGCAGCAGGGGCAAGCGATGCGGTTTGAACCGCCCCGGTTGCATCCGCCAGCATCATCGCCAGTATGTCGAAAGTCGGGCACCGGTCGCGCCGTCCCCACGTCCGGCAAAGATTTCAGTCGCAGTAGCGGTTTCCGGTGGCGCGGCTGCGCAGGTCGAAATGGAAGTGGTTCCAGTGTTCCGGATTGCTGCCCGGACCGAGCACGGTGTTGAAATACTTGCAGCTATCGCTGCGCACCGCCTTCAGCAGCGCACCCTCGCGAAACGAGAACAGACCCTTCTTGCGCACATCGATCTCGTGGCCGTTCTTCAACACGAACTTGCCGACATCGATCGCGTTTCCGCGCGCGTGTTCCGACATCGGGTTGTAGCGCTGGCGGCTGTTGTTCATGCGCCGGCAGGAATAGCCACCCAATGGTTCGATGGTTTTGACGCCGGTCAGGTAGCGCAGCCGCGAGGACGGCGCGAGTTCGTTCTTGACCCATTTGGCAAAGGCAAGCGTCGTCTGGCAATTGAGCGTCACGGAAGGCTTCACGTCTATATCGCCGGATAGCCCGGACAATTCCACCGGATAATCGATGCCGCAGCTTGGGCCGTCGGAAATGCGCGGCTTGTCGCGAAATTCAACGCCCATGCGCTGCAGCTCGCGCCGGCAGGAGATTTCCGATGCCGGCATCGGCCCATCGGCAGGGGCGTCCATGCGCGGGCTTTCCAGCGCTCCGGCGGGGCTGTTCGGCCTCAGCATCGCCACCTGCTCGGGCTCCGGTTTCGGGCGGCTTGGCGCAATGACACGGCTCTGGTCGCTCCAGCGCGGCTCGGCGGGCGCCGAATTGCTGGAAACAGGCCCACGGGCCACGGATCCAGCGGGCAGCGGTCCCGTGGCGATCGATCCGCCGGACGGCATTGCGTCCATGCGTCTTGGCGCAACGGCGCCATTGGCATAACCGGCACCTGGCACGGGAGTAGGCGGCGCCATCGCTGCTTGCGGTGCAACGGACGCAACCTTCCGCGACGAGGTGACGGACTGGCGCGGCATGACCGCCGAAATATCGTTATCCTGTTCCTCGGCAAGACCGACGACGCGGCGACTGTCAGCGGCAGGGTCTGCCACCCCCTCACCGCGCACCCGCGCTGAGCCCGGATTTTCCGCCGCAACCGGATTGCCGGAGGCTGAGAGGGTGAGTGTGCCAAGCGATGCGGGCGGCGCCCCAAGCGTGACCGCTCTTCCGATAGGCTGCCTGTTGCCGCCATCGGGTGCATAGACCTCCCTGGAGAGGCTGTCATTGTGCAGGTTCTGGTTTTGGCTGTAGGCCTGCACCGCCTGCTGCTGCGGGACGGCATATCCCTGCTGCACCGGCGCATTCGGGAGCGGTGCCGGCGGCGTCATCGGGTGGATCGACCCGACCTGCGTGCGGGTATCGATCGATGCCAGCGGCATCAGGCCGTCCGCCGTGCAGCCAACCAGCATGGTCGAAATCATCAGGAAGGCCATCGCCCGCCGGGAGGAAAAGGCATACGCCATACGAAGCTCGTCACATCTCGTGGTGCGGGAAAGCCACACAGACGGATTCTAGGCGGTCAGGGTAAACGAAAGCTTTCTGAAACAAGGTCTTTTCATGATGATTGCCGGCGGCGGCCCTGCGCGGGCCGCGATGCAGCAGCGCTCGGCATCCCAGCCTGCACAGGACTTCGCGCGGAGGACCTTTTATTCCGCCGCCAGCCGCTCCGGACCACCCCGGCGCCCGATCATCTGGTGAAAATCCTGGCTGCTCGGGCACTGCGTCAGGCGCTGTGTCAGCGCCTCGATCAGCCAGCCTGTGGCAGGCCCTGGCGGGTTGGCAGTCCGGCGGATGTAATAGAGCGGATATTCCGCCGTCTCATAGGCATCGATATCGAGCGCGACCAGCCGGCCGCTGGCCAGATCCTCGCGGATCAGCGGGGCCGGAAGGCCGCCCCAGCCCAGCCCGCCGCGGATCAGCTGGTGTTTCGTCGCCACATCGCCAACCCGCCAGACCTTGAACGACAGCACGTTGAAATCGCGCCCCTTTGTAATGCCGGAGGCATCCGTTACCACCAGCTGCACTTCCTCACGCACGTCGCGGCGCGTCAGCGTGCGCTCGATCAGCGTCAGCGGATGGTCGGCAGCGGCCACCGGCACCATGTAGGAATGGCCGATCTTTTCCGCCGTCAGGGTGTCGTCTTCTTTCAGCAGGCTGCCACCGATACCGATCGTGGCACGCCCGGTCGCCACCATGTCCATCACCATGCCAAGCTCTCCCGCATGGAGGCTGAGCGAAACGGAGGGAAACCGCTTGCCGAATTCCGTCAGCGATTCGACGATGGCATCGATGGGCACCATGTTGCTCACGGCGAGCGACACATCGGCTTCCAACCCCTGCTTCAGCGCCTTGGCGCGCGCCCGCATGACCTGCAGGTCGGAGTTGATGCGCCGCGCATCGGCCAGAAGCGCGCGGCCGGCATCGGTCAGCTGCGTCTGGCGCGAGCCGCTACGCTCGAACAACGACACTTCCAGCTGCGCTTCCAGATTGCCGATCGTGTAGCTCACCACAGATTGCGCCCGGTTCACCTGGCGTGCGGCGGCGGAAAAGCTACCGGTCTCGGCCACGGCGAGAAACACCTGCAACTGATCAAGCGTCGGATTGGCGTCCATGAGCATCATCCAGAGAGTTGATGGGTATCTTCGATATTATCACTATTTTCTGGATAGGTGTCCAACCTTATGTTCCGCCGCGATGGAGGCGATCCCAGGCCTCCCGCCAGAAATCAGTTTGGATAACCACCATGTCGAAGATCCTCCTCATCACCTCGAGCCCCCGCGGCGAAGAATCGGTTTCCACGAAGGTTGCCACGGATGTGGCAGGCGCACTCGCCACCCGCAGCGGCGGTGACGTGGTCGTACGCGACCTCGCCGCCCAGCCGATCGCCCATCTCGATACCGTCACCACCTCGGCCATCCGCAAGGCGCCTGCCGACCGCACGGCACCGGAAGCCGCCGCCGCCGAAACCTCTGACGCGCTTGTCGCCGAACTGTTTGCCGCTGACGAAATCGTCATCGCCACCGGCCTCATCAACTTCAACATCTATTCGGGCCTGAAGAGCTGGATCGACAATGTCGCACGCGCCGGCATCACGTTCCGCTACACGGCAGAAGGCCCGGAAGGCCTGGTCACCGGCAAGAAGGTCTACATCGTGCTCGCCGCTGCCGGCGTTTATTCCGATGGCCCGGCAGCCCCGCTGAACCACGCCGTTCCTTACCTGAAGACTGTGCTTGGCTTCCTCGGCATGAAGGACGTCGAAGTCATCTATGTCGAAGGTCTGGCCTTCGGTCCGGAAGCCGTCGAAAAGGCACTGGCCTCTGCCAAGAGCCGCACCGAAGAACTGGCAAAGGCTGCCTGATCAGCTTGGCCTGACCGATCAATCCCTTCAAAGGGCCGTAGCGCACGCTGCGGCCCTTTTTTCGCGTGCGTTACGTGGTGCGGGAGGCGGCGCCATCCGAAAACAGCGAGGCGCCATTCTGGTCGATGATCTGGCGTGCCTTGCGAAAGGTGCATTCCATCGCATCGTCCATGGAGGTGAACATGTCGGCGCGCACGAAGGTGCGAACCAGCGTCTGGCCATCCACTACCTTTTCAATGCGCCCGGCAAGCCGCAACTGCGATCCCTCGCGCATCGGCTCGGCATAGATCGTGCAGCCGGAATGTTCCTGCGGCTCGGCTTTTGGAGCAGCAGCAGCCGGCTTGTCTCCGGCGGAAAACATCGAGAGGATTTTTGAAAGGAAGGCCATGGATTTCCCTGTCCGTGTCGCGTGGTGAACGAAACGCCGGCAGCAAGCCACCGGCGCCAGTTTAAATTGATCAGATGATCAGGTTTGCCAGGATCTCGTTTTCGGTAATGTCCTGGTAACCGAGCCCGGCCTCTTCGAAGCGGGCGAGCAGGCCGGAAAAATTCTCCGGCCGGATGGTTTCGATGCCAATCAGGATCGAGCCAAAATTGCGCGCCGATTTCTTCAGGTATTCAAAGCGCGCGATATCATCTTCCGGGCCCAGAAGATTGAGGAAATCGCGCAGCGCGCCGGGGCGCTGGGCCAGCCGCAGGATAAAGTATTTCTTGAGGCCCGCATGGCGCATGGCGCGTTCCTTGACGTCAGGCAGGCGCTCGAAATCGAAATTGCCGCCGGAGACGACGGCGACGATCACCTTGCCCGTCACCGCATCTGCCGGAAGCGATGCCAGCGCCGTCAGCGACAGCGCGCCGGCAGGCTCCAGCACCACGCCCTCGATATTCAGCATTTCGGTGATCGTGACGCAGATGGCGTTTTCGGGAACTGCCATCACCTGGGATTCGGGGAAATGCTTCAGCGCCTCGAAATTCATGTCCCCGATACGCGCGACGGCTGCGCCATCGACGAAATTATCCACCTTCGCCAGGGTCACCGCATGGCCGGCCTTCAGGCTTTCCTTGAGGCTTGGCGCACCTGCCGGCTCCACCATCAGGAAAGCGGATGGATCAAGCGTATCGGAAAGGTAGCCTGTCATGCCCGAGGAAAGCCCGCCGCCGCCGACGGGCATGATGACGAGATCCGGCGTCACCCCCTCCGGCAACTGGCGGGTGATTTCCGCCGCAACCGTTGCCTGTCCCTCGATGATATCGGCATGGTCGAAAGGCGGCACCATCATGCCGCCGGTTTCTTCCACATGCGCGCGCGCTGCCGCATAGCACTGGTCAAAGATATCGCCGATCAGTCGGATGGTGATGAAGGGGCCGCCGAACATACGGGTCTTGTCGATCTTCTGCTGCGGCGTCGTCACCGGCATGAAGACAACGCCCGGCACCTCGAAATGACGGCACACGAAGGCAAAACCCTGGGCATGGTTGCCGGCGGAGGCGCACACGAAGGTGCGTCCGCGGGCACCGTTTGCGATCGCCTTGCGCAGGAAATTGAACGCGCCGCGGATCTTGTAGGAGCGCACCGGCGACAGGTCCTCGCGCTTCAACCACACTTCGGCACCGAAACGGCGGCTCAGATGCTCATTGAGTTGCAGCGGAGTTTCGGGAAAGATTTCCCGCATCGCGGCCA
Source organism: Rhizobiaceae bacterium (assembly GCA_027483885.1). Classification (GTDB taxonomy): domain Bacteria; phylum Pseudomonadota; class Alphaproteobacteria; order Rhizobiales; family Rhizobiaceae; genus Neorhizobium. Next base: position 14,845 of record JAIXTO010000182.1, read on the forward strand.
TCGCGTCATCCACAGCTGCACTGATCATCATATTCCATCCGTTGAAATTCCATTCGCTCCCCGCTATGCCATAGCTGATCGAGAGAGACAAAAGCTTCTTTCCAGACACAACCATCAGGACATCAGGCTTTTGAACGCAAACCTGTTCCGGTCATCCCTCTATGTGGCAGCGCTTTGCGGCCTTTACATTTCCATCGCCATGTTCGTGCCCGCGATGGTCGATCTTTATTACGGCAATCCGGATTGGCAACTGTTTGCCCTGTCGGGGGCTCTCGTCGGGGGAGTTTCAACGGCAACTGCCATGGCCATGCGGGGTACCCCGCCGGTGTTTACCAAGAGGCTCGGCTTCGTTCTGGTCAACCTGCTGTGGGCGGTATTTTCGCTGGCCGGCGCCATCCCCTTCTATCTGTCGCCGCTAAACCTGACATTCTCACAGTCGCTGTTTGAATCGATCTCAGCGATCACCACGACCGGCTCAACCGTCATATCCGGGCTGGACACCACGGCGCCGGGCATCCTGATGTGGCGCTCACTGCTCTGTTGGCTTGGTGGCATCGGAATTGTGGCGCTCGGGCTGTTCATTCTTCCCTCGCTGCATGTCGGCGGCATGTCCATCTTCAAGCTGGAATCCTCCGATACCAACGACAAGCCGTTTGCCAAGCTTGCCAGCTTCACCCGCGCCTTCATGGCTATCTACATCGCCCTGACACTGGCCTGTACGATTGCCTATGACATGGCTGGGATGAGCCATTTCGACGCCCTGAACCATGCCATGTCAACCGTGGCGACGGCCGGTTTTTCCACCCATGACGCCTCGTTTGCCTATTTCGACAACGAGCGGCTGCTCGTCATCGGCACCATCTTTCTGGCGCTCTGTAGCCTGCCGTTTTCCGTGCTGATCCTCCTGTCGATCAAGGGCCGGCTGGATACGGTGCGCGACCCGCAAATCACGGTTTTCCTTGGCTATCTCGTGGGCTTCGGCACGGTGCTTGGAATTTATCACCACCTGCGCAACGACGTGCCGATCGACAGTGCGCTCATCCATTCGTTCTTCAACATCACGTCGATCCTGTCCACGGGCGGCTTTGCCAGCGATGATTATACGCTCTGGGGTCCGTTTGCCGTGGCGCTGGCGCTGTTTGCCACCTTCATGGGCGGCTGCTCCGGCTCCACCGCCGGCGGCATCAAGGCCTACCGCTTCGTCATCATGTTCAATGTGGTGCTCGCCGGCCTGAAACGGCTGATCTACCCCAATGCGATCTACCCGGTGCGTTATGGGCGCACGCCTGTCGATCCGGATGTTCAGCGCGGCGTCTTCCTGTTCGTCACGCTGTTCATCTTCCTCTGGGTCATCGGCACGCTCGGCATGACACTGCTCGGCTACGACCTGCTGACGGCGAGTTCCTCCGTCGTCACCGCCCTCTCCAACACCGGCCCCGGCATCGGCCACCTCATCGGTCCGGTCGGAAACTTTTCAACGATCAGCGATCCCGCCCTCAACCTGCTCTCGCTGATGATGCTGCTCGGACGCCTGGAAATCCTGACGGTGATGGTGCTGCTCCTGCCGCTGTTCTGGCGCAGTTGAGGGCGGGACGCTGCCGGGAGGTGGGGTGGTGCGGACGGCGGGGATCGAACCCGCATGACCAAGGCCGAGAGATTTTAAGTCTCTTGCGTCTACCAGTTTCGCCACGTCCGCATCTGCACGTCTTCTTCATGGGCTTGAAGGAAAAATGCAAGGGCATGTTTGGTCTGAATCGGCCTCCCCTTGCAAGACGGGCGGTGACATATATTTGACCGGTTGCGCCCACCTCGCCTCCGGCACCTTCATCTGAGTGGCGAGGACGACAGGCGAACGTCGGGGTTCATCCGGGAACTTCGCCGCAGCCTTGGCCGTTGGCCCGCCATCAGGAACAGGACACGAACGATGATGAGAATTTCGACGCTTGCGATTTTTGCCGCATTGGCACTTTCCGCCTGCAGCACGGCCACCAATGCGCCGGGTTATGATCCCATTCCCGGCAGCATCATCTACAATGGTCAGCCGCGCACGAAGCTGACGAAATCCCCCATCGGCAGCACGTTTTCCCATGAGTTTCGCACAAATGGCGGACAGTATATTGAAACCTACCAGATCCAGCCGGATCGCAGTCTGAAGATCGTGCGCCGTATCTTTATGCCTGATATCCTCAGTTTCGACGACTGATCCCCTGCGGTAGCCCCACGACCGGCCGCCATGAGAGAGGATCTGCCAGGCGCCGGTGACGCCCCCTGCATTGCGCAGGGGAACAGCTGCCCCTTGCATCCGGGGCGTGCAGCCCTATCTCGTCCCGGCATTGAAAGGGAATATCTGTGAAATATCGCTTCCTCATCGTTGAAGACGGCTTGCTGATCGCCATGGATCTGGAAGAGGCCATCGAGAGAAGCGGCCACGAGGTGGTGGGCATCGCACCGGATATGAAGGTGGCGCTGAACTATGCCAAGGATGCCGATATCGCCTTTGTCGACGTGCGCCTGGCCGATGGCGAGACAGGTCCGCAGCTTGCCCGCATCCTGGTCGAGCGCGGCATTCTGGTGGTCTTTGTGACCGGCAATCCGATGCTCGTCGAAGGTCGCGATGCCGGAGCCCTCGGTGTCATTGCCAAGCCGCTGACGCAGCAGGCAGCGCTCGATGTCATCCAGTTTGCCGTCGATTGGAAAAACGGCATAACCCGCAATCCCCCCGGCCGCCTGCGCCTGTTCAAGCCGCTCCCCGTTCCGGGCACCTGACATTCACAATCTGCAACAAGAGATTGAAATAAAAGAAAAGGCGCGAAAAATGATCCGCGCCTTTTCCTGTTGTGGTTTGCAGAAAATACTCAGCTGGCGAGCTTGTTGGCAATCTTTGCCACATGCGCACCCTGGAAACGGGCGCCTTCCAGCTCGATCTCGGAGGGCATGCGCGAGCCGTCGCCTTCGGTGATGGTCGAGGCGCCGTAGGGCGAGCAGCCCTTGACCTGTTCGGTGCCCATCTGGCCCTGGAAGGAATAGGGAAGGCCAACGACGGCCATGCCATGGTGCAGGAAGGTCGGGATGAACGACAGGATGGTCGATTCCTGGCCGCCGTGCTGGGTTGCCGTCGAGGTGAACACCGAGCCGACCTTGCCGATCAGCTTGCCGGCAAACCACTGGCTGCCGGTCTGGTCCCAGAAATTGCGCATCTGCGAGGCAACCGTGCCAAAACGGGTGCCGGCACCGACGATGATGGCGTCAAAGTTTTCCAGGTCGGCAGGCGTGGCGATCGGGGCAGACTGGTCCATCTTGTAATGCGAGGCCTTGGCCACCTCTTCCGGCACCAGTTCCGGAACGCGCATCACGGTGACTTCGGCACCTTCGGATTTGGCACCTTCCGCCACGGCATAAGCCATGGTTTCGATGTGTCCATAGGTCGAATGATAAAGTACCAATACCTTCGCCATGTTTTTCTCCCTTGGTTGCAAACACCGGGCTGGTGTTCGCCTTGGCCAGCAGCTTACCTGCAACCGGCGCGGAAGCTACCCCGAATTCACGCACGCACTGTTCGATGATACGAAACGACAAATCCGCAATGATCATGTTTACGTAACAATCCGGTCGGACGAAATCGGCCCGCCGGTAAACGGAACGCAGGCTCTTCATCCGCTGCCCGGTTTGCCGTAGGAACGACAGACACGGATCATCGTTCCATCGCATCAATCGCCACCCCATGAGGATCACCATGACGTCTCAGATCGTAACCGCTGCCATACTCGCGATTGGCGACGAACTTCTGTCGGGCCGCACCAAGGACAAGAATATCGGACATCTCGCCGATCTGCTCCTCCTGTCGGGGATCGACCTCAAGGAAGTCCGGATCGTCGCCGACGAGGAGGACGCGATCGTCGAGGCACTGAATGCGCTGCGGGCACGCTTCACCTATGTCTTCACCTCCGGCGGCATCGGCCCGACGCATGACGATATTACCGCCGACGCCATCTCAAAGGCGTTTGGCCTGCCCTGCGAGCACGATCAAGCGGCCATGGCGCAGCTTGCCGCCATGTATGAGCGGCGCGGCATGGAGTTTACGGACGCCCGCCAGCGCATGGCCCGCATGCCCCGGGGCGCCCGCCATATCGCCAACCCAGTTTCGACGGCACCGGGCTTTATCGTGGAGAATGTCTATGTGATGGCTGGTGTGCCGCAGGTGTTTCAGGCCATGGTCGACAACATCCTGCCGGAGCTTGCAACGGGCGCAAAAATGCTGACCCGCGCGCTTCCCTGCCCCTATGGCGAAGGCGATATCGGCACGCTTCTCGGTGCTATCCAGAAAGCCCATCCGGATACCAGCATCGGTTCCTATCCCAGATATGACGGCCAGCGCTTTTCCACCGAGCTTGTGGTGCGCGCCCGCGACGCATCCGCACTTGACGCTGCGGCAGAGGCGGTGATGGCGATGATACGGGATCTTGATGGCGCACGCGCCACCGGCCATCCCGGCCCGGAAGCCTGAAAAGGATCAACTTTCGCGGATCGCCCCGGCAAGTTGACTGAAAGCGTGAGACGACGGGAACACGCACTGCTTGACCCAGCGCAAGGCGTGTCCCATCTGACGTGAGATGGTGGAACAATACGTCCGCCATCCCGCGCAGAGGAGATACCGCCATGGGCTACAAGACCATCCTTGCCGTTCTCGACAGCCAGAAAAACGCCAAGCCGATCACCGATTTCGCGGTTGCCCTCGCGCGACAGTTTTCCGCCCATGTCGTGGGGCTGCGAGCCGAAATTTTGCCGACGGTGCCGCTGATTGCGCCGATGGAAATTCCAGACCCGACGGCCATGGAAATGCTGCAGCAGGCAGCAGAAGCCGAGACGAGCAAGATAGCCGCGGTTTTCCGCGGCATTGCCGAGAGCGAAGGCATCTCGTTCGAATGGCGTTCCTTCGTGTCCTCTGCCAGCTACAGTTCCGAAAGCGTGCTGGAATGCACCCGCGCCAGCGACCTGATCCTCGCGGTCCAGAACGAACCGGGCTTCAGCAACGACAACAGCGCGGATCTGGAAACACTGCTGTTTGAGAGCGGTCGCCCGGTGCTGCTGGTGCCGCATGTTCTCTCGGCACCGAAGCCCATCCGCCGCGTGCTGATTGCCTGGAACGGCTCGAAAGAGGCCGCACGCGCCACCTTCGATGCGCTGCCATTTCTCAAACAGGCAGAAAGTGTCGAGATCCTCTCCATCGATCCGCCGGGCATGCCCCGCCAGGCGCCAGCCCTTGCCGGTGCTGATCTTGCCGCAGCGCTTGCCCGCCACGATGTCAACGTGACGCTGACCACGGAGGAAAAGGGCGATCTTTCGGTGGCGGCCATTATCGAGAACCGCCTCTCCGACGACAGCATCGACCTACTGGTGATGGGCGGCTATGGCCATTCGCGCTGGTGGGAAATGCTGTTTGGCGGGGTCACCCGCAATGTCTTGCAGAGCATGACGGCGCTGACGCTTCTGTCACGCTGATCCTTCTTGCGCAGCCAAGCGATTTGCAGCTAATAGCAACGGCCAACGGGAACAGGGCAAAAAACCTCGTTCCCGCGGGCTGCTCCGGCGTCACGGCCAGCCCTTGATCCCTTCAAAGCGCCCTTCCGGAGCCAGCCGCATGTCCCTACCCGATAAAGCCTTTCCCGTTTCCTGGGATCAGTTCCACCGCGATGCCCGCGCGCTCGCATGGCGTCTCGCAGGTCTCGGCCAGGAATTTCGCGCCATCGTCTGTATCACCCGCGGCGGCCTCGTGCCGGCGGCGATCATTTCGCGCGAACTGAACATCCGCCTCATCGAAACCGTCTGCATCGCCTCCTACCACGATTACGTGAACCAGGGCGAGATGAACGTGCTGAAGGGCATTACCGCTGATCTCACCACCGAAGGCGGTCGCGGCGTTCTGGTGGTGGATGATTTGACCGATACCGGCAAGACCGCATCGGAAGTACGCGCGATGATGCCTGCCGCGCATTTTGCCTGCGTCTACGCCAAGCCGAAGGGCGTTCCGATGGTCGATACGTTCGTCACGGAAGTCTCGCAGGATACCTGGATCTATTTCCCCTGGGATATGGGTTTCACCTATCAGGAGCCGATCGCCAAGGGCGCCAAGGGCTGAAGCAGATTTTCGCAAACGACGGGGCGGCTGCGTGTGAAACGGGTCGCCCTGTGGTACGCACATCAACAATGCGACACTAAATTACATTATTTATCAAAGAGATGATTGCGCACGCACAGCGTGCAACGCGGCCGAGTTAAGCTTTTTTTCACGTTCCGGCCCCATAAATCAGGCGTGTCCTCGTATCGCAAGATACAACGCCGATCATGATCGATAGAGCTTTTGAGCACACGGTGCGTTGCCAGGGTCCCGGGATTACCGGCCATGAAGCAGAGACGCCACATCATGCATCGATCCGCGAAATCCCTCACGCTCACGGCAAAACTTGCCACCGTCATCGTCGCGATCAATCTCACCGGAATGCTCGGACTGGCATTTTACACATGGCGCAACGAAAGCACCTCCATGCTGTCGAATGCCACACAGACCTGGAGCAAGGACACCGCGCAGTTTGCAACCCTTGCCGCCGGTGGCGTGAAATGGGGCAAATCCGAAGCGGTTGCCGAAACCTATGCGCTTTACCGTGACGATGTGACGCTCAACCTTGTGCAGTTTGCAGCTTATGGCCCGGACCTGAAACCGGTCAACAACTGGAGCCGAACTGGACTTGAGAACCTGCCGGGTGACGCAGAGCTTGCAAAGGCTGCCGCCGTGCGGCCGGAAAAACCGAGCGTCGATCTCAGCGCCATCGGCAATCACTATGTCACCATCACCTCGCCCCTGCCGCTCGACAAGGGTGGTAAGGTTGGCGGTTATGTCGTCACCACCTGGTCGGCGCAAAGCATCATGGCGGAAGCGACCCAAAAGACGCTGGTGGCGCTTTCCCTGCAGTTTGCCATCACCGCAATTGCCGTTGTCGTCTTCATCCTCACCATGCGCCGCATGATCGGCCGGCCATTGAAAGCGCTGAGCGGGCGCATTACCGACCTGCAGAACGGCGATCTGGAGACACCGGTTTCGCACCGCGATGGCGGCGACGAGATCGGCTTTCTGGCCCGCGCGCTCGAAGGTTTTCGCAATGATGCGATAGCCACTCTGGCGCAGCGCCAGCTTGCCGAAGAACAGCAGCAGACGCTGAACGCCGAGCGCGCCCGCAACGCAGCCGCCGCACAGGCAACATCTGCCACGCAAAACCATGTGATGCAGACACTGGGTTTCGCGCTGGAACAGGTGGCAAACGGCAACCTCAAAACCCGGCTGGACGATCTCGGGCCGGACTTCGACAAGCTGCGGCTTGATTTTAATGCCATGGTGGCCGCAATCACCGGCGCCGTCACCGATATAAAGACCGCATCTCTTGCCGTGGAAACTGGCGCCGGCGAACTGACCGCCCAGGCCGAGCAGCTTGCCCAGCGCACCGAGCGTCAGGCCGCAGCGCTTGAAGAGACGGCAGCCGCCCTCGACCAGGTGACGAGCACCGTGCGCACCTCCTCGCGCAATGCCGAAGAGACCGGCGCCATGATCGGCGAGGCCAAGTCGGAGGCGCAGCATTCGGCCCAGGTTGTGCGCAACGCCATCGGCGCCATGGACCGCATCCAGCAGTCTTCCTCGCAGATCGGCCAGATCATCTCTGTCATCGACGAGATCGCCTTCCAGACCAATCTGCTGGCCTTGAATGCCGGCGTGGAAGCGGCACGCGCCGGCGAAGCCGGCAAGGGGTTTGCTGTCGTGGCGCAGGAAGTGCGCGAACTGGCACAACGCTCCGCCAATGCGGCCAAGCAGATCAAGGCACTCATCGAAGTGTCCAGTACGGAAGTCTCCGGCGGCGTCGAACTTGTCAACCAGACGGGCGACGCCCTCCTGAAGATCGAATCCCATATCGCCCGCATCAATGACGGCATCCTCGTCATGGTGGACGCCTACCGCCAGCAGGCTTCCGGCCTGCAGGAGATCAATGGTGCCATCAACAACATGGACCAGACGACACAGCAGAACGCCGCCATGGTGGAGGAAACCAGCGCGGCCTGCCACGAGCTGCTGTCGCAAAGCCAGTTGATGCAGGACGCGGCAAACCGCTTCCAGCTCGGCTCCGGCACGCCCGCAATGGAAACACGGCGTTCCGTCGCCTGACCTTTCTCAATACCTCCGCAGCGGCCCGGGAGGCGGCAGTCGGGCTGCGCCAGAACCCCAGATGCAATCCAGATCAAACCAGAGGAACATCCCATGACACGCGCATCGACAAGCCTTGCAGTTCTTGCCCTTCTTGCCTTCGGCGCGCAGCCGCTGATGGCCGAAGAGGCCCATGTCGCCCCCGTCACGGCCTTCATGCAGAGCGGCGTCAAGCCATGGCTGAACGACCCGACGATCATCTCCGCTGTGAAGGCGCAGAACGCCAAACATGCCGCTCTTGCCGAAGCCGACATCATCGCGCTCGACAAGACGTGGCGCGCCGAAGTGGAGGCTTCCGACAAGCCGCTGATCAGTGCGACTCTCGCCAATGCGGTATCTACCTTCCTGAAGGAGAAGCAGGCGGCCTCCTCCGGCGCCATCGCAGAAGTCTTCGTCATGGACAACAAGGGTCTCAATGTCGGCCAGAGCGATGCGACATCCGATTATTGGCAGGGCGACGAAGCCAAGTTCAAGAAGAGCTTCGGGGCCGGCAAGGATGCCGTCTTCGTGGATGGTGTCGAGAAGGACGAATCGACCCAGGCCCTGCAGTCGCAGGCGTCCATGACCATCGTCGATGAAACCGGCACCCCCATCGGCGCCATCACCGTCGGCGTCAACATGGACGCCATCTGATACGCTGGCCGCCAAGGCCCTCAGCAGACACGTCCCAATCGCGGCCGCCCTCCGGGGCGGCCGTTTTTATTCATCTGACAGCCTATCGCTTTTGCCCCAGATGAGGCCATACTTTCCCGGATATCGTCTTTCCGAGTCTGCGTTCCATCTCCATGCGTTGCCGCCCATCGTCTCGGTCTTCAAAAGTATTTGCAGGCGCCATGTCGATTTCCGATTTCATCTACCGCCCGTTCGAGACGCTGATCCGCCCACTCGACATTCCCTACCGGCCGCTGCCGTCGAAAAGCCCCTATGCGGTTCTCCTGCATTTCATCGGCCTGTTTCGCGGCATCCTGATTGCGCTGGCGCTCTCCTCCATGGCGATCGAGGCGATCAATCTCACCATCGTCTGGGGGCTCTCGGTCATCGTCGACGGCGTCACGCAGATGGGCGCCGAAGCGTTTCTAACAAACCGCTGGCAGCTTTTGACCTTTCTCGGACTGCTGATCTTTCCCGCCATGCCGCTCGTGTCCTTCCTCGTCAACACGTTCCAGTCGCACACGCTCGGCATCGGCATGCCGGTTGCCATCCAGTGGCAGGGCCACAAGGCGGTGGAGCGGCAGGATCTCGCCTTCTTCCACGATCTGTTTGCCGGACAGGTCGCCTCCCGCCTGTCGCAGGTGGCGTCTGCCGTGCAACAGCAGGTGATTGCCGCCTTCCAGTCCATTCCGCGCTTCCTGCTGCAGATGGTCGGCTCCGTCGTGCTGCTCGCCACCCTCTCCTGGCAGCTGGCACTTCCCGTCATCATCTGGATCGCGCTCAACGTGGCGCTTGCCGCATACCTTGCCCCGATCTTTGCCGATCGCGCCCGCCGCTCTGCCAAACAGCGCAGCCTTGTCTCCGGCGCCATCACCGATCTCTACGCCAACATGCAGATGATCAAGCAGTTCGCCGCCGAAGACAGCGAGGCCGGCGCCATCCGCCGTATCCTCGAAAAATCCATGCGCGCGCAGCACCAGGAACAACGCATCTACCGCACGTCGGAACTGATCGTCGTTGCCCTCAACATGCTGTTGTGGCTTGCCATCCTGTTCATCGGTTTTTCCGGCCTTCTGCGCGGCTTTTTGAGCGTCGGCGAATTTGTGGCGGCAGTCTATGTGCTGCACCGGCTGTCCGGCCACACGTTTACCTTCCTGCAGATGGGCCAGCAGATCTTTCAGGCGATCGGCACGATCCGCGATGCCATGCCTGTGATGACGACGCCGCCGACCATCATCGACCAACCGAACGCGCCTGATCTTGCGGTATCGAGGGGCGAGATCCGCTTTGAAAATATCCGGTTCGAATACAAGCCCGGCAAGCCTGTCATTGAGGGCCTGGATCTTTGCGTGCGACCCGGCGAAAAAGTCGGGCTCGTCGGCCTTTCCGGTGCCGGCAAGACCACGCTGGTCAGCCTCCTCCTGCGCTTCTACGACCTGACGGAGGGGCGCATCCTCATCGACGGGCAGGATATTCGTGGCGTCACCCAGGCAAGCCTGCGCGCGCAGATCGGCGTCATCGCGCAGGACGTGGCGCTGCTGCATCGCTCCGTCGGCGACAATATCCGTTACGGCCGCCCCGGTGCGACAGGCAAGGAAATCGTCGCAGCCGCACAAGCAGCCGAAGCCGATCGTTTCATCGCCGATCTCTCCGACAAGGAGGGCCGGCATGGCTATGATGCCTTTGTCGGCGACCGCGGCATCAAGCTCTCAGGCGGCCAGCGGCAGCGGGTCGCCATTGCCCGCGTCCTGCTGAAGAATGCCCCGATCCTCATTCTCGACGAGGCAACCTCGGCGCTCGACAGCGAGGCGGAAGCCGCCATTCAGGACCGCTTGAGCCTGCTGATGCACGACAAGACCGTGATTGCCATCGCCCATCGCCTGTCGACGATTGCCGCGATGGACCGCATCGTTGTGCTCGACAAGGGGCACATCGTTGAACAGGGAACGCCGGAGGACCTTCTGCAACAGGATGGGCTTTATGCGCGGCTATGGAAACGCCAGACCGGCGGTTACATTCCCGATGTGATCGATCCTTGAACCGGCGCATGGCAGGAAAGGCTTGTCCTGCCCGCCCTCCCATGCCAGATGCAGGCGCAAGTGAGACAGCGCCTGGCAACAGGCCAAACGAAGGGCCAACCGCTGGCCTGCCATACGAGGCCATCAGACAAAAATGCTCCCCTGGATACAGATCGACGAGGCAGACATACCCGGTGACGGCGGAACGCTGCGCCTGAAACAGCGCGGCACCGAATTCTCCATCATGCTCGGCGCAAACGAGTTGATGAACAGCCGCCTCAGCGGTTCGGAAGAAGCGCTGGCCGTTCTGTCGCAGGAAAAGATCGCCGGACGTAAAAAACCGCATATGCTGATCGGCGGTCTCGGCATGGGCTTTACGCTCCGCGCCGCCTTGGCCGTGCTGCCGCCGGACGCAAAAGTGACCGTGGCCGAACTGGTGCCGGCAGTTGTTACCTGGGCGCGCGGCCCCATGGCCGATGTGTTCAAGGGCTGTCTGGATGATCCGCGCGTGGCCATTCACGAGGGCGATGTCGCCGGGCTGATCGCCGCCTCCCCCGCAACCTTCGATGCGATCCTGCTGGACGTGGACAACGGCCCGGACGGACTGACGCGCCCCTCGAACGACCGGCTCTACGATCACGAGGGGCTGCGTTTCACCCGCGCGGCATTGCGCCCGGGCGGCGTTCTCTCCGTCTGGTCGTCCGGCCCCGATGCCGCCTTTACCCGGCGCCTGAAGGACAGCGGTTTTAGCGCGGAAGCCAAGCCGGTGCGCGCCAGCACCAAGCGCAGCGGCGCCCGCCATGTCATCTGGCTTGCGGTGAAGCCTTAAGCCGACGTCCCCCATATAAAAAAGGCGCCGCATCGCTGCAGCGCCTTTTTTTATGTTGGCAAGCCGCGATAATCAGGCGGCGCGGCGATAACCCTGGCCGCCACCCACGTCTCCACCGAGGCGGAACTTTGACAGGATCTCGGTGAGCTGACGGCTTTCGGATGCGAGCACCTGGCTTGCCGCCGTGGTTTCTTCCACCATGGCCGCGTTCTGCTGCGTCATCTGGTCCATGTGGTTGACGGACGTGTTGATCTCGCCAAGCGCTGCAGACTGTTCTCCGGCGGCGCGCGCAATCATCGCCACGTGCTCGTTCACCCGGTTGACCAGATCCTCGATCTCCTTCAGCGCATCGCCAGTGGAAAGGACCAGCGTCACGCCGCCCTTCACCTCTTCGGCCGACGTGTTGATCAGTGTCTTGATCTCCTTCGCCGCATTGGCCGAACGCTGGGCAAGCTCGCGAACTTCCTGCGCGACGACGGCAAAACCACGCCCCGCCTCGCCGGCACGGGCTGCCTCAACGCCGGCATTCAGCGCCAGAAGGTTAGTCTGGAAGGCGATCTCGTCGATCACGGAAATGATCTGGCTGATCTTCTGCGAAGACTGCTCGATACGGCCCATGGCGTCGATCGCATCGCGCACGATACCGCCGGAGCGGCCGGCGCTGACCTTGGTTTCCGACACCATCCGGGTCGCCTCATTGGCGCGGTCCGTGGAGGTGCGCACCGTCGTGGTGATTTCCTCAAGCGCTGCTGCGGTTTCTTCCAGCGAGGCTGCCTGCTGTTCGGTGCGGCGGGCAAGCTGGTTGGAAGCGGTGGAAAGCTCGCCGGAATTGTCGGTGATCGTGCCGGCGGCGGTCCGCACGTTTTCCATCGTGGCGCGCAGCGTCGCCATCGTCGTGTTGACGTTGTCCTGCAACTCGGCGAACGCACCCTGAAACTGTCCGCGCATGTCCTGCGTCAGGTCCTGCTCGGCAAGGGCTGCCACGACGCGGCGCACTTCGGTTACGCCGAAATCGACATTTTCCACGAGTTCGTTGACGCTTGCGGCAAAACGCTTGAGGTCCGCATCATCATAGGACTTGGTAATGCGCTGGCTGAAATCACCGGCGGCAGCGGCGGCCACGATACCGCTGATCGAGACCTGCAGATCCTTGCTCTGGCGGTTGAGGGCGGCTTCCTGCGCCTCCATCGCCCGCATCTGGATTTCGTTGGCGCGAAACACTTCGAGCGCACGCGCCATTTCGCCGATTTCATCCAGGCGGTCCGTATCGGTCACCGGCTGATCGGTGCGGCCCTTGGCCATCTCACTCATGACACCCGTCATACGCCGGATCGGACCGGCAATATCGCGCCGCGCAATAAGAAGGCTGAGTGCCACGCCAAGTGCGATACAGACAGCCGCCGTGATGGCGAGGATCAAGACCGTCGTCTGGGATTCGTCGATGGCGCGACCGCGCGACTGCGACAGCGTCTTTGCCGAATAGGTGCTGTAGACCTTGACGGTGGCGGTGACCGTCTTCTGGCCATCCAGCGCCTTGGCAAGGGCGGCTGCCATGGCCTTCGGATCCTTGCCGGCATCGGTGGCGGCAACCTTCACCATGTCGCGGATGCTGTCGAAATAGGCGTTGAGGCTCGTGCGGATATCGGCAAGCTGCTTCTGCTCTTCGTTATCGGCGGTCGCTGCAATTTTCGGCAGACGCTCCAGCATTTCCTTGGAGCGCTTTTCCGTTTCGGCGGCAAAGTCCGCAGACTTTTCCGGCGCCAGCGCCAGCTGATAGGTCATGCGGCTGATGGCGATGATATCGACGCGCAGGTCCATCGCCTCGCGGGCAACCTCTTCGCGCTGGCCGGTATCCTTCAGCGAGGAGCCGAGCATGAAGAGGCCTTGCGTACCGACCGCCGCAATGGCTGCCGCCGCCACGCCCATCAACCCGACGACAAGGCTGATCTTTTTCAGGATTGATAGGTTCTTGATTTTCACGGGACGTGATCTCCGACGGACAGGACAACAAACGCCGTGCCTCACGAAGCGCAGGTTCACTTCATGACACAAGGCTTATATGGAGAAATTCTAAGATTCGAATGTTAAAGATTTGGGTGGAGAACATTGTGGATTATCGCGCAAAGCTGGCGTCCGGGATGCATTTGCCGTTACGGGAGGCTGAAACATCACACCAAACGGCAGCGACAACCCCTTGAGTTTCCTCAGCGATTTATTTCTCCCCGTTTTCCACAGCTTACAGACACAAGATCTTGTGGTTAAAAATCCGTTGCAAACTACGGCTTGACGAATCTATAGGTTCGGCCGAGATTGAATTCCATGTTGCGGCGGCGACTGGACCGGAGCTAACGAGGCCGGTTCTTCAAGCGCAAAATCACCCATCCCGTCTCAAGGCGGCTTGCCATGAAGGCATGCACGCTGGGCGGTGTTCGTGTGTCTTTTGCGCCTTCGTCTCAATGAAATTGGGCTGGTGGAAAACTGTCGTTTATACTATATTTAGTGTTTACAGACATCGTACCCACCAGATACAGGTCGCCATCCCAGCGATGGTTTGCCACATGGCATGAACACGCAACGGCCGACGGTTGAAGCTCAACCGCCGCGGATGAGATTTTTTGCGCCTTTCTACGGCGCACAGCGAGGACGAGAGAGATGCGCATAGAACGTCGATTTACCAAGCCTGGCCACGGTGCCTATGCGGACATCCCCTTCCGTAAGGGGATCAGCGAAATCCGCAATCCGGATGGCTCCATCGTTTTCCGCCTGGCCGATATCGACGTGCCCGCGCAGTTTTCGCAGGTTGCCACCGACGTTCTCGCGCAGAAATATTTCCGTAAGGCCGGCGTTCCGAAGTTTCTGAAGAAGGTTGAGGAAAACAACGTTCCTTCCTTCCTCTGGCGCTCGGTTGCCGACGAAAAGGCGCTGAAGGATGTGCCGGAAGGCGAACGCTACGGGTCTGAAACCGATGCGCGCCAGGTGTTTTCGCGCCTTGCCGGCACCTGGACCTACTGGGGCTGGAAGGGCGGCTATTTCTCGTCCGAAGAAGATGCCTCCGCCTTCATGGACGAGCTTTCCTACATGCTCGCCACCCAGCGCGTTGCGCCGAACTCGCCGCAGTGGTTCAACACCGGCCTGCACTGGGCCTATGGCATCGATGGCCCCGGCCAGGGCCATTTCTACGTCGACCCCTTCACGGGCAAGCTGACGAAGTCCAAGTCCGCTTACGAACATCCGCAGCCGCATGCCTGCTTTATCCAGTCCGTCGAGGACGACCTCGTCAACGAGGGCGGCATCATGGATCTGTGGGTGCGTGAAGCGCGCCTGTTCAAGTACGGCTCCGGCACCGGCTCCAACTTCTCCTATCTGCGCGGCGAAGGCGAAAAGCTGTCGGGCGGCGGACGCTCGTCCGGCCTCATGTCGTTCCTGAAGATCGGTGACCGCGCCGCCGGCGCCATCAAGTCCGGCGGCACCACGCGCCGTGCGGCCAAGATGGTCGTTGTCGACATCGACCATCCCGATATCGAAGCCTATATCGACTGGAAGGTGAAGGAAGAGCAGAAGGTTGCCGCCCTCGTCACCGGTTCCAAGGTCGTTGCCAAGCACCTGAAGGCCATCATGAAGGCCTGCGTCAATTGCGAAGGCGATAACGAAGCCTGCTATGACCCGAACCAGAACCCTGCCCTGAAGCGCGAAATCAAGGCCGCCAAGAAGGACCAGGTTCCGGAAAACTATGTGAAGCGCGTCATCCAGTTCGCCAAGCAGGGTTATAAGGATCTCGACTTCAAGACCTACGATACGGACTGGGATTCGGAAGCCTATCTCACGGTTTCCGGCCAGAACTCCAACAACTCCGTCTCCCTGAAGGACGACTTTTTGCGCGCTGTCGAAAACGACGGCGACTGGAACCTCACCGCCCGCAAGGACGGCAAGGTGATGAAGACGCTGAAGGCGCGTGATCTCTGGGAAAAGATTTCCTACGCCGCCTGGGCCTCTGCCGATCCGGGCCTGCACTTCAACACGACCATGAACGACTGGCACACGTCGCCGGCCGCCGGCCCGATCCGCGCGTCGAACCCGTGCTCGGAATACATGTTCCTTGACGACACGGCCTGCAACCTTGCCTCGCTCAACCTCCTGCGCTTCAAGGATGCCAAG
>JAIXTO010000132.1 GCA_027483885.1 Rhizobiaceae bacterium
CACCGAGAATGATTTCCCCGCGTGTACCCAGCGTCACCGTTTCGACACCGATGGCATCGGGCGCGGCCACCAGAGACGCCCGGGCGCGCTCAAGGGCGCGAAGCGCGTCGAGATAGCGCTCGGTATCCGGCAGGCTCTTGATGCCCGTGCGGATATCGGCGTTCGCCGCCAGGATCTGGCGATCCAGCAGGGCGCGAGAGGCATTGCCACCATCATCGATATAGTTGCCGGCCGTCGCCATGATGCGGTAGCGCGACGGATGGCTGGAGCGGACATCGCGCAGCACCACATCGAAGGCGCCGTGGACCCGAACCTGGCCACGTCCGCTGTCGATCCACGATCCTTGCGTCTGGATGACGCTGTCCTGATGCGTGAGGATGGTGATGTCACCCGGCCCTTCAGCCAGGATACGCGAGGTGGCGGCGATGAACACGTTGTGTTCAGCCTCGATATCGATCGGGCCCTGTTGCGTCGACAGGAGGTTTTCGATCCGCGCATTGCCGTCGCGGCTGACGATGCCGATGGAACCATTGCCACCCGTGCGCACCGTCTCAACGATGGCATCGAGGTTGGCACCGATATCGACCGAACCGGTCCCACCATCGATGACGGCCTGCTTGTCCTGGGTGAAGGTTCCCGTTCTCGCGTCAAGCGACACATTGCCCGCACCGGCGGCCGTCACATTGCCGAGCGCAGCCAGCGTCAGGTCCGTTGCCGCACTGACAGTGATGTCGCCCTCGGCCGTGCTCAGACCGTCGTTGAGATCGACACGGCCGGTCTGGGCAAAGATGCCGATATCACCGGCACCTGCCGTCTGGATCCGGTGCAGGATCGCGTTGTCGCGGGCAAAGAGATCGACCGAACCGGTCCCGCCATTGACCACGGCGGCGGCATTCTGCGTGATATCACCACCGAGTGCCGAGAGGGACACATTGCCCGCACCGGCGGCTGTTACATTGCCGAGTGCCGCAAGCGTGAGGTCCGTCGCCGCCGTGACCGTGATGTCGCCCTCGGCGGTGCTCAGACCGTTGTTGAGATCGACACGGCCGGTCTGCGCAGACACGGCAATATTGCCGTTTCCTGCCGTCTTGACGCGGTGGATCACCGCGTCGTCGCCGGCGACCAGATCGATCGAACCGGTTCCGGCATCAATGACGGCTGCCGCATCCTCAGTCAGGTCGTGTTCGGCCTGAAGCGAGATGTCGCCATCTACGCCGGTCACCGAACGCGTCAGGAGATTGCCGAGTGTGGTGAGCGTGATCGACGAGCCGGAGCCGACGGTCGCACCTTCCAGCGTCATGCTGCGATCATTGTCGATCACGACATTGCCGCCATCGGTATTGGTGAAGGTCAGATGCGCAAGCGTCGTCGACAGTGCGGTATCGCCACCGATGCCGCCATGGGCCGTCAGCTTTGCAACGGCGGTCGGATCGGACAGATCGATGTCCTTCAGCCCGTCATTGTTGCCGTTGATCGAACCACCGGCGTCCACGACAACCGCATCCGTTCCGGCGCGCTGCGACACGAGATTGCCGAGCACCACATTGCCGGCGGCGGTGATGTCGATGGCATTGCCCATCGCATCAAGGGTCGAGCCGCGCTCCATGGTCAGATCGCCATCGGTGACGATCTTGGCGGTGCCGCTGCGCGAAATGACCTTGCTGTTGGCCTCGAACAATACATTGCCCGGCGCATACCAGTCGATGACATTGGCCGAGAAGGTCGTGCCGGCTTCCACCAGGATTTCGCTTGCGGAAATGATGCGCGACAGGCCGCCGATGACGGCTTCCTTCACCCGCACCGGCAGATCCGGTGCATAGACGTAGGCATCGCCAGGCGTCTCGAATTCGATCGAGCCATCGACGCGCGTTGTGACATCAAGATCAGCCCCATCGGTCCCGATCCCGTCACGGGCATAGAGACTGACATTGTCGCCGTTGATCTCGTTTCCGGCGTCGTTGAACGCATCGATGATGCGGCCATCATTGGCGACGAGATCAAGCGTCGGACCGGCGGCATCCTGCAGGCGGAGATCCCCCGTCTTTTCTTCCAGATAGGCGCCGCCGCCCGTGCGCAGCTGAACGTAACCATCATCGGTTGCGTCCGTCACGAAACGATTGTCTGCCGTGCCGAGATTGTCGCCGGCGCTGGAGAGGATGAGGTTTTTGCCCGTCGCATTCGCCCCGCCCGTTTCATTGGCGTTGAGAAGGCTGCCGGAGGTCTTCAGCTGCAGGGTATCGCCAACAGCGATCGTGTCCACATTGAGATCGCCCTGGCTTTCCAGATAGGCATTTTCGCCGGCGTTGACGTTGACCGTGCCGTCCGAATTGATCGACACGCCATTGCGTTCTGCAACCACGATCGAGCCATCCGCCTGGTACTGCACCTCGCCCACTTGGGCGGTGCGCATTTTCTGCATGTCGGAGACAGACACCGTCTTGCCGCCGGAACTGTTCAGCGTGAAGTTGCTGCCCTGTTCGCCGATCGTGCCGGTGACGTCGATATCGAGGCTGGCCGCCTGGATATTGCTCGACTGTTGCGAGGCGCTGGCATTGCCGCCGACCACTTCGGCATTGACGGCAGACAGAACCGCATCACGGTCGAATTCAAGCCCGGCAACGTTTGCCGTCCGCTCCGCATCCGTCAGCTGGTAGGTGAAGTTGGCATCGTAGCTTCCCTTGGCCGCGTCGCCGAGCTTGGTGTTGGCTTCGTGGTAGAAAGCGGTCTGCTGGGCTTCATAGCTTGCGATATCGGCATCGGAGAAGCCGTTCGAGACAAGTGCTGTCCGGTCTTCGTCCGATAAATGGTAGATGAAGTTCTGGTCATAGGCGGCAATCGTGCTCGTGGCGGCCGCACTGCGCAGCAGGCTGCTGGACGTTGTAGAAGATCCGGCACCCCGCATCTTCCAATAGGCGTGATACATCGCCGTCATCTGCTCGGCCTTGGCGGCATCGACAAGAGCCGTCTCGTCTTGCGCATAATCGGTGCTGCCGATGCCGCGCGCGTCGAGGAAGGCGGCAAAGGTTGCATCGCGCTCGGCAAGGTCGCTGGTTTCGCTCTTGCCATTGAGGAGGTCGCCATCGACGACCAGCGACAGGTCGCCGGCGATATCGATGCTATCAACCATCAGGTCGCCCGCCATTTCGCGGATCGTCACGGCATTCTTGTCCTTGGACAGGACCGTCAGCGTACCGCCGCCCTCTGCGTCGGTATCCACGTCTATGCCGTTTGCGGCCACGTTCGTCAGGATCTTGCCCGTCTTGCTTTCCAGGCGGATGCGACCGCCCTTGACGAGCGAGCCCATGTTGGAGGGCGTGAGGTCCAGATCGCCCTGGGAAATCAGCGACAGGTCACCGCCGGTTGCGGTCTTTGCGGCCGCAACGGTGATCTGCCCGACCCGCATCGCGCCGGCCATTTCCTGCAGATAGATGTTCTCAGCGCTGGCATTGACGATGGCATTGGCGCCCGTCTGCTCGATCTGGAACGTATCGGTATCCGACAGGCCGATGCTGGTCTTGGCGTCAAGCGTGATGTCGTTGGCGATCAGGATGCCCTTCTGGCCATCATTGGTCGCCGTATAGATGCCGCCCTGATGGCTGGTGAGGGTGGTTTCGCCGGAAATGTTGCGCACCGTGCCGCCAATCAGGACATCGCCCTGGCTATCGACCGCAATGCGACCGGTATCCTCACCGAAGAAGCCGATATTGATCGTCTTGTCGGCCTTCACCGAATAGGTCTGGTCGCTGTGGAGATAGGTACGATACTCCATCTTGGGACGAACTTCCCAGTCGAAGCAGATGCCCAGCGCTTCGGCTTCGCACTC
>JAIXTO010000081.1 GCA_027483885.1 Rhizobiaceae bacterium
GCGCCACGGATCGCGCGCTGTCGCTCAAATCCTTGTCGCAGCTCAACTGCTGAAGCCATTGCAGCTTCACGTCCCGAAATGGCCGCACCCCGCTCATGCGCGCCTCCCTGGCCGCAATACGACCGGGAAAGAAGGGGCGGAAACGGCCGGAAAAAGTGGGACGGCGGCTTTACTAAGCCATTGATTTTTATAATATGGGGTCTTCGTCCCACATGGGGTTAAGCTGCTGATTTTCTTGGAATTCGGCAGGCCCTCCGGGCCCACCAAATATATGGAAAATCAATTGTAGCTTGACGCGGATTTCCGGAATTTTGACAGCAGGTTCCGGAAAAATGATTTTCCAATTCCCTTACCGAATTCGTCCGGAAACTTCGCCCGCGTCCAGCAATTGTTGATGCCAAAATAATCGTCGAGATGGGCTTGCCTTAGATTTCAGATTCAGATCTCAGCCGAGTAGCTCTCGAAATTGCCCAGCTTGATTGTGTTGTTGAGCGTACCTTCCACATCTTCAGCGTTGGCAAGCCTTAGATTCATGAGTTGCTCGGTGACGTCCTTGGCGAAACTTACCTGCATGGCGAGTCCGAGATGCAGGACGAGCTGGGCGTCATTGCACTCAAGCGCGATCAAGTAGGCTTGTTCAGTCAGTTTTCGAATGTGCCTCATGGGAAACCGTGTCATTGCCACGCGCCCGTTCACGCTGCCATTCCGATCGCTTTGGACCGGTCGGTGGACGAAGATCTCGAATAAAGAGGATCGGTGACCCCGGTTGCTTCGCGCATTCGGTTCAACACAACAGGCGAGACTTCAAACAATCCGCAGCACACGGGTAATCGACCATAGCCATCGGCGCGCCCAAGCTCATCAACGTCCACCCCCGCTCTTCGATACACGCGGCGCATGTGTGGTTCGTAGTTGGAGAGCATCATGTCGATGCCGTGATCAAGCGCGCATTCACACAGCGCGACCAGAAGGCGATTGAATGCGTGCAGAGGTGTAAGCTCTGGAAAGTCGAGTCCAACCGCTTTCTCATCGACACACATGCGCGTTCCTTCCCAGATGCCCGGCGCGACGAGATCTATGTCTGCAGGGAATGTCCCGCGGAAGACATCATAGAGGAGCGTGGGACCGGTGGTCGGCATAAGCCGCATGGATCCGTACAATCGTTGTCCGTCGTCGTCGCACCATAGCAAGTATACCGGGCCGAGGTCGTCGTACCGGTCTTTTTCGCTGCCGTTGGTGACGGTCACTGACCAGCCAAGATGGTCTGAGAATACCTCCTTGCGCAGCTTGAACATGCGGTCCAGAAGCCCCGGATATCGTGCATATTGATGCGCTTCTAGCGTGATAAACATGAGTTCCCCCTTTTGGATATTGCAGAGGCATCATGCAGAGTTGCAGTTCCAGTTGAAACTCCCCCGCCTGCGCCGCCCCATTTGGGGGGTCAGATTGGATTGATCAGGCGCAGGTTTATTGCTTTGGCGATGGCTTGGGGAATGTTCGCACAGGCCAGCTTAAAGCGTGCAGACTTCAGATATCCTCTGGCTGTGTGGTCTGAGATGCCCAGGATGCAGGAAATGTCTTTGTATTCTTTGCCCAAGGCCGCCCAATGAAGGCATTCTCTCTCGCGCCGGCCAAGCGGTGGTGCCGGATCTTCCTTGCCATAGAGTTCAACCAACGCCTTTGTGTGCAAGCAGTGTGCGAGTTCAAGCCAGTGAGCCCTGTAGTGCAAGACGAGGGCTGACCACTGATCTTGCTGCATGTCAGCGTTGAGCGATACGAGGGCTCGGCGGCCACACCTATCAATGATTGGTATTGCATAGCCTGAAAGTCCGAGACCATGCTGTATGGCGTCCTCGAACAGTCGCTGAGCCGCGGGGGTCACCTCCAGCTCGCTCCAGAGAAATGGTAGGCTCCTTGAAACGCCCTCCATGAGGACGGGATCAATGTTGAAATAGCCTTGCTGCAGGTACCTGCTGACCCAGTTCGGCGGGTAGGTCGTTCTGACGAATGGCGCGTCTATCCGAGACGTTATGGTTTGTGCCATGTGGTAGGTGACATGCGAGAGCTTATAAGCATCTCTCAATAGAATGATCGAAGCTGCAACATCTGTCGCATGCTGAACAGCTACGAAGGTTTGTTCAAATAAGTCCCGTGCATAGGTTTGCTCGTCCATGGCCGCCCTCTACAACTATGTGCAATTTTAAGACGGTAGCGGACCTTTGCACACATGTCTTCTAATACGCAATGAACGTTGGTGGGCGGCTATCAGCCACTTGGCCACCGAGAAAGTTCTATGAAGGGTTTTTGAGTGGGCCACGTTGGCCGAGTGACGATTCGAACGGAAGCAATCGACTGAACTGATCAGCTTTGGTCAATGGAGCGCCAAAGGCGGATCGCGTCGACGTGATTGATCGGCGGCCTCCGCGATTGCCACGATGGTCAAGTAGACAAGCGTCTGCTAGTTGGCTTCCTCCGTGTTGACCTTTGCCTCTTCCAGGATCTGAAGGATTTTTTGCAGCTCTTTCATCGGCGCTCTCCTTCACCTGAACAGCGCATGCGAGGGTAGCTTGGAGGTTGTATCTGGGCGAGTTTAAAGGGTTTTCGAGATGGGCTTGAATCCCTTTTAAACACCTTTCAAAGAGCCTGCTGCCTCTCGGCCGGAATATACCCATAGCACGCCAAATGATCGGCCGCGTTGATCAGCCAGGCGCGGGCCTCGACAAGGCCCGGCCGCGTGGAGAAGGCGACATGCGCCACCGGCTAGGCGACGTAGCAGGTGGCGGCAATCATGTGCGGGAGCTTCAGATATGAGGCGGCTCAAAATAGGGCCACCATCGCCAGTTGGTTTCACGGATGTCCAGGGTGATCGACGGCCGTCGTCGAAGATACTCCCGGAATAGTGCCCCGTCGCGGTGTCGTAGATCCAGTCGGGATCAAGCCAGTCGATGATGTCGTAATGGCACGACAGCATCACCGTCTTGCCGGTGCCCCGGCGCCAAACCTTGCCCTCACGTACCTCTGCTTCTGCCTAGCGAACCCCTTGGAAATCGGCCGGTTTCGCGTAATCCCGCCCGCCCGGAAATTACCGCAAATTCCGGATTGTTCTGTCGAACAGCAGCCATCACCCCTTCACCCCCGATGAAATCATGATCGCCTCCGTCACGCGGCGTTGAAAGATGATGTAGGCGATGATGACGGGGAGTGCTGCGAGCATGGCGACGGCCATGAGGCGGGCGTAGGCGACGCCGAAGGCGTCGTTCACCTGGGTGATGCCGACGGGGATGGTCATCATATTTTCCGAGGTGACCACGAGGAACGGCCAGAAGAAGGCGTTCCACACGCCGATGAAGGTGACGATGGCAAGCGCTGTGGTGATGCCCCAGTTGAGCGGCAGGAAGACCCTGAAGAGAATGGTGAATTCGCCGCCGCCGTCGAGCACCACGGCCTCGCGCATTTCCTTCGGCACGCTGTCGAAGAACTGTTTGTAGACGATGATCACCACCGGTGCGATCAGCTGCGGCAGGATGATGCCGGCCCAGGTGTTTATGAGGTTCAAATCCTTCATCAGGATGAATTGCGTCACGACCAGTGTCTGTGCGGGCACCATGAAGCTTGCCAGCACGACGCCATAAAGAAGGCCGCCGCCGGGAAAGCGGATCTGCGACAGCGCATAGGCGCAGAGCACCGAGATGAACAGCACCAGCACTGTGACGATGACCGCCGTGCCGACGGAATTGAAATACCAGGTCAGAAGCCGGGTGTTGAGAATGGCGTCGACATAGGCCTGGAGGCGAAATTCGTCCGGCAGAAGCGAGGTATTGCCGGCGACGTTCTCGTCCGAGCGGATCGAGGTCACCAGTGTCCAGTAGAGCGGAAAGATCCACACAAGGGCGGCTGCAAGCGTCAGCACCGAAAGGACCGCGTTTTCGATGCGCCGCGGCAGGCTCTTGGCTGGGCGCCTCAACTGGGGCTGGCTCTGGATCTGGCTCATCTGTTCCTCCTGATGCGCAGCAGCTGGAATTGCAGGACAGAAATGATGACGATCAGCAGGAAGACCACGGTTGCGACCGCAGACGCATAACCGCCATTGTTGGACTGGAAGGCCTCGCGATAGACCTTGAGCAGCAGCACATAGGACGAGTTGAACGGGCCGCCGCCGCTTAAGAGATAGATCTGGTCAAAGATCTTCAGCTGCAGGATGAGCTGCAGCGTCAGCACCAGCGCCGTGACCGGCCACAGCAGCGGCCAGGTGATGCGGGAAAACTTTTGCCAGGTGGTGGCGCCGTCGAGCGATGCTGCCTCGTAAAGCTCTGCCGGCACATTGCGCAGACCCGCCAGAAACAGCAGCACGTTGAACCCGTTGGTCCACCAGATGGTAACGACGGCAACCGATGGCATGACCCAGTAGGGGTTCTTGAACACGGCAACCGGTTTTCCCGAGATGAGCGCGATCAGCGGCTGAAGAATGCCGAACTGCAGGTCGAGCATCCAGGCCCAGATTTCGGTGACCACCGAGACCGGCAGCACATAGGGCATGAAAAACAGCGCCATCACCAGCGTCTGGCGCGCACCCGACAGGCGGCTGATGCCAAGCGCGATCAAAAGGGCGATGGCGGTGGTGGGGATGACCGTCAGGGCGACGAAATAGGCATTGTTCTTGAGCGAGATGGTAAAGAGCCGGTCGCTGAGCAGCTTGGTGTAATTGTCAAAGCCGATCCATTGGCCGCTGCCGATCAGCGGCGCATCGGTAAAGCTCAGCTGGATCATCTTCAGCATCGGGTAGAGGAAGAAGATCGTGAAGGTCACGATGAACGGGGTCACCATCGCCAGCGCCACGAGGGATTTTTTCCGCCGGTTTTCGATCATCGCCATGCGCAAATCTCCTGGCCGCCGGTTCTGGCGTGTAAGGTTGCGTGGAAAAAATGGCCCTGCGGCTGCGAAGGGAAGCCGCAGGGCCGCCCGTCACTTCAGCTTGTCCTGAAGCTCGAGCTTGATCTGCTCCACGGCGTCCTTGCCGTTCATATAGCCCTGAATGGCGGGCGCGATGACGTTAAGGGCAGCGTCATAGGCGGGAGAGGCAACGCCGGTGATGCGGGTCTGCGGATCGAAGGCGGCAGCCTCGGCAAGCGTTGCATAGGTGGCGTTCGGCTGCATGGCCTTGTAGTCTGCGCCTTCGGTCACGGCCTTGTAAGCCGGGATATGGCCGGCATCCGCCCAGCCGATCGCGTGTTTTTCCATCCAGCCGATGGCCTTCATCACGGCCGCGCGCTTTTCGCCGGAGACCGTCTTGTCGCCTTCATTGGGAATGGCAAAGGCATGCGAATCGGCCCAGGTGGAGCGCTTGCCCATGAACGGCGGCACTTCGACAGCACCCCATTTGAAGCCCAGCTTGCCGCTCTTTTCGAGATCCTTGAAGGTCGGCACTTCCCAGACGCCGTTCAGTTGGAAGGCAGACTTGCCGGCGGAAAACAGCGCGACGGACGCCTCGTATTCCGCCTGTTCCGGCGAAAGGCCCTTTTCGCGCCAGGCGCTCATCGTGTCGATGGCTTTCGCAGCCTTTACGGCATTGTCGCCATCGAGCACCTTGCCATTGGTTACGAACTCGCCACCCTGCTGCGTCAGCAACGTATAAAACACGCGCCAGACGCCGCCATCGCCACCGGATTGATAGGTGAGGGGGGTGGGCACGCCCTTGTCCTTCAGCCAGACGAGCGCCTTGTTGAAATCCTCGAGCGTCTTGATGCCGGTGAGTTTGCCGCTCGCATCAATATAGGGCGAGCCCTTCAGCAGGTCGGCATTGTAATAAAGGATCAGCGCGTGGATATCGAAGGGCACGGCATAAAGTTTGCCGTCCTGGGTTGCCGCCTTGATCGGCGCCTCGAAGAAGTCTTCCTTCTTCAGCCCGGCATTGGCGAGATCCGCGTCGGTAATCGGGCTCAGCACCTTTTCCTCGATGCCAAGCGTTGCGCGTGACAGGTGGTAGGTCATCACATCGGGGCCTTCGCCGACGGCGGACGCCGTGCGCACCTTGGTGTAGAAGGGCACGCCCCATTCGAGCGTCGTGCCGCGAATGCGGATATCGGGATGTTCCTTGTTGAAGGCATCGATCAGCGCCTTCATGCGCACACCGTCGCCGCCGGAGAGAAAATCCCACCAGATGATATCTTGCTGCGCGGCGGCCGGCAGCGCGGCAAGGCCAAGCACGGTGCCCAGCAACAGGCTCTTGATCAGTCTCATCATCATCACTCCTCCCAGGTTTGTCGTCATCGCCCGCTGTTGTCGCGGGCGCCTCAGGCTCTGCGAAAAACGCCTCCCCGCGTTCAGCGCAGCCGCCGGCCTTCACCATTAAAGACCAGCACATGTTTTGGATCTGCCGACAGGTGCACCAGCGTACCGTCGAGGCGGTCGCGCGATCCCTGTCGCTGCACCACAAGTTCCTTGCCGCTGGCGGTGCGGGTATAGAGATAGGATACGTCACCCAGTTCTTCGGCCACATCCACCGTCACGGCGAGGCCTGGTGCGGACCCAATGCGCAGATGTTCGGGGCGGATGCCGATCTCGACTGCGCTGCCGATGGCGCTTGCATCTGCCATCTCGGCTTCGAACGGGTGGTCGCTGCCTTCCACCGAAAGCGTCACGCGTGAACCGGCGCGGGCGGTAATCCGGGCGGCCAAAAAGTTCATGGCCGGCGAGCCGATGAAGCCCGCTACGAAACGGTTGTCCGGGTCGTCATAGAGCACGAGCGGCGGACCGGCCTGCTGCAGGTGGCCGTTCTTCATGACGAAGATGTGGTCGGCGAGCGTCATCGCCTCCACCTGGTCATGCGTCACGTAGATCATCGTGGCGCCCAGCTGCCGGTGAAGCCGGGTGAGTTCCAGCCGCATCTGCACGCGCAGTTCCGCATCGAGATTGGACAGCGGCTCGTCGAACAGAAACACTTTTGGCTGGCGCACGATGGCGCGGCCGATGGCGACCCGCTGCCTTTGTCCGCCCGACATCTGCGAGGGCTTTTTCTGCAGGTGCTCCTCCAGTTGCAGAATGCGGGCGGCAGCGCCCACGCGGGCATTCACCTCGTCTTTCGGGCGGCGCGCCAGCCGCAGGCTGAAGGCCATGTTTTCAAACACGGTGAGATGCGGGTAAAGCGCATAGTTCTGGAACACCATGGCCACCTGCCGGTCTGCAGGCTCCACGGCCGTCACGTCCCGCTCATCGATGGCGATCTGGCCGCCGCTCGCTTCCTCCAGCCCCGCGATCATGCGCAGCAGTGTGGATTTTCCGCATCCCGACGGGCCGACGAACACGGCAAAGCTGCCTGTCGGGATCTCCATGGAGACATCCTCGATCGCCCGGAACGATCCGAACGATTTGGCGACGCTGGACAGACGGACACCCATCACCGCCTCACTGAACGCTGAGGCGGATGACGTGATAGGAGAGGGCGGCAACCGATCCCTTGAGGGCGCCGTCCTCCACGCCGAGGCCCTTTCCGGGGCCGGGCACGATGCGGTCCGGTTGGTCCGGGCCGTTGCCGGTGCGCAGGTCATGACCTTCATAGGCGATGTGGAGCGAGAGGCTTGTGCCGGTAAAGCCGGTCAGTTGCACGTCAAGGTCGGCCGCCTCCGTCAAGTGACGGTTCAGCACGAAGAGGGTCACCATGCCTTCCTCGGCATTATAGACGCCGGCCACGTCGAGATATTTGACGTCGTCGGCGGTTGCGCAATCATAGGTCGGGCAATCCACCGCAATGTTCAGCGCATGGCCGCGTCCGTAAAGGGAGGCGAACTGATAGGGGTAATAGATCGTCTGGCGCCAGGCCGGGCCGTTCTTTTCGGCGCGGATCGGGGCAATGACGTTGACGAGCTGCGCGATGCAGGCAATGCGCAAGCGGTCGGAACGGCGGATGAACTCATTGAGGAGGCCCGCAACAAAGAGCGCATCCTCGAAATTATAGGTTTCCTCGAGCAGGGCAGGGGCTTCCGGCCAGTCCCAGGATTTGATGCGGCGGCCGTCTTCCTCGCGGATGTGATACCAGACGTTCCATTCGTCAAAGCAGATATGGACATCGTTGGTGGCGCGCTTCTTGGCCTTGACGTAATCGATGACGCCGCCGATCGTCTGGATGTAGCGGCCGGTTTCCTCGATCTTGCCAAAGTAGTTCAGCGTGTCGTGGCTGGTATTGCCGAAATACTTGTGCAGCGAAATGTGGTCGACATTCTCGTAGCACTCTTCCAGCACCTCGCGCTCCCATTCGGGATAGGTCGGCATGCGGTCGTTGGAGCTGCCGCAGACGATCGCCTCGATGGTGGGGTCAAAGCCCTTGAAAGCCTTAGCGGTCTCATTGGCAAGGCGGCCATATTCGACAGCCGTCTTGTGGCCGATCTGCCAGGGGCCGTCCATCTCGTTGCCGAGGCACCACATCTTGACGCCATGGGCGTTTGCGCCGTGGCTCTGGCGCAGGTCGCTGAGCGCAGTGCCGCCGGGAAAGTTGACATATTCGAGGAAGTTGCGGGCATCATCCAGGCCGCGCGAGCCCAGATTGACCGCAAGCATCATGTCGATGCCGGCCATCTGCGCCCACGTCGCAAACTCGTTGATGCCGACCTGGTTGGTTTCCTTGGAGCGCCAGGCGAGATCGAGCCGCACCGGCCGCTGGTCCCGCGGGCCTATACCGTCTTCCCAGCGATAAGCGGAAACGAAGTTGCCGCCGGGGTAGCGGATGGCGGGGATTTTCAGGTCCCGGACGAACTGCAGCACGTCCTTGCGAAAACCGTTTTCATCCGCATTGGGGTGGCCGGGCTCATAGATGCCGCCATAGATGGCGCGGCCCATATGTTCGATGAAGGCAGAATACAGGCGATCGTCAATGCGCCCAATCCGGAAGTCCCGGTGGACGGAAATACGCGTTTTCATAGGGTCTCCTCCCGAGACAGTTTGTATCTGAAATATGGATACGAACTTTATTTTGTAATATTATTGGCGGGAGAAAACGGCCTTGTCAACGCAAGAAATCATACTTTTGGAAAAGCCGCGTGCCTGTCAGCCGGCGGTTCGCAGGCGCAGCAGAATGTCCTGGTCGTAATTGCCAAAGCCGCGCCCAAAGATGTTGAGCCCGCCCGGATGGCGTGCCTCCGCCTTCACCTCGATACGCAGGCGGATCGAGCGGTGATCGGAAAGGGCAAGGTCTTTCAAGGTGATACCGGAAATCCTGTTGCCATCGACGAAGGAGCCGTCCTCGGTGATCCGCCAGGTTTTCAGCATGCCGTATTGCGAGCCGGAGAGCTTCCACCAGTCGGGTGTGTAGGTGCCGCGCTTATCGCCGAAATCGCCGGGCGAGGTCCAGTCGCCAAGCTCCATGCCGTTGACGGAAAGCGTAATATCGGACGGCCAGTTGCTGTGCGTACCCGGCACTTCGGAACTCACCTCCATGGCAAATTCCATCTCGGTGATCGTCCTGCCCTGGATCTTGGCATTGTTGGGGAACTGGTATTCGACATAACCGGAGGTGAACCAGAGAAGTGCTGCCTTCATACGCTCCGGGTCCATGAACGTGTCGGGCACATCGAGGAGGCCGATAATGCCGTCGGGCGAACAGATGCCGCAGGGACCGGTCACCGAGCTTTGGGTGTAGAGGCCCAGCGGCATGGCAACGGTGATGCGGTTGGACTCGGAGGCTTTTTCCGGCTTGTGGAAGGAGATGATCAATTCGTCGCAGGTGGCAAAGCAGATCTTCTGGCTACCTTTGCGGGCCTTTTTTGTCTCGGTGCGCAAGAGACCGGCGGCTTCGAGCGCTGCAACGCTTGCCGAAACGGTCGACTGCGGGAGCGCCAGCTTTTCGGCAATTTCATTGACGTTCAGGCCGCCTGTCTCATGCAATGCCTTGAGGATCCGTACGCGTACGAGCGAGGCTGCCGCTTTCAGGACTTCAAAATCCTTCTCCGCGTCGATCAGCAGGAAATTGGGTGTCATCAGGCGTCTTTCTTGCGGGAGTCGGTATGTATCTATTTTCGGGATATAAATACCGAACCTTCTTTTGTCGATTGAGATGCTTAAAAAATATCGGCGGCAGGCATCATCCATGAGCATGTCAAGGCGCCAGCCGCCCAAAGATCTACAAGAACTCAATCCTTATTTTCGGTGTCGCTTTATTAATCCCTGCTTTAATCCCCGAGGGGTAACTGAGTTAACGCAATCCAATGAATCGAGTTCATTAGAGGCGACAGCGCTATCATCGACGGTTGATCCTGCAGGTTCCGTTGGTGCATCAAACGGAGAACGGGATGCTGGATTTAATGGGCCGAAGCGGGCGCGCAAAAATGAAGGCGCTGGACGGCGTCACCGCCAATATCATGATTGCCGATACGCAGCTGAACATTCGCTACATGAACGAGGCGGTTCGAGGCCTGCTGAAGGAAGCCGAAAGCGACCTGAAGAAGGAATTGCCGGCCTTCAGCGTCAGTACGCTTGTCGGCAGCAATATCGATGTTTTTCACAAGAACCCGCGCCACCAGCGCGATATGCTGTCGCGCCTGCAGACGGTTCACAAGGCGACCATCTGGATCGGCCAGCGCGCTTTCGATCTGACCGTCACCCCACTCAAGGAAGGCGCCAAGGTCGTGGCTTTCGTCGTCGAGTGGTTCGATGCCAAGGCACGACTGCTCAATCTCGACTATCAGAATCAGATGGCTGCGATCAGCCGCGTACAGGGGATTATCGAGTTTACCCCGCAAGGCGATGTGGTCAGCGCCAACGACAACTTTCTCAATATTCTCGGCTACCGCATGGAAGAGGTCCAAGGCCGTCATCACAGCCTGTTCGTCGCGTCCGATTATGCGGCAAGCCCCGCCTACACGAAATTCTGGGAAGACCTGAATGCCGGCATCTTCCAGGTTCAGGAGTTCACCCGCATCGGCAAGGGCGGCAAGGTGGTGGTCATCAACGCCTCCTATAATCCCATCAAGGACGTCAACGGCAAGGTTTCCAAGGTCGTCAAGTTTGCAACAGACGTGACGGAGCGCATCAACGCCGTCACCATGATCGGCGAGGGCTTGACGAAGCTTGCGACCGGTGACCTGACCTGTCAGATCGAGCGGCCTTTTGCGGCGGACTTCGAAGCGCTGCGCCACAACTTCAACGATGCACTGAACCAGTTGAGCACCACGCTTCTGGCGGTGTCGCAGTCGACGCAGGAGATCGATGCCGGCACGATGGAAATCAGCCGCAGCGCCCAGGACCTTTCCAAGCGCACGGAACAGCAGGCGGCCTCGCTTGAGGAGACGGCTGCAGCGCTGGATGAGATCACCACCAATGTCACCCATTCCTCGCAGCGGGCGGACGAAGCGATGGCGGCTGCGGCCACGGCCAATAGCGGTGCCGTCAAGTCGGCCCGGGTCGTTGCCGATGCGGTAAGCGCCATGGCGCGCATCGAAAGTTCATCCGCGCAGATTTCCAACATCATCGGCGTCATCGACGAGATCGCTTTCCAGACGAACCTTCTGGCGCTGAATGCCGGCGTGGAAGCGGCACGTGCCGGTGAAGCCGGCAAGGGTTTTGCCGTCGTTGCACAGGAAGTGCGCGAACTGGCCCAGCGTTCGGCGGCTGCTGCCAAGGAGATCAAGGGATTGATCCAGAACTCCTCCAACGAGGTGGAAAGCGGCGTGCGCCTCGTCAGCGAAACCGGTGAGGCTCTGAAGGCCATCGAGGGTAATATTGCCGCCGTCAATGAACGCATCGAAGCCATTGCAAACGCTGCCAAGGAGCAGTCGGTTGCGCTTGCGGAGGTGAACTCGGCCATCAACCAGATGGACCAGATGACACAGCAGAACGCGGCGATGGTGGAAGAATCCAACGCATCGAGCGGGGCGCTTGCCCATGAGACGGCGGCACTGCGCGACCTTCTTGCCCGCTTCGTGCTTGGTGGACGTACGGCAGATCGTCATGCGTCAAAGGCGGCGTCAAGGCCGGTTTCCTCGGCTGAACGCCAACGCTATCGCGCCCCGCAGGTCAGCGGCTCCAACGCCCTGAAAAAGGAAGAATGGTCGGAGTTCTGACCACAGTTCCTGCAGTCAGATCCCGCGCATATAAGACAGTCCAGAAATGAAACGGCTCGCGGTGGAAAAACCGCGAGCCTCTTGCATAACGTTTCGGATCATGTCACAAGCTGACACACCAAACGGTGTCTCAGCCTTTAGCGCTGACCAGCGTGAGGGTGACAGGTTCGCCCGAGGGGGGTGGGTTGCCGACAGGGATCTGATCTTCGATCAGGTCGCGGGCAAGTTCGAAAATCCCCTGCGGATCATCGCCGGCATTCTCGTCGAGCGTATCCATGGCGTTGAGGTAGATTGCCTTTTCGTCGTCGTGCGACAGGATGTTCTTCTGCACGAGACTGCTGATGAGAGATGTCAGCAATGCGGAAGTCGAGAGCGCGCTTGCAGAGGCGCAAAGAAATTCTGTTTCTGTTCGCATGATCGGGTCCCCGTCCAAAATCAATGGGGATAGTGTGTCAGTTCTCTCTTAAAAAGAAAAGTGCTGGCGCGGCCATTCGGTCAGGCTGGGGATGCGAATCAACGTAGCATCCGCTGTTTTCAAGCTAATTTTTTTTGCCTCTCAATTCGAGATTGTAGTGTTTGTGTCTCCCAAGCCCCGCTTTGGTGACGTTGCATCAGTCTGACGGGGAGGTTCGGCGCTTCCTGCCTGTCGAATTCCCGGCCGGTAGGTAGCGTGCGGAATGGACGATTTTCCGCGGCATCTGCCGTTCCTCCGGCGATAACACGGCGCCTCCTGGCGTCCTGCCTGATCATCCGGTTTCGGTCCGATGGTCTGCCTCGGCACTCTCCTTTGCGCATCATGCGTCACTTCCGTAGTAAGCCGGCAGGGCCGTGTTGCCTGCCGTCTGAGACGTCACGGAAGTCCATTCCCGCGCAGATCTCGTCCGCTTGAAGGTGGCGTTGCCACTTGCCCACGTGTCCTTCCTTATGTGTGCCAAATTGATACATTCAGGACGATGGCTGGACTCTGGTCTTTTGAGACAGGCTGAGTTATGGCAGCGCCAGATCATTGGTGCCCATCACATGCTGCGTCTGTTTCTTTCCGGTTGCCTTCTTCTCCTCGCGGGCTTTGCCGCTGTTCCGGCCGTTGCGCTGGAGCCTTCGCCTGCAATGCATGCGCCAAAACTCATCGAGCCGGCGCTGCACCTGCCCAGATCGGATGAGACGGGAAAAATACGCGTGGCACTGACGTTCGATGCCTGCATGGGCGAGGCCGACCAGCGGATCCTGTCGGTGCTGGTCGCCGAAAACATCCCCGCGACGATTTTTGTCACGGCGCGCTGGCTGCGTCACAATCCGCAGACGGTGGCCATTCTGCGCGCGCATCCCGAGCAGTTCGAACTGGAGAACCACGGCGAAAACCATGTGCCGGCGGTCGATGTGCCGATGTCGATCTATGGCATTGCAACTGCCGGCTCACGCCAGGCGGTCGAACAGGAAGTGGCGGGTGGCGCCAGCGCCATGCAGGCGGCTGGGTTGCCAGCGCCAAACTGGTTTCGTGGCTCGACGGCCAAATACGATGCTTCGGCGATGGATCTCATCCATACGATGGGGTTTCGCATTGCCGGTTATTCGGTGAATGGTGATGGGGGATCATTGCTGGGTGCGGCCTTGGCGGAAAAACGGATTTCCACCGCTCGCGATGGCGATGTGGTGCTGGCGCACATCAACCAGCCGACCCATGCGGCGGGCGAGGGGGTGGCGCGCGGCATCCTGGCCCTGAAGCGCCGGGGCGTCACACTGGTTCGGCTCTCCGACGTCGCGGACATGCAGGATGGAACCCTGACGCATTAGGAGGGACTGACGGTTCCTCTTCAGGAAATGGCCGCGTGCGGCGTCAGGCGCATTTCTCGCCTTGCCACGAGGTTTCCTCTGTCCGCGCTTTCTCATCAAGGCGCTCGTAGAAGTTGGCGGCCTGCCTCTCGTGCAGGCGCAATCGCAGGCGCTCCACTTCGATTTTCGCCGTCGTGTGCAGCAGCACCTTCAGGTCTTCGATCGACACGCCGTCCGCCTCGATCATCATTGCAATCAGCGGGTCAGCGGCCACCTCGCTGATCGTCAGATCTGTTTCCATCGGGCTTCCTCCTCGTTGTGGATATACCCTGCCGACAGATTGCGACAAAAGAATATCACCGGCATGCCCAGGTGCTAATTTCTGCTCGTGTCGAAAACGCTGTGCAAAACCAAACGACGCTTTGCACAGGGCCCGGCCGAGAGCGTTTGCAACCCCTGCCGTGACGGGGTTTTCCGATTTGACGTCCGTTGTGGGATCTGTGGATAACCTGTGGACAAGGGTGGAAGAGGAACAAAATCGTTTTCAATTCGTTCCGGTTTGTTCCGGCACTTTAATCGGCCGGCACCGCAGCCTGTGGACAAGCTCCGGTTGCTGTCTGGCCCACTCCATCATGGCCGCTGCTTGCATGGTTCATTTTTAATATATCGCATTCATTATGGAACGTGGAAGCGCTGTTGGCGTTCTGAGGTTGTTCAGGAGGGCGAAGGGTGATGTTCAGGTTTTTTGATGGTCATGGCGGACCCGGCAAGGCCGGTGAGGCGTCGGGCGAAGCGACAGGCACGTTTGCCGACGGCGTCTTCCCCGCCAGTCTTCGCAAGGGTCAGTCGGAAGACATGTCCTTGCGGATGCGTGCATCCTACACGCAGGATCTTCTGGCGGCGCATCGCCTTGCTGCAGATCAGGCGCCCGTCTTTCACTGATTGAGACGTCGAGGGCAAAGGCCGCTAAACCTGTCTCTTTCGGCTGCCAATGGGGCGTCGAAAGATGATTGTGCATCATTGTCTTGCACACCCAATGTCCTATATCCTAGCCGATCAAATGGTGCGGCGTGGGGAAATGGCATGTTTCGACGGACTGGGCTTTCTGCGTCCGATCTCGATCACTTATTTAATCTGTCTCCAAATCCGTATGTGATCCTCGATCCTGACCTCGTCATGGTGGGCATGAACGACGCCTATCTTGCGACGACGATGAAGACGCGCGAGGCGCTTCTCGGGCGCAAGATGTTCGATGTGTTTCCCAGCGATCCGCAATCGAACAGTGGTCGCATGTTGCGCCAGTCTTTTGACAAGGTGCTGGCGACAGGGCAGGTGGATCACCTGCCGCTGATCCCCTATCCGATTGCCAATCTCGACGGCACGATGGAGGAGCGCTTCTGGAGCGCCACCCATACGCCGATCCTTGGCGAGGCCGGCAATGTACGGCTGATCCTGCAACATACGGTGGATGTGAGCGAATTGCATCGCCTGCGCCAGTCTGTGCCGGCGCCGTCGGATTGGCGCACCGAGACCGACGTGATGCGCCGCGCCGATGCCGTGCAGGGCGAAAACCTGGCGCTGGGGCAGGAGCGCGAATATCTGCGCGGACTGTTTGAGCAGGCGCCGGGTTTCATGGCGGTGCTGCGCGGGCCGGACCATGTGTTTGAGATCGCCAATGCCTCCTACCAGACGCTGGTCGGGCGCGGCAATCTCATCGGTCGGCCGGTCAAGGAGGCGCTTCCGGATATTGAAGGGCAGGGGTTCTACGAGCTTCTCGATCAGGTGTATGGCAGCGGTGAGGCCTATAGCGCCCACGGCGCGCGCCTCAGCCTTCACCGCGCCGGCCATGTGGCGGAAGAACTGTTTCTCGATTTCATCTACCAGCCTCTGAGAGGTGCAGAGGGAACCGTCACCGGCATTTTCGTGCAGGGCCACGATGTTACCCAGCTGAAGCGGGCGCAGGATGCGGCGCAGGAAAGCGAAGACCGTTTTCGCACGCTGGCGCAAACGCTGCCGAACCATGTCTGGACGGCGACCGCAAGTGGCGAGCTGGAATGGGCTAATCTTGCCATGCGCCAATATCTTGCCAATCGCGTCGGCGAAGACGGGCTGCCGCAGATGAGTGAGTGTCTTCACCCTGATGATGTTGATCCTATCCGTAAAATCTGGATGGCAGCGATCGAGTCCGGTGCCGATTTCACCGCGGAGATGCGGCTGCGCTGCAAGGATGATGGTTTCCGATGGTTCCTCAGCCGTGCCGTTCCCGTTCGCAATGCGGGGGGCGACATCGCGCGCTGGGTCGGCACCAACACCGACATCGAGGAGCAGAAAAAAACCGTCAGCCGGCTGGAAGATCTCGCCACCACGCTGGAGGGCCGGGTGGAAGAGCGTACGGCCGAGCTTTTGAAGACGCAGGAAGTGTTGCGTCAGAGCCAGAAGATGGAGGCCATCGGCAATCTGGCCGGCGGCATCGCGCATGACTTCAACAATCTTCTGCAGGTGATCACCGGCAATCTCCAGCTTCTGGCCAGGGATATCACGGGCAACGAGGCCGCCGAGCGGCGCCTCGGCAGCGCGCTGTCGGGCGCTTCGCGCGGGGCGCGGCTTGCCTCGCAGCTGCTCTCTTTCGGCAGGCGCCAGCCGCTGGCGCCGAAGGTCGTTAATCTCGGCCGGTTGGTGCGCGAGATGGACCATCTCATCCGCCGCAGCCTTGGCGAGGCCATCGAGATCGACACGATTGTCGGCGGCGGCTTGTGGAACACGCAGGTCGATCCGTCCAATGTTGAAAACGCGCTGCTGAACCTTGCCATCAATGCCCGCGATGCCATGGACGGGCGCGGCCGCCTGACCATCGAGCTGGGCAATGCCTATCTCGACGACCATTACGCCCAAAACGCCTTCGACGTGGTGGCGGGGCAATATGTGATGCTCGCCGTCAGCGATACCGGGTCGGGCATGCCGGCAGAGGTTCTGGCCCGTGCCTTTGATCCCTTCTTTACCACCAAGCCGGAAGGCAAGGGCACCGGGCTCGGCCTCTCCATGGTCTATGGCTTCGTCAAACAGTCGGGCGGCCATATCAATATCTACAGCGAGCTTGGCAGCGGTACGACCGTGCGCATCTATCTGCCGCGCTCCATGGAAGCCGAGGATATCCTGACGGAAGAAGTGGGCGGCAGCGTTGCCGGCGGCAGCGAGACCATTCTTGTCGTGGAGGATGACGAGTCGGTGCGCGATATCACTGTCAGCCTCCTCTCCGAGCTTGGTTACAAGGTGCTGAAGGCCCGCGATGCCGATAGCGGCCTTGCCATCATTGAAAGCGGCGTATCGATCGACCTCTTGTTTACTGACGTGGTGATGCCCGGGCGCTTGAAAAGCAGCGAGTTGGCGC
Source organism: Rhizobiaceae bacterium (assembly GCA_027483885.1). Classification (GTDB taxonomy): domain Bacteria; phylum Pseudomonadota; class Alphaproteobacteria; order Rhizobiales; family Rhizobiaceae; genus Neorhizobium. Next base: position 17,206 of record JAIXTO010000081.1, read on the forward strand.
GCAAGGCCAAGGAGCGGCGCCCCGATATAGAAGTTCTGTTCACGTCAGGGTATACGGAAAACTCGATCGTCCATGGCGGCCGGCTGGATCCGGGCGTCAATCTTCTGAGCAAGCCTTATGCGCGTGAAACGCTGGCGCGAAAGATCCGCATGCTGCTCGACAAGGCAAAGGAGCGAGCGCCGCAGATGGAAACGGCAACGACGACCGGCACCGGTGAAACAGGCGGCCCGCCGCCCTCCATTCGCGTTCTCCTGTGCGAGGACGAGGCGCTGATCCGCATTTCCCCCGCCGATTACCTGCAGGATTTCGGCATGACGGTGGTGGAGGCCGGCAATGCCAAGGAAGCGCTGGATGCCGTCGATGGCGCTGCCATCGATATTCTCGTCACCGACGTTCACCTGCCTGACATGAACGGTCTCGACCTGCTTCACCGCATGCGCGAAACACATCCGACGTTGCCGGTGATCTTTGCGACCGGCGACATGCATGTGCCGGGCTCGGAAGGCTTGCATAAGGCAAGCCTCATCACCAAGCCTTATGACTACGACCAGTTGGCGAAGCGCATCCGCGATCTCGTGGGCGAAATTCGCCGCTGAACCAAACGCACCTCTCGCCAGCCTTCTGGCGGGAGGTTCTTTTTGATCCGGAAAGGCAGATCCATCGATGTTCAGGCAGGGCTTTGGTCCGCAACCGACCCTTGATGGGAAGACGATTGCCATACGGCCGCTGACCGCTGCGGACTGGGACGGCCTGTTTGCCGCAGCAGGACACCCCGCCGTCTGGGCCGGCCATCCCGCCAGCGACCGTTACACCCGCGAAAAATTCGAGCCCTATTTCGGGCTGTTGCTGGAAAGCGGCAGCACCGTTGCCGTGATCGACCGGGCAAAGAACGTCATCATCGGCTGCTCGCGTTATTATCCTGCCCCGGACCGGGAGGACAGCCTGTCGATCGGCTATACCTTCATCAACCACGACTATTGGGGTGGCCGCACGAATTTCGAGCTGAAGCGGCTGATGCTCGACCATGCATTCGAGCAGTACGACGAAGTCTGGTTCCACATCGCACCAACGAACATCCGCTCGCAGAAAGCGGTCGCCAAGCTCGGCGCGGAAAACATGTATGAGACGGTGTTGAACCTCTCCGGCGTTCCCGCCGCAGCCTTCTGTTTTCGCCTCGCCAAAAACGCCTGGCTGCTGCACCGCAAGATGCACGATGCCGCTGAATAAGAGAGTGGCTGAGGGGAGATAGAGCCACCGGTCTTAAAACCGATGGCTCTCTTGTCGTCACAGTCTGTTCAAGAATTTTCTCTGGCGCGGCGAAAATGGTGATTTCGAGAACCGGAGCGGAGCGTACTTAACGTACGTGAGCACCGGAAGCGCAGAAATCGCCATTTGCAGCCCGCCGGAGAGAATTATGGGGCAGACTGTCAGAGCTTCGCGCCGTTTTCCTGGATCACCTTGGTCAGGCTGCCGTCCGCTGGAAACAGCGGAATGAGGCAGGCCTGGAAGGCGTGGTAGATATCGCCCTTGCCGGGAAACAGCGTGTTGGCGGGCACGAGATCTTCCGTCAGTTCCTCAAACCAGCCGCCGTGGTCGCGGTCGATAAAACTCTTCTCGATGACAGACCAGATCTTGCGATAGCTGTCTTCGTGGAAGCTGCCGCCGACATGGGCGTTGAGGAAGTGGGCGGCACCCGCTGCTTCACACATCGGCCACCACAGCTTGCTCTTCTTTTCCGGCACATCCTGCCAGTCGAGCGTATAAAAGAAGCCGCCTTTGTCCTTATCCCAGCCGAGCGTCATTGAGCGTTCGAACAGCGCGGTTGCCGCTTCCGGCATCCAGGCATGTGCCTTGCCGCCGAGCGTATAGAGTTGGAGGAGGAGGCGGGCCCATTCCAGCCAGTGGCCGGGCGTGGTGCCGGCTGGGCGGAACATTTCGTTCGGGTGGTAATAATTGCGGTCGACCACCCATTCCTCGGAAAAGTGCTCGGCGACGCGAAACCCTTCTTCGCGGGCGCGGCGGTTGATGAGGAGATCGGCAATCCGCTCGGCCTTTTTCAGGTAATGGCTTTCCCCCGTTGCCTCGAAGGCGGCCATCAGGCTTTCGGTGAGGTGCATGTTGGAGTTCTGGCCGCGATAACCGGCAACCGGCTGCCAGTCTTCCGAAAACTCTTCCGCAATTGCGCCGTGGCGCTCTTCCCAGAATTTCGTCTCGATCACCTCGGTGATATCGGCCAGCATCCGGTCGGCCAACGGATGGCCGATGACCTTGGCGGAGGAGGCGGCAAGCAGCACGAAGGCGTGGCCATACCCCTGCTTGGACGCGTCTGCGGCGCCCTCATCGTTTGCCTGCCAGAAATAACCACCGTTCTTTACGTCGCGGTGCTTTTCCCAGAGGTAGCGCATGCCGTGATCGACCACGTCGGCAGCACCGGGCCGGCCGAGGAGATCGGCAATGGCAAAGCAATGCACCATGCGCGCGCTGGCATGAATGCCACGGGCCGGATTATCGGTGGAAAGCGGCGCGCCCGCGCGGTCGAGGTCATAAAAGCCGCCCTTCGGATTGATGGCCCGAGCTTGGAAAAAATCCATCAGGCCTTCCGCCTCGGCCAGCAGCCAGTGACGGTGATAGGGGCGATCTGCCCAATGGGGGCTCAGTTTTCCGGCTGCGATCATAAGGACTCCGAAACGACGACGTGTGAAACTGGACGGGATGGAACCGGAATTTTCTATACCGTCCGCCCGCTCGTCTGTCATGATGAAACCATGACGGCTGGGCCGGATTCGGCGCCAACGCCATCGGGGTTCAATGGCTGTTTCGGCCGCCGGGTGCGCAATTTTGAAGAAGGCTGCGGCGTATCGTGTTCTTCTTGCTTCACATTGACATAAAGATATCTTTATGTGATTAAACGGAACGATAAAATTCAGGCTGGAGGAAAGCGCCCATGTTCGATCATCTCTTCGGTGCCGAAGGTGCGCAACGCAACGGCGGGGACATTTTCGAAGCGCTGGCCAAGGCCGCGCGCGAACGCATTCTCATTCTCGACGGCGCCATGGGCACCCAGATCCAGGGGCTGGGGTTTGATGAGGATCATTTCCGCGGTGATCGTTTTCTCGGCTGCGCCTGCCACCAGCAGGGCAATAACGACCTCCTGATCCTCACCCAGCCGCAGGCCATCGAGGATATCCATTACCGCTATGCCAAGGCCGGTGCCGATATCATCGAGACCAACACCTTCTCCTCCACCCGCATTGCGCAGGCGGATTACCAGATGGAAGGCGCCGTTTACGACCTCAACAAGGAAGGTGCGCAGGTCGTGCGCCGTGCCATCGAGCGGGCCATGCGCGAAGATGGCAAGCGCCGTTTTGTCGCCGGCGCCATCGGCCCGACCAACCGCACCGCCTCCATCTCGCCTGACGTGAACAATCCCGGTTACCGCGCCGTGTCCTTCGATGACCTGCGCCTTGCTTATGCCGAGCAGATCGACGGGCTGATCGATGGCGGCGCCGACCTCATCCTGATCGAGACGATTTTCGATACGCTGAACGCCAAGGCGGCGATCTTTGCCTGCGAGGAGCGTTTTAAGGAAAAGGGCATCCGCCTGCCGGTGATGATCTCGGGCACGATCACCGACCTCTCCGGCCGCACGCTGTCGGGCCAGACGCCGACGGCCTTCTGGAATTCGGTGAGCCACGCAAAACCCTTCACTATCGGCTTTAATTGCGCGCTCGGCGCCGATGCCATGCTGCCGCATCTGCAGGAAGTTTCGGCTATTGCCGATACGTTTGTCTGCGCCTATCCGAACGCTGGCCTGCCCAACGAATTCGGTCAGTACGACCAGTCGCCGGATGACATGGCCCGTCAGGTCAAGGAATTTGCCCGTGAAGGCCTGATCAACGTTATCGGCGGTTGCTGCGGCTCGACGCCCGAGCATATCGAGGCGATTGCCGAAGCCGTTTCGTCCTTCGAGCCGCGCAAGGTGCCGGAGCGGCGCTCCTTCATGTCGCTGTCGGGCCTTGAGCCGTTCACGCTCACCAAGGACATTCCTTTCGTCAACGTCGGCGAGCGCACCAATGTCACCGGCTCGGCAAAATTCCGCAAGCTCATTACGGCGGCCGATTATACCGCCGCACTCGCCGTTGCCCGCGATCAGGTGGAAAACGGCGCGCAGATCATCGACATCAACATGGACGAAGGCCTGATCGATTCCGGCCGCGCCATGGTTGAGTTCTTGAACCTCATCGCCGCAGAACCCGATATCGCCCGCGTGCCCGTGATGATCGACTCATCCAAGTTCGAGATCATCGAGGCCGGCCTTAAATGCGTGCAGGGCAAGTCGGTGGTGAATTCCATCTCGCTGAAGGAAGGCGAGGAGAATTTTGTCCGCCAGGGCCAGCTGATCCGCCGTTATGGCGCCGCCGTCGTCGTGATGGCGTTCGACGAGCAGGGGCAGGCGGATACCTATGAGCGCAAGGTGCAGATCTGCCGCCGCGCCTACAAGATCCTGACCGAACAGGCTGGCTTTCCGCCGGAGGACATCATCTTCGATCCGAACATCTTTGCGGTGGCGACCGGCATTGAGGAACAC
>JAIXTO010000217.1 GCA_027483885.1 Rhizobiaceae bacterium
CAAGCTCACGCTCATCAACCACTACGATCATTCGTCCGCCTCCGAATCAGTGTGGTGCCTCGATGGAGTATGGGTACGAATCGTACGAATCTTGGACAACTACACGAAGTTAACTATGCAATTTAATAGTTGCTTAACCCTTGTGTCGCGATTTGACCCATATTTAGTGCCTCTCGTTTGCAAAAAGCACAATTCGCCGGTGGAAAAGTTAACGTAAAATAAAGTCGCGCTTGCCCTGCCTCGTTTTGGTCCAATCCATGGCAGGAATCGGACAGCATGCATATTTTCACCAAAAACCAATTAAGGGTTGCAACTAACCGCAAAATTTCGAGGCGGTTTGTGTCCACTTTCCGTAGCCGGTGGCCACCAGATTGGCAATGACACGGCAGACATACCGCTTCTGGGCGGGGTCGTTATTCGGGCCGGCGTGGTATCGCGCTACCGCCATCGTCCATGTCTCGTGCCGGTCATGGAGATTGCGCAGGAATTTCGCGGCATATTCCACGTTGGATTTCGGGTCGAACATCGCCCGCATTGAGGGGAAATTCTCGCCGTGAAAGTGGTGGTTGATCTGCATGCAGCCGATGTCGATGAGCACCTTGCCCTCGCTGCGCGCCGCCTGGAAGGCCTGGAAGGCGGCCATGGGGCTCTCGGGAAACAGCGCCTTGCCCTCGATATTCAGCGCCCAGGGGTAAAGGCTGCCCTTGCGGCCGGTCTCGGTGAGACCGACCGAATAGAGGATGCCCTCGGGAATGCCGTATTTCGCCGCAGCCGCCTGTATTTCGGTTTCACAGGCGCCTGGAGAGACGGCAAGCGCCTCAGACGTAAAGAAGGTCAGGCCGAGCGCCGTAAGCGCCAGTATCCGTCTGAGGGTCATTCTCGATCATTCCCGAAGTGCTGCCCGGCTGGCCGGACTGAGTGGCCTGCTGGTCGCGGCCGGCGCTGCCATCCTTGCCGGCGCCGGAGCCCGCAGCCTGCTGGCCGAGATCCCCCTGTTGTGCCGAGGGATCGGCAGAGGCGGCCGGCGCGATGTTGACCGACACCTGGTCGACCGAGAAGCCTTGCGCCCGAAGCGCATCGAGGATGCCGCTTGTATCCTGCGTCAGCTGCTTGTGGGCCGCCCGGTTCTCCACCGTCAGCTGGACGTTCAGCGTATCGCCGACAAGCTTCAGCGTGGCCGTGACGGTACCCAGATCGATCGGCGTCATCTGCAGCTTCAGGGTATTGACGACATTGCCGGTGCTGCTCTGCGAGGCCGCGTTGGAAAGGGCCGAACCCGGCTGCATGGCGCTCGTCCATTCCGGATCGCCCGACATCGCAGCCGTCAGTGCCGCACCGTTAATCGACTGCCCGAAACCGAGAAAGCGGCGTGAATCAAGAACGGTAATCGTTTCGGCGCCTCCCGTCGAAGCCGCCTTCGTCTCGAAACTCGCCTTACCGTCCTTGGCCGTTCCGACGATCATATCCATGCTGGCACCCTTGCCCCGCGCCGAGGTGAAGCGGAATGTCCGCTCGTCGGACTGGGTGTCGGTTGCACCATCGCCGCCCGGCATGACCAGCGGCTCGCCATCGGCAGCAAGAGCCGACAGCGGGTTTGCCTTGTCTGTCGTTACAGCAGCCGTGCGCTCGCTTTTGCCATCGTCGCCCTGACGACCGCCCTTGGCGGACATACCCGCCTGGCGCGCGGCCGGCGCTTCCCCGGAGGCGCCGGACCCGGCAAGCAGGGTCAGCATCGAGGAAAGCTCATCTGTGGAGGCCGCAGCTTCGGCGGTTTTCTCATCGCCGGCTGCCGGTTCACCGGCGTCCTCCTTGCTGGTCTTTGGCAAGTCCTTCAGGCTTTTTGTCCCCTGACCCGCCTTAGCCGAGACGAGGGTATCGCCGGAAGTATCTGCGAGCGCCTCCCCTGCATCGGCAAGCGACTTGTCGGCACCGATTGTCGTGCGCATTTTCTGCGCGGCGGTTTCGCCGGAAACGGCAGTCATTCGCGAACGGGCAAGCGTTGCGGCACTGAGATCGAGGCGTGATGTTTCTGCGCCGTTTTCCTCGCCTGCGGTTTCGCCAGGCGAAGGACTTGTGGCATTTTCATCCTCGCCCTTGCGGCCCAGCGCCCGGCGGCCACCCTGATCGAGGCTGTCCAGCGCCGACCCGAACCCGCCTTCGCCGCCCTCTCCCCGGCCGCTCCCTGAAATTCTGGGCGCAGATGCAGGATCGACGGCCGGAGCCCTCGTTGAAACGTCAACAGCAACCATGAAACTAGTTCTCCCCCTTCAACAGGTCGTCGATGGCATCAAGCGTCGAACGGCCCCTGTCGACATAGGTCTGGAAAGCTGGATCGAGCTTTGGAGCGCTGCCACCCGGTTTGTTGGAGGGGGCTGCGGCTTGTCCGGCCCGTTCATTGCCGGAGACTGCGGAAACAGTCTCTCCGCTGATGTCATTTGCTACATTAGCGGCTGCGTCTTGTCCGAAGCTTTCGGCAACAGGCGGGCGCAGAACCTCCTCCGCCACCCGCTGGGCCGCCGCCCTCAGCGCCTGGTCTTCAGGGCTCAGCATCGCCTCTGGAATATCGGCCAGCGCCTGGGCTGCGTCTTCAACCTTGCCGTTCGGAAGCTTGGCGACACCGCCAAAAAGACGAGCGACGGAGCGATCCCGGTCAGACATCGCCGCGCCGCGCACTTTCGCCTCATCGGAGGCAAATTGCGCAAGCTCGGACTTACCTTCAATGGCTGCCTGGCGGGCTATGCGCAGGTAGATCTCACGGCTGCGATCGTCATCCATCCTCTCCAGCGCACTCTTGACATCCTCTGCCGAGACCGCACCAAAATGTGACACGACCAGCCGCACGAACAGATCGGCAAACTGGCTGGCATAAGGCGAGTAGACGAAACGGCGCGCATACTGGCGCGAATAGGACAGCGCCTTTTCCACCATTCCCGTCTCGACGGTGATGGCAACGGAGCGACGCAGTGCCGCCTCCTCCAGGATGGTTCCCGGCGCGGTCAGGCGTGCCCAGTCGTAGAAGACCAGCGCATCCTTCGGGTTCTTCGTCACCGTGACATTGCCGGCAATCAGCGCCAGATAGGGGCCGATCCGCTGGCCCCGATATTCCGGCACCATCTTTGCCATGCCGCCGGCAATCATGGCGCCTTTGCCGGCGAGATATTTGCGCAGGGCATCGGCGACGCGTGTATCGAAATTGCCCGAGCGATCCTTGGCCACGAGAAATTCGAGCGTTGCCGGATTGCCGCCGCTCATCGCATAGATGAGCGCGGCATCGACATTGCGCGGATCGTCGAACACGGCCGGATTGATGGTGCGCAGGTTGCGATCGATGGTCGTCAGCAAGAAGCGCTGCATTTCGGCGGCCGAATGGTCGCCCATGACAACCGTATCCTGCAGGAACTGCAGGGAGCGCAGCATCTGGTAGGGTTCAAGGCCATCGACGGTCTGCTGCGCCGGCGCGACATGCGGCCAGCCGGCCACGACAACGGCGGCAGCCAGACGTTTCATCGATGTCCTGTATTTGCCCATCGTCAGCCCTTGCCATCCTGAAGCAGGATCTCGATGCGCCGGTTCTGGTCGGCCATCGGATCGTCAAGCACCTGCGGGCGCCGGTCGGCAAAGCCGGAAATCTGCTTGACGCGCGTATCCTCGAGCCCGCCCTTCACCAGCATGAAATAGGCGCTGTGGGCACGGGCCGCCGACAGGCGCCAGTTATCGTTCTGGGTATCACGGAAGGGCCGCGCATCGGTATGGCCACGGATCACGACGTCGCCCGGCCGGCCCTTGAGCAGCCCCCCGATTTTCTCCATCGCCAGCACCATTTCCCGGCGCGGGACGGCAGAACCGACATTGAACATCGGCGTCTGGCTCTGATCGGACAGGGTAATGAGGACGCCGCCTTCAGCTGGTGTCACGATCAGTCCTTCGGCGAGCTTTCCGGAGACGCCGGCAATCTGGTTCTCGATTGCCTGGCGCAATTCATCGGCTTCTTTTTGTGTGTTTGACGCGGTCGGCGCTTCAGTGCCGCCCGCATCGGGCTGAATGTCAGCTGGATTGGGCCGCGGCTGGGGAATGGCCATGGCGATCTGCGCCGCGGTCAGTTCCCCGGGCTTTCCGGGTTGGGGCTTTTGCACGGCCATCGGCTGGTCGTCGGGCGGCGGCATGTCGGCGACGGCAACGCTCGCAGCGGACGGCGGCAGCATCTCCGGCGTCACATCCTTGGCTTCCACGGCGGGCGGCTGTTGTGCCGGCGCCTTCTGCTGGCCATCGGCGCGGGTCACCTCGACCTGCTTCGTCCAGAAATCGGGATCGAACGGATCGCGGAAGGCTTCGCCGCCATCGGCGCCGGTCGCGGGGCCGGAATCGCTGGCACCGCCCTCGCCCTTGGCGCTGACATTGGCCTGCTGGCCCACTTCCTGCGCGATTTCGGCAAGCACGGAATAGGGATTTTCAAAGAAGTCCGCTTCGGAATAATTGGCCTCGTCGCCGGAGCTGGAGGTCTGGTCCTCGCCGGTGGCAGCCGCCGAACCGACCTTGTCAGCGTCGGCCTTCACCTTGGAGCGTTCCTTCTTTTCCTGTCCCTCGGAGGTCTCGACGGGTTTAGACAGGCCCTTCTTGGCCGGCGTCTCGTCCGACAGCTTGATCGGGTTGAAATAGCTTGCGACCGAAGCCTTGGTTTCCTCGTTGGAGGCGTTGACCAGCCACATCACCAGGAAGAAGGCCATCATTGCGGTCATGAAGTCGGCAAAGGCGATCTTCCAGGCGCCGCCATGGTGACCGCCATGACCGCCGCCATGTTTCTTGATGATGATGATTTCGTTCTTGCCGTGGTGATGGTTCTGTTCGCTCATCCCAGCACCTTCTTCAGGCTGGCCGCCCAGGCAGACATTCGCGTCACGAGCACAGCCTCATCAATATCAACGGACAGATCGAGATCCGGCGCCTCGACATGTCGAAGCTGCGGAGCCTCCTCGCCAAGGGACTGCTGCAGGAGATCGAAAAGATCGTGCGGGCCATGCACGGTGACAATCGCTGCCGGGCTTGCGGCAAGCGCTGAGCGGATCATCTGCGCCAGTTCGCCGATCGCCTTTTGCGCCAGCGCTTCGGTCAGCACAGGCGCCAGCACCTGCGCGACCTGATCCGACAGGCAGACGGCGAGCGTTTCGACCGCCGACCGGAAGCCGGTCTCGATGCGCGCGGCGGCCTGCTCCTCGAGCGAACGGCGCAGCGTTGCGATTTCCTCGGCATGGCGTGCAGCGGTTGCCGCGCGTTCTTCGTCCCAGAGCGCCTGGACGTCCGCACGGCCCTGCGCCTCGCCCTCGGCATGGGCCGCGGCCCGTTCTGCGTCGAGGTCAACGGGTGGTTCGGACGGCATGGTATCGAAGGAAAAGGGGCTGTCCTGCTCCTCGTCGTCAAAGCTTGGCATCACCGGCATGGCAACCGGGGCCGCGCCGAAATCCTTGAGATAACGTGCAAGCGGCGCCGTCATGCGCGCGCTCCGGTGCGGCTGTGGAAGGATCGAAGTTTCGCCAAGGCGATCATGACACTGTCCCGATTAAAGTCCCGAAGCACGAAGCCCGTCATTAGACAAAGAGCGTGAATATAGTGGGAACGTGAATATACTGGAACTTTAGGCTGCCAAACTTGCGCGAGGATGAAGAATGCCGGGCAACGACGGAGATGTCGCGGCCCGGCACGGTTTTGGCGGTAACTTTTGCGAACAGGGTTACTGCTGGAACAGCTGGAGAATGTTCTGCGCGTTGGTATTGGCAATCGACAGCGCCTGAATGCCGAGCTGCTGCTGGGTCTGCAACGCCTTCAAACGTGTCGATTCCTCGTTCATGTCGGCATCAACGAGACGCCCGACACCCTTGTCGATCACGTCCATCAGCGTCGAGACGAATTCGTCCTGCATGTCGATGCGGCTGGTGATGGCGCCAAGCGTCGCGGCCGAATCGGTCAGCTCCTGCAGCATGGCCTCGACAGCCTTCAGCATGCCGGCGAGGTCATCGGAAGAGGTGGTGTTGTCGATGAAGATTTCGGAACCCGTCCCCATCAGGCTGGAGTTGGCGTCGAGCAGGTAATAGTTGGCAACCGTGGTTCCGGCCGTGCCGTTGGGCTGCGTGACCGACCAGTCCTTGGTCAGGAGACCGCGGCCGGCGCTGTGGGTATCGATCATCACCGAACCGGCGGCATCATATTCAAGCGTCGTCAGCGAGACGGCACCGTCGGCCGAACGGTTGAAGGACGCGACGATGTTCTTGACCGAGGCGCCTGTCGTCGTGGTGTTGTAGAGCCAGTTTTCACCGGAGAACGAGGCCGATTCGGCAATCGAGGCCAGCTGGTTCTTCAGCTCGGCCAGTTCCTTGTTGATCTTCGTCTTGTCGACGCCGGGCTCGGAAGCAGCCACGATCTTGCTCTTGATCTCGTCGACGACAGAGATTGCCGATTCAAGGCCTGTATAGGCCGTATCGGTCTTTGCAGCGCCAAGCCCCAAGGCGTCCTGCACGGTCGACAGCGCCTTGTTGTCGGAGCGCATGGTGGTGGCGATGGACCAGTAGGCGGCGTTGTCGGCGGCCGTTTCGACGCGGTAGCCGGAGGAAATACGGTTCTGTACCGTTTCCATGTCCTGGTTGATTGCGCGTAGGGTCTGAAGCGCAGCCATTGCGCCGGTGTTGGTAATGATACTGGTCATCGAGGATGTGCCCCTGGCTTTTGTAAAGGGACATACCGGAGGCTTGGCCGGCAACGCGCGATCAGCATCATGCTCGCTGGGAAAGGGGCTTCTGCCCACTGCCAGCTCGGCGTTCTTAAGCGATGGTGCAGGCGTGTAGAGTTAACGAGACGTTAACGCAACAGCCATTCTCAACGACCATTAGACGTGCCGTAGCCTGCGCGAAGCTGGAGCGGGCAATCTGCACCGCAAAAAGGCCACAACGCAAAAAGGCCGCGCATGTCGCGCGGCCTTGATGAAGATTTCGGAGCGTTCGGGAGGGGCGTGCCCCTTCCCGTCTTACTGGAAGAGCTGCAGGATGTTCTGCGAGCTGGAGTTGGCGATCGAGAGCGCCTGGATACCCAGCTGCTGCTGCGTCTGCAGAGCCTTGAGGCGGGTCGATTCCTCGTTCATGTCGGCGTCAACCAGCTTGCCGATGCCCTTGTCGAAGCTATCCATCAGGTCGGCAACGAACGTATCCTGCATTTCGATGCGGCTGTTGAGGGCGCCGACGTCTGCGGCGGCATCCGTCATGTCCTGGAGAACCTTGTCGACAGCCTTCAAGGCTTCGGTCAGGTCGTCGGTGGTCACGTCGAGCGTCAGAACGGAGAAGCTCGTCGTTGCAGTCGAACCGGTGGCGTTCGTGTACTCGATGTTGGACGACAGCAGGCCCTTGCCGACTGAAGTCACGTAGGAACCGGACGAGTCGACTTCCACCAGCGAGGAGTTGCTGGTGTCGTATTCCAGCGTCGTCAGGCTGACATTGCCGGCATCGTCACGGTTGAACGAACCAACGATCGACTGCGTGCCGACGCCAGCGGATGCCGTGTGGTAGACCCAGTTTTCGCCGGAGAAGGAAGCCGACTTGGAGATCGACAGGAGCTGGTCCTGAAGCTGGTCGATTTCCTTCTGGATCTTTGCCTTGTCAACGCCCGGCTCGGAAGCGGCGGTGATCTTCGCCTTGATTTCGTCGACCACGTTGATCGAGGCTTCAAGTGCAGTGTAGGCGACATCGGTGGTGGCAGCGCCAAGGCCAAGGGCGTCCTGAACAGTCGACAGTGCCTTGTTGTCGGACCGCATCGTGGTGGCGATGGACCAGTAAGCGGCGTTGTCAGACGCATTCTCGATCCGGTAACCGGACGAAATACGGCTCTGCGTGGTTTCCATGTCGCTGTTGATCGAACGGAGGGTGGAGAGAGCTGCGATGGCAGCTGTGTTGGTCAGAATGCTCGTCATTTGAAAGTGCCCCTATGTGCGGACGAAAAAATCAGGGACATTCCGGTTTCTCTCCGGCAAGGGGTGATACGCTTCATGCTCGTCTCAGCTTTTCCGTGAAAGCGAGGCGCACCGCTTGAGTGACTTCAGTTAACCTTAATGTGGTTAACGAAGCGTAAAGCTGCGGTGCAAGATCCGTTAACGCCTCAACATTGCTGAAAGAATTTAGCGCATCCCGAAAGGCGGCGGGGCCTCGCGCACAGGCCCCAAACGCAGATCGCGCCCCTTGCGGAGCGCGATCCAGTGCGAACGGTATCGGTCAATCGAAAAGCGATTAACGGAAGAGCGACAGAACCTTCTGCGAGTCGCTGTTGGCGATCGAGAGCGCCTGGATGCCGAGCTGCTG
>JAIXTO010000148.1 GCA_027483885.1 Rhizobiaceae bacterium
AAAGCTGCGCTTCGCGATCCGCGAAGGCGGCCGTACCGTCGGCGCCGGCATCGTCGCTTCGATCATCGAGTAATTTAAACTCTGCCGGGCGAGGGGATTTCCTCCCGCCCGGCGGTTTTTATCCGATGATCCATGAAATTTCATGCGCAGTGCCTCTTGGCGCTTGCGTATGACATGAAAATGTTGCAAATGGCGCGCGAGCAAGATTTGCGGCCTGCTTCGCTTTTGAGCGGAACGGGTAGAACAATCCAAAAGGTGGGCTTATGGCCCGAAGACTGGATAGGGATGCCGTTGTTGCGGTGTCCCTCTCGATCTTTGACACCGGTGGTCCCGCCTTTTTAGAAAAAGAACACCCCATGCCGTACTGTTGGCACCGGGGAGAACAAGATAACAAGGATAACGTCGAATGAACGGCCAAAATATCCGCATTCGCCTGAAGGCGTTCGATCACCGAATTCTCGATGCTTCCACGCGCGAGATTGTGTCGACGGCGAAGCGCACCGGAGCTAGCGTCCGGGGCCCCGTTCCGCTTCCGACTCGCATCGAGAAGTTTACGGTTAACCGGTCCCCTCACATCGATAAGAAGAGCCGCGAGCAGTTCGAAATGCGCACGCATAAGCGCCTGCTCGACATTGTCGATCCCACCCCGCAGACGGTAGACGCGCTGATGAAGCTCGATCTGGCCGCCGGCGTCGACGTGGAAATCAAGCTCTGAGACCCACGTCTTGAGCTGAGTGAGAAGGATTGAACCGATGCGTTCAGGTGTAATTGCACAGAAAGTGGGAATGACCCGCGTCTATAACGACGCCGGTGAACATGTCCCGGTGACGGTTTTGCGCGTTGAGAACTGCCAGGTTGTCGCGCACCGCACAGATGAAAAGAACGGCTACACGGCTGTTCAGCTTGGCGCTGGCGTTGCCAAGGTCAAGAACACGACGAAGGCCTTGCGCGGTCACTTTGCCGTGGCTCAGGTTGAGCCGAAGGCAAAGGTCGTCGAATTCCGCGTCGATGCGGACAACCTCGTCGATGTCGGTGCGGCCATCAACCCCAGCCACTTCACTGCCGGCCAGCTGGTCGACGTGACGGGTACCTCGATCGGTAAGGGTTTTGCCGGCGCCATGAAGCGTCATAACTTCGGCGGTCTTCGCGCCACGCACGGTGTGTCGGTTTCGCACCGCTCGCATGGTTCGACCGGTTCCAACCAGGATCCGGGCAAGGTCTGGAAGGGCAAGCGCATGGCTGGTCACATGGGCCAGACGCGCATCACCACCCAGAACCTCGAAGTGGTATCGCTGGACGACGACCGTGGTCTGATCCTCGTCAAGGGTGCCGTTCCCGGTTCGAAGGGTTCCTGGATCATCGTCCGCGACGCCGTCAAGTCGGCCGCGAAGTAAGGGAGCCAAGAACATGGAATTCAACGTCAAGACCCTCGAGGGTAAAGACGCCGGCAAGGTCTCCCTGTCGGACGAGATCTTCGGCCTCGACCCCCGCCAGGACATCCTGGCCCGCATGGTACGCTGGCAGCTTGCAAAGAAGCAGCAGGGCACCCACAAGACCAAGACCCGCGCCGAAGTATCGCGCACGGGCGCCAAGATGTACAAGCAGAAGGGTACGGGCCGCGCTCGTCACCATTCCGCACGCGCTCCGCAGTTCCGCGGCGGCGGCAAGGCCCATGGTCCGGTTGTTCGCAGCCACGAGCATGACCTGCCCAAGAAGGTTCGTGCGCTTGCTCTGCGTCATGCTCTTTCGGCAAAGCTGAAGGCTGAAGACCTGATCATCATCGATCAGCTGGTCGCTTCCGATGCAAAGACGAAGGCACTGGCCGGTACGTTTGAAACGATGGGTCTCACCAATGCTCTCGTGATCGGCGGCGCCGAACTCGACAGCAATTTCAAGCTCGCTGCCCAGAACATCCCGAACGTCGATGTTCTGCCGGTTCAGGGCATCAATGTTTATGACATCCTGCGTCGTGGCAAGCTCGTGCTTTCCAAGGCTGCTGTCGAAGCTCTAGAGGAGCGTTTCAAGTGACCGATCTTCGCCACTATGATGTGATCGTCTCTCCTTCGATCACCGAAAAGTCGACGCTGCTCTCTGAACAGAACCAGGTCGTCTTCAACGTCGCCAAGGACGCTTCCAAGCCTGAAATCAAGGCTGCCGTGGAAGCTCTGTTCGGCGTCAAGGTCAAGGCCGTCAACACGCTCGTCCGTCTGGGCAAGACCAAGCGTTTCCGCGGCTTCATCGGCAAGCAGAAGGACGTCAAGAAGGCGATCGTGACGCTTGCTGAAGGCCAGTCGATCGACGTATCGACCGGCGTCTGAGGTAGGGAACAAGAACAATGGCATTGAAAAGCTACAATCCGACGACCCCGAGCCAGCGTCAGCTGGTCATCGTCGACCGCTCTGGCCTCTGGAAGGGCAAGCCGGTCAAGGCGCTGACGGAAGGTCTCTCCAAGAGCGGCGGCCGTAACAACCTCGGTCGCATCACCGCTCGCTTCATCGGTGGTGGTCACAAGCGCACCTACCGTCTCGTCGATTTCAAGCGTCGCAAGTTTGAAGTCGAAGGCACGGTTGAGCGTCTGGAATACGACCCGAACCGTTCTGCCTTCATCGCGCTGATCAACTATGCCGATGGCGAACAGGCTTACATCCTTGCTCCGCAGCGTCTTGCTGCCGGCGACAAGGTGATTGCCTCCGACAAGGCCGTCGACGTCAAGCCCGGCAATACCATGCCGCTGCAGTACATCCCGGTTGGCTCGATCGTTCACAACGTCGAAATGAAGCCCGGCAAGGGCGGCCAGATCGCACGTTCGGCTGGCACCTATGTCCAGCTCGTCGGCCGCGATGCCGGCATGGCGATCCTGCGCCTCAACTCGGGTGAACAGCGTCTGGTTCCGGGCTCGTGCCTGGCAACCGTTGGCGCCGTATCCAACCCGGACCACGGCAATACCAATGATGGCAAGGCTGGTCGTACCCGTTGGCGCGGCAAGACCCCGCATAACCGCGGTGTTGTCATGAACCCGGTCGACCACCCCCACGGTGGTGGTGAAGGCCGTACATCCGGTGGTCGCCACCCGGTTTCCCCCTGGGGCAAGCCGACCAAGGGCAAGCGGACTCGTTCGAACAAGTCGACCGACAAGTTCATCATGCGCTCGCGCCACCTGAAGAAGAAGTAAGAGAGGTAGTCAGAAATGGCTCGTTCAGTATGGAAAGGCCCGTTCGTTGACGGCTATCTTCTCAAGAAGGCTGAGAAGGTTCGTGAAGGCGGTCGTAGCGAAGTGATCAAGATCTGGAGCCGTCGCTCCACGATCCTGCCGCAGTTCGTCGGTCTCACCTTTGGTGTCTACAACGGCAGCAAACATGTCCCGGTCAGTGTCAACGAAGACATGGTCGGTCACAAGTTCGGTGAATTCTCTCCGACCCGGACCTACTACGGTCACGGTGCGGACAAGAAGGCAAAGAGGAAGTAATCATGGCGAAGGCAAAGACCGAACGCCGGCTGAAGGACAATGAAGCGCAGGCAGTTGCCCGCACGCTTCGCGTCAGCCCGCAGAAGCTGAACCTGGTTGCCGCCATGATCCGCGGCAAGAAGGTTGAGCGCGCGCTCGCAGAACTCGAGTTCTCCCGCAAGCGCATTTCCGGCCAGGTGAAGAAGACCCTTGAGTCTGCAATCGCCAACGCCGAAAACAACCATGACCTCGACGTCGACAGCCTTGTCGTCGCCGAAGCTTATGTCGGCAAGTCCATCACCATGAAGCGTTTCCACGCTCGTGGCCGTGGTCGCGCTTCCCGCATCGAAAAGCCGTTCGCGCATCTCACGATCGTCGTGCGCGAAGTCGAGGAAAAAGGGGAGGCCGCATAATGGGTCAGAAAATCAATCCAATCGGTTTCCGCCTCGGCATTAACCGGACTTGGGACAGCCGTTGGTTCGCCGACAATGCCGAATACGGCCAGCTGCTCCATGAAGACCTGAAGATCCGCGCATACCTGATGTCCGAGCTGAAGCAGGCCGGCATCGCCAAGGTGGTTATCGAGCGTCCGCACAAGAAGTGCCGCGTTACGATCCACTCGGCTCGCCCGGGTCTGATCATCGGCAAGAAGGGCGCGGACATCGAGAAGCTTCGCAAGAAGATCTCCACGATGACCAACTCCGAAACGCACCTCAACATCGTTGAAGTGCGCAAGCCG
>JAIXTO010000033.1 GCA_027483885.1 Rhizobiaceae bacterium
ATCGATTCCTATATCGCCGGTCTGATCATCCTCGCAGCAGCCCCTTGTACCGCCATGGTGTTCGTCTGGTCCAACCTGACCCGGGGAGAGCCCTTGTTCACCCTCTCCCAGGTGGCACTCAACGATGCCATCATGATCATTGCCTTTGCGCCAATCGTTGGATTGCTTCTGGGCCTGTCCGCCATCACCGTTCCATGGGACACGCTGACCATCTCAGTTGGTCTTTATATCGTGGTCCCGGTCATGATCGCTCAAGTCCTGCGCAGCAGGCTCATCGCCGGCGGCACCACGGCAAAGTTGGACCACCTGCTGGAAAAGCTTCAGCCGCTCTCGCTTGTCGCGCTGCTCGCAACTCTCGTGCTGCTTTTTGGCTTCCAGGGTGAGCAGATCATTGCCCAGCCAACCATCATCGCGCTTCTGGCCGTCCCGATCCTGATCCAGGTCTATTTCAACTCCGGGCTTGCCTATATCCTCAACCGCATGTCGGGCGAGCGCCATTGCGTCGCCGGGCCGTCGGCACTGATTGGCGCCAGCAACTTCTTTGAACTTGCCGTCGCTGCCGCGATCAGCCTCTTCGGCTTTCAATCGGGTGCAGCACTCGCCACCGTCGTTGGCGTTCTGATCGAAGTGCCGGTCATGCTCTCGGTCGTCTGGATCGTGAACCGCTCAAAGGGTTGGTACGAGTCATCCCCCGCCGTTTCCCGCAACGCAATTTCTGAAAGGACCTAGATCATGGACGTCACAATCTATCACAACCCGGCGTGCGGCACCTCGCGCAACACGCTCGAGCTCATTCAGCACGCTGGCATCCAACCGACCGTGATCGAATATCTGAAAACTCCGCCTGGCCGCGAACAGCTTGCAAGGATGATCTCGGATGCCGGCCTGTCGGTGCGCGCCGCCATCCGCGAGAAGGGCACGCCCTATGCCGAGCTTGGCCTCGACAATCCGCAACTGAGCGACGACCAGCTTCTCGATGCGATGATCGAGACGCCGATCCTGATCAACCGGCCTTTCGTCGTCACCCCGATGGGGACGCGGTTGTCGCGTCCCTCTGAGGTCGTCCTCGACATATTGCCGGCAGATGCCTTCAAGGGTCCGTTCAGCAAGGAAGACGGCGAAAAGATCCTCGATGAGGAGGGCAAGCGCATTGTCTGATAGATTTCCCGCCTTGCAGGACCAGCATCTGCGTGAAACAGACCTCGACGCCCTGCGCCCTGCTTTCTCGACGCACAAACCCAAAATTCTGGTCCTTTACGGGTCGCTCCGCGAGGTTTCCTACAGCCGGTTGCTGGCTTTCGAGGTTCAGCGGTTGCTTGAACGGCTGGGATGCGAGGTGCAGATTTTCGACCCGAAGGGCCTGCCGCTTCCCGACGAGGCCCCCGTCAGTCATCCAAAGGTGCAGGAACTGCGCGCCGCTTCGGAATGGTCGGAAGGTCAGGCCTGGATCAGCCCCGAACGCCACGGCGCCATGACCGGCATCTTGAAATCGCAGATCGACTGGATACCCTTGTCGATCGGCTCCGTTCGACCGACACAGGGCAAGACGCTGGCGGTCATGGAAGTGTCCGGCGGCAGCCAGTCGTTCAACGCTGTCAACCAGATGCGGATTCTGGGGCGCTGGATGCGGATGATCACCATTCCCAACCAGTCCTCGGTTGCCAAGGCCTTTCAGGAATTCGACGCCGATGGCCGGATGAAACCATCCTCCTATTACGACCGGGTGGTCGATGTGTGCGAGGAACTGGTGAAGTTCACGCTCCTGACCCGCGATGCCTCGACCTACCTGACAGAGCGCTACAGCGAACGCAAGGAACAGGCGAGCAAGCTTGAGGAGCGGGTGTCGCTGAAATCGATCTGACGGATCAGCCGGTCGCGGCGGCGGGTTGTCGAGCCGCCGTCGCCACCGCGACGAATGCGGCAATGCTGACCATTCCCAGAGAGGCATTGGCGACAAGCGCGAAACTCAGGCCGATTTTTTCCATGGCTGCTGCAAAAATGAACGGCGCGCCGGCGCCGACTGCCAGCCGGGCGGCCGCCATTTTGCCCGTGATCGCACCATAACCGTCCGACCCGAACAGATAGAGCGGCAGGCTGCCCTGCGCGATGCTGTTGATGCCGGATCCCAGCCCAAGGCATATCGCGAACGCGACGGCTCCTGGAAGGTTGTTGCCGCTTGCCAGCAGGATCAGAACGCCGGACACGATCAAGACTGCGGAGAGCACGGCCAGCGCTGGTGGCGACATGTTCTTGCCGAAGACCATGTTGATGAGACGGCTGAGCACCTGTGCGGGACCAAAGAGCGACCCGATGACCACAGCCGCTGCACCGAGCCCGATCGATCCGAGCATCGGCACCATATGGGCAAGGATTGCCGCAAGCGTGAAGCCGAGCAGTGCGAATGCGATTGAGACGAGGATCATTCCCCGGCGTCTGGCATGCGGCGCGATGGCGCCGACGACCGTTTCGCGCGGGCGGATGGCCGCATCGCCATTCGCTGCCGTTTTCCCGACGCGCATGATCCAGTAGTGGAGCGGCATGCAGAGGAACAGGTTCAGGCCTGCGAAGACGAGATAAATCTCGCGCCAGGACAGATATCCCGAAAGTGTTGCCGAGATGGGCCAGAAGATCGTCGACGCAAAACC
>JAIXTO010000220.1 GCA_027483885.1 Rhizobiaceae bacterium
AAGCCGAGGCCCGCGTGCTGAAGGCACCCGCCCCGTCCGTTTTCGTCGCCGATTTTGGCGAAACCTC
The DNA here is from genome assembly GCA_027483885.1 of Rhizobiaceae bacterium. GTDB lineage: Bacteria > Pseudomonadota > Alphaproteobacteria > Rhizobiales > Rhizobiaceae > Neorhizobium. The sequence continues at coordinate 68 of JAIXTO010000220.1, forward strand.
CGCCACCGTCACATTGCGCTACTGGAGCAAGAGCAGCGATTGGTGGACCGTGAACTGCGACCTGTCACAGGCGGTTAAATTCGCGCTCGACCGCGAGCGCGACGTGGGCAAGGCGGCGGTGGACAATGACGCAGGCGGCGGAAACGGCTGAAAGCCCTCCCGCCGCTTTGCTTATTGCGCCATGGTGGAGCGATGCGCCCAGCCGGTCATCCGGCGTTCCAGCCAGGCCATCAGCGCGTACATCACAATGCCTTCGACAGCGAGCATCAGCAGGCCGGCAAACACCAGCGGCACGTTGAACTGGCTTTGCGCCGAACTCATCATGTTGCCGAGGCCGTAATTGGAGGCGACCGTTTCCGACACGACGGAGCCGACGAAGGCGAGTGTGATGGCAATTTTCAGCGAGCCGAAGAAATAGGGCATCGAGCGGGGGATGCCGACCTTCAGCATGATATCCATCTTGCGGGCGCCGAGTGCGCGCAGCACGTCTTCCGTCTCCGGCTCGATGGTGGCAAGGCCCGTCGCGACGTTGACGACAATCGGGAAGAAGGAAATCAAAAAGGCCGTCAGCACCGCCGGCACCGTGCCGATGCCGAACCAGATAACGAGGATCGGCACCAGCGCCACTTTGGGGATGGCATTAAAGCCGATCATCAGCGGATAAAGTCCGGCGTAGATCGTTTTCGACCAGCCGATGAAGAGACCGATGGCAAGGCCCGCCACCACCGCAATCGCGAAACCGACCGTGGTTGTGTAGAGCGTTTGCAGCGAATTTTTCCAGATCGGCGACCAGTATTGCACGATGGCCTGAAACACCCGCGTCGGCGACGGCAGGATGGTGGGCGGCATATCGAGCGCCAGCACCAGCCCCTCCCAGAGCACGAACAGCGCCAGCGTATAGAGGAAAGGTGCGGCGCGCACCCAGTTGATGCGCGCCGACAGCGGCTTCTTCGGCAGCGTTGCGACGGGGGTTTCGGTTACGCTCGTCATGCCACAACCCTCGCCTTGGCTATTTCACCGTGCAATTCATGCACCATGTCGTTGAAATCGCTGTGGTACATGATGTCGAGGTCGCGAGGGCGGGCGAAGGGAACGTGATGTTCCTTCAAGATACGGCCGGGCCTTGCGCTCATCACGAAAATCTTGTCGGCGAGAAACACCGCCTCACGAAGGTCATGGGTGACCAGCACGATGGTGACGCCTTGCGCTGCATGCAGATCGCGGATGACACACCAGAGTTCTTCCCGCGTAAAGGCATCGAGCGCGCCAAAAGGTTCGTCGAGCATCAACAGGTCCGGCTCGTGGATCAGCGCCCGGCAGAGATTGGCGCGCTGCTGCATGCCGCCCGACAATTGCCAGGGGAACTTTTGGCCAAAGCCTTTGAGGCCGACGGTTTCGAGCAGGTGTTCGGCCTTTTCGACATACTCCTTCTTGTTCGCCCTGAGGCGATGGCGATGTCGCTCAACGATCTCCAGCGGCAAAAGGATGTTTTCGAGCGTTGTGCGCCACGGCAGCATGGTCGGGTTCCGGAAGGCCATGCCGACGATGGAGACCGGTTTGGTCACCTGAGCACCCGCCACCACCACGACACCCGCCTGCGGAATATGCAGGCCGGTGACGAGCTTCATCAGCGTGGATTTTCCGCAGCCGGAGGGACCGACGACGGCTGAAAACTCGCCCTTGTCGACGCGCATGGTGAGGCCGGAGACGGCAAGCGTGCCATCCGCGCCGCCATAGCGCATATCGACATTATCGATGGAAACGAGGTGGGACATGTGTTCTCCGTCCGTGATCGCGAAAGCGCGGAAAAACCCCCTCTGGCCTGCCGGCCATCTCCCCCACAAGGGGGGAGACAATGCGCGGCACCGTCCAAACACGTCCTGCAGGTTCACGTGCAATGGATACGCAGGGACGGTGCGGCCGGTTAAGCCCCTCCCCCTTGTGGGGAGGGGTTTGGGGAGGGGTCTTCGTTCAAGGCAGCATGCGTTCCGCCTTGGGCGGCAGGAAGCTCGCATCAAAGACCTGCTCGGCCTTCACGGCGCCCTTGAGCCCCATCGACACTTTCAGCGTCTCAATGGAGGCGGCAAGGCGGGTGGGGTCTATGCCGCCAAAGCCATTTGCGACCACGTAGGGCGTCTTGATGTTCATGGCATTGGCCATGTTGAGGCGTTCCAGTTCGATGGCGCTGTCGAGCGTTTCGTTGCGCTTGAGGACTGCGGCAACACCCTCTTCAGGCTTGGCGACAGAGGCAATAAAGCCCTTGGTCAGCGCCTTGAGGAAACCCTTGACGGCCTCCGGGTTCTTGGCCGCGAAATCGGAGTTCACCAGAACGGCGTTGCCATAGAGGTTGAGGCCATGTTCGGCCATCAGGATGGTGGCGATATCCTCGTCCTTGATACCCTGCTTCTTGAGGTTGAGGATGACCGAGAAGGCAAAACCGAAGACGGCATCGACATCACCCTTGGCGAGCATCGGCTCGCGGACCGGAAACCCGATCGATTCGATCTTGATCTTGCTGTCATCGATCTTGGCGACCTGTTTGAAGGCCTTCCACTGGGCAAAGGCGCCATCCGGCGGCGGCGCGCCGAGCTTCTTGCCTTCCAGCGATTTCGGATCTGTGGTGATGCCGAGCGACTTGCGGCCGACGACCGCAAAGGTCGGGCGCTCATAGACCATCATCACGGCCTTGATCTTCTGGCTCGGGTCCTCATCGAGGAATTTGATCAGCGAATTGATATCACCAAAACCCATCTGATAGGCACCGGTGGCGACACGCGGAATGGCCTCCACCGAGCCATTGCCGCTGTCGATGGTGACATCGAGGCCTTCCGCCTTGAAATACCCCTTGTCGAGCGCCAGCAGGAAGCCAGCGGCAGGGCCTTCGAATTTCCAGTCGAGCGTGAACTTGATGGCCGTATCGGCGAGCGCCGGCGCGGACAGGCCTGCGGCAAGTGCAAAGGCTGCAATAGCCGGAAGCCGGGTAAAGAGGCGGCGCGTGATCATGAACTGGTTCCCCCTGGACTGATGCTGATGCGCGCCATCAAAGCCACTCTTGGCCTCGCACGCAAGTCAAAATTGCACAGAATATGACCACAATAAGTTCAGCGCTCATTGTCTGAGCAGTTGAACGGTATGGAGGCAAGACCTGCCGAAGATTTAACCTCGAAGCGCCGATTGTCCGACCGCAGGATCGCGACCTTTCCTTTGCCGCAGCTGCACCGATATAAGCAGACCCAACCCATACGGCGGAGCATTCATGCTGGAACTTTTACTTCTCGTCCTGCTGCTGGCGCTCCTCGTATCGCACCGGCGGCTGGCGCAGCGACTGCAGGTGCTGGAAAAGAATGTCACGGCGCTGCGCGAGGCCATGGGCGGCGATGCCGTGCCGCTTGCCGAGACAGCCTCTCCCGCCCTGCGCATCATGAACGACAAGGACGAGCCGGCTCCGGGACAGACGCAAACCTCCCACGCGCCTGAAGAGCCCGAGGTCGCGGAGAATAAAGAGGAGCGCATTCAGGAAGCCCCGGCAAAACCTGGCGTCGCAAAACCGCGCGAAAGCCTGGAAAGCCGGCTTGGGGCGCGCTGGACGGTGTGGGTCGGCGGGCTGGCGCTGGCGCTCGGCGGCGTTTTCCTGGTGCGCTATTCGATCGAAAGCGGGCTGATTGGCCCGGCAACCCGGCTGACGCTGGCCGCACTGTTCGGGCTCCTGCTGGCGGCCTTCGGCGAGATCCTCAGGCGCAGATCCTTTCCGCAGCGCCTGGAAGCCTTTTCCAATGCGATGATCCCCGGCATACTGACGGCTGCCGCCAGCGTGACGCTGCTGGCAACCATTTATGTTGCCTACGGCGTCTATGCGTTCATCGGCCCCCTGCCCGCCTTTCTTCTGCTGGCAACCGTCTCGCTTGCAACGCTTGCGCTTTCGCTGCTGCACGGACAAGCGCTGGCCGGCCTTGGCCTTGCAGCCTCCCTGGCCACCCCTGCGTTGGTGACGACGGATGCGCCGGATATCATGGCACTGTTCGGTTTCCTCTCCATCGTCTGGCTTGCCGCCAATGGGGCCGCGCGCCTGCGCCGCTGGCACATGCTGCCGATCCTGTCCAACGCCGGCCTGTCGCTCTGGGTGATCGCCTATTGGCTCTATGCCGATAGGCGGGATCCGTTTCCGCCGGGCATCACGCTTCTGGTGATGATTGCCGGCTCAGCTTTCCTGTGGCCCGGCCGTCTGTTTGAAGACGGGGCCGATGCCCCGGCCGATGCTGCCGGCAGGTGGCGACGCGTCCGCCATCTGCTCGGTCGCCGGCCGCGTGGCATCATGCTGTCGGTCTCGCTTGGCACGCTGCTTTGCGTGATGACGCTTCTTGCCACCAGCAACGGATCAAACAGCGACCCGATGCTGATCTTCGTTGCGGCAACCGGCATGCTGGCAAGCCTTGGCGCAGGCCGCAGGCCCGGCGCCTGGCCGGCATTGTTTTCTGCCCTGGCTGCCGTTTGGGGCATGGCGCTCTTGGCGCTGATGAACCTTAGTGGCGGCCTGCCCGAACCGCTGATCGTCAGCGGCACCGCAGGCTGGCTCCCCTCGCCGGGCACCACCGTGCTTGGAGGCCTTGTTCTTGCCGCCATCCTTGCCGCCTGCGGCCTGCTGTTCCAGCACCGCCGCGGCCGGCAGGACCGGGATATGGCCGTCGTATGGGCCATGATCGTCGCCATCGTTCCGGCAACACTCGCCACCATCACCTTTCTGACCGAAGGGGCGCTCGGCCGCGACTGGCTGCATGGCGCGTTTGCCCTGGCACTCGGCCTTGCCATCCTGTCGACCATCGAGCGAATGGAAAAACCACAGACGCCAAGCCCGTCCGGCGTGCTTGCGCGCGACATCCTCATTCTGGGCTCGTTCGGGGCCTTCACACTCTGCCTGCACACGCTGACCCACGGCCTTGTCACCACCTTGGGCATTGCCATGCTGGGCTTTGTCTACGTTCTTGCAACGCGCCTGCGCCCCTGGCGCAGCCTGCCGCTGGTGATGGTTGCGGCAACCCTGGTGGTGATGGCGCGCATTGCCTATGAGCCGACCATCGTCGGTCCGCTGCACCTCTCCACCACGCCGGTCTTTAATGCGCTGCTACCCGGTTATGGCGTGCCGGCGCTGCTGCTGGTTGCAGCTTGCTGGCACCTGCGCCACTGGCCCGGCCGGCGGGCACTTAACGCGCTGCAGGGACTTGCCGCCCTGATGGGGCTGCTGACGCTTGCCATTCTGGTGCGCCATGCGGCTTCCGGTGGCGTTCTGGATGACCGGGTGCAGACGCTTGGCGAACAGTCCACCTATACGCTTCTCACCATCGGCCTCTCGGGTGTGCTGATGACGCTCGACATCAAAAGCCCGAGCCGCGCCTTGCGTTATGGCTCGATGCTGGCGGGGGTGGTTGCCACGCTCAATGTGCTGGCACTGCATCTCGGCGCGCTCAACCCGTATTTTTCCGGCGAAAACACCGGCAGTTGGCCGTTCCTCAACCTGCTCGTGCCCGGTTACCTGCTGCCGGCACTCGCCTATGGGGGCCTTGCCGCTTATGCACGGCAGAGACGGCCCGCGCCCTACGTGACCATGCTTGCAATCACCGGCGCCTTTCTCGGCTTTGCCTGGGCAACGCTGTCGGTACGCTGGTTCTGGCAGGGTGAAAACATCGCCTCCTGGAAGGGTTTTTTCGAGGGCGAGACCTATACCTATTCGGTTGTCTGGCTGATCATCGGCGTCGGGCTTCTGGCGGTCGGTTCCTGGCGCAATCTGCGCAGCCTGCGGCTCGTCTCGGCGGGCCTGGTGCTGGTGGCGGTGCTGAAAGTGTTTCTCATCGACATGGCCAATCTCGAAGGCATTTTGCGCGCGCTGTCCTTCATTGGTCTGGGCGGCGTTCTGATCGGCATCGGGCTTTTCTACCAGCGCATTCTGGCGCAGAAGAACGGCAAAGAGACCGTCTCCGAATCGGAAGAAGCAGCTGATGCCTGATGGAAACGTGAACCCCATCGTGGCGCGTTTTGCGCCTTATGAAACTCTGGCCGATGCGCTTCTGCACCATGCAGTGCAGGAGGAAGATGGCGCCCACGATATCGCCCATATTATGCGCGTGTTCCACAATGCCCTTCGCATCCAGGCGCAGGAGGGCGGCGACGGCGAAATCCTTGCCGCGGCCGTTCTGCTGCATGATTGTGTGTCCTTGGCCAAGAACCATCCCGAACGGGCACAGTCGTCCCGGCTTGCCAGCGAAAAGGCAAGCGACATCCTGGCTGGATTGAACTGGCCGCCAGCGCGGATCGAGGCGGTGGCGCATGCCATCCTCACCCACAGTTTTTCGGCGGGCCATGCGCCACAAACGCTGGAGGCAAAGATCCTGCAGGATGCCGACCGGCTGGATTCGCTTGGCGCCATCGGCATTGCCCGCACCTTTTATACGGCCGGCCGCATGGGCTCGAAACTCTACGAGCCGGCCGACCCGAAAGGAGAGCACCGCGCGCTGGACGACAAGGCATTTTCACTCGATCATTTCGAGACAAAGCTGCTGCGGCTGGCCGATGGTTTCCAGACGCCGACCGGCCGGCACCTGGCCGGCGAACGACACCAGCGGCTGGCCCAATTCCGCGATCTGTTTCTCGACGAAATCTGAGGATTTTCCATGCGCGTCTCCGCCCTCAACATCTTCCCCTTAAAGAGCGGGCGCGGCATCTCGCTCCGTGAAAGCCCGATCGATGCCTGGGGCCTTGGCCATGACCGGCGCTGGATGGTGACCGATCCATCCGGCAGTTTCATCACGCAACGGCAGCTGCCGGCGCTGGCGCAGGTTTCGGCAACGCCTGGCGCGCCTCTGACCCTGTCGATGGAAGGCCATCCGCCGCTCGCGGTCGCGCCGCCGCCGGTTGATGATCGCATGGATGTGACGATCTGGGATCAGACGGTGAGCGCCGCCGTGGCCGACACCATGGTCAACGATGCCCTGTCGGCCTTTCTCGGCCGCCCGGTCAAACTGGTCCATTTCGACGAGATGTCGCGCCGAACCGCAAGCGCAGACTGGGCAGGCCCCGGCACGCCGGTCGCCTTTGGCGATGGCTACCAGGTTCTTGTGACCACGACCGGGTCGCTGACCGCGCTCAATGCCGACATGGCAGCCCATGGCGAGGAACCGGTCGGTATGGACCGTTTTCGCGCCAATGTGGTGATCGACCATGACGAGCCTTTTGCCGAAGACGGCTGGGGCTCGATCGAGATCGGCGGCGTGGTGCTTTATCTCGTCAAACCCTGCGCGCGCTGCATCATGACGACGCAGGACCAGCAGACGGGCTCACGCGAAGGGGCAAGTCCGATGCCGGCCATGGGCCGCATCCGCATGTCGGCGGACCGACGGGTGCCGGGACCGCTGTTCGGCTGGAACGCCGTGCCGGTGGGTTCGGGAACGATTGCCGTCGGAGATGCCGCAAAAGTCCTCGACCGGCGCGACACCTGGCCCATCAAGCGCCGCTGACACCTTTCCCACCGCGCTTGCGGCACAGCGGGAAAGGCGCATGAACGCCTGGACGTTGCCTTCAACGGAGGTCGGCGATCAGGCCTCTGCCTGCTCGGGTGCCGTTTCCGCCGGGCGCTGCACGCGCTCGGAAGGATCGCGGCCGATTTCGGCCTTCAGCGAGATGAGGTCGATGAAGTGATCCGACTGGCGGCGCAGGTCGTCGGCAATCATCGGCGGCTGCGTTGCCATGGTCGAGACGACGGAGACCTTGCGGCCCTTGCGCTGCAGCGCTTCCACCAACGTGGTGAAATCGCCGTCACCGGAAAACAGAACCAGGTGATCCACCGTTTCCGACTGTTCCATCGCATCGATGGCCAGTTCGATATCCATATTGCCCTTCACCTTGCGGCGGCCCATGGAATCGGTGAATTCCTTGGCAGGCTTGGTCACGACCTTGTAGCCATTGTAATCCAGCCAATCGATCAGCGGCCTTATGGAAGAGTATTCCTGATCCTCGATCAGCGCCGTGTAATAATAGGCGCGCAGCAGATAGCCGCGTTTCTGGAACGCCTTCAGCAACTTGCGGTAATCGATATCGAATCCAAGGCTGCGCGATGCTGCGTAAAGATTGGCGCCATCAATAAAAAGGGCAATTTTTTCCCGTGGGTCAAACATGGTTTCCTCCATTCATTCTCAAAATATCTTTGAACCGCCAGCCTCTCCCCAGGCACCCCCATATAAAAAAAAGGGGCAGGCTGCTCTGCTACATTACCATATCTTCATATATGAAGTGTTTAATTCACGATTCGGCTTTATCCAAGCGATTTCGCTTGGTTATCCCTTGATGATTTGGGCGTGGACACCATCACACACAAGGGCAGACGAGGAAAAACTTGAATTCCTCGGCCATTGCCTGTATCCGGCGTCCTAATCACATGAATACCGATCGCAGAAGGACAGGCAATGGCCCGCGTCACCGTAGAAGATTGCATCGACAAAGTCGATAACCGTTTCGAGCTGGTGCTGCTCGCCAGCCATCGTGCCCGCCAGATTTCGCAGGGCGCCTCGATCACCATCGATCGCGACAACGACAAGAATCCGGTCGTTGCGTTGCGCGAAATCGCCGACGAAACCCTGTCGCCCGACGACCTCAAGGAAGACCTGATCCACTCGCTGCAGAAGCATGTGGAAGTGGACGAGCCCGAGCCCGATCCGTCGACGATGATCTCGGCCAATGCCGGCGCCTCCGCCGGTGCCGAAAAGGGCCTGGACGAAGACGACCTGCCGGAAACACTGACCTTCGACCAGATGACGGAAGAAGATCTGCTGGCCGGCATCGAAGGCCTGGTACCGCCGGAAAAAAGCGACGATTACTGAGGGATCAACGACGATTACCGATCGTCAATGATCTCGCCATAATCTTGTTGTCTGCATAATGATGGCTGCGCCAATCTCACGGTTGGCGCGCCTTTTTCTTTTTGTTCCGGGTTGCTTAAAGGATCTTCCACAGCATGATGCGGCAATACGAGCTTGTCGAGCGGGTCCAGAAATACAAGCCCGATGCAAACGAGGCTCTGCTCAACAAGGCGTATGTCTATGCGATGCAGAAGCATGGCCAGCAGAAGCGCGCGAGCGGCGACCCCTATATCTCGCATCCGCTGGAAGTCGCCGCCATCCTCACCGAGATGCATCTCGACGAGTCGACGATTGCCGTCGCCCTGCTGCATGACACGATCGAGGATACGACCGCCACGCGGGCTGAAATCGACGAACTGTTCGGCGAAGACATCGGCCGACTGGTCGAGGGGCTGACAAAGCTCAAGCGGCTCGATCTCGTCTCGAAGAAGGCCAAGCAGGCGGAAAACCTGCGCAAGCTTCTGCTCGCCATTTCCGACGATGTGCGCGTGCTTCTGGTCAAGCTTGCCGACCGGCTGCACAACATGCGCACGCTCGAGCATATGCGCGACGACAAACGCGCCCGCATTTCCGAAGAAACGATGGAAATCTATGCGCCGCTCGCCGGCCGCATGGGTATGCAGGACATGCGCGACGAGCTGGAGGACCTGTCCTTCCGTTATCTCAATCCGGAAGCCTATGAGACGGTGACCAACCGGCTGGCCGAACTGTCGGCCCGCAACGAAGGCCTGATTGCCAAGATCGAGGACGAGCTGCGCGACCTGATGGTGGCAAACGGCCTTTTGAACGCCACCGCCAAGGGCCGCCAGAAAAAGCCCTATTCTGTGTTCCGCAAGATGCAGTCGAAGTCCCTTTCCTTCGAGCAGCTGTCGGATGTCTACGGCTTCCGGCTGATCGTTGACGACGTGCCCGCCTGTTATCGGGCGCTTGGCATTGTCCACACCCGCTGGCGCGTCGTGCCGGGGCGGTTTAAGGATTATATCTCGACGCCGAAGCAGAACGATTACCGTTCTATCCACACGACCATCGTCGGCCCGTCGCGCCAGCGCATCGAGCTGCAGATCCGCACGCGACGCATGCACGATATCGCCGAATACGGCATTGCCGCCCACAGCCTCTACAAAGATGGCGAGGGCGGCGAACCGGGCGAACTTCTGTCACGGGAAAGCAATGCCTATTCTTGGCTGCGCCACACCATCGAAGCGCTGGCGGAAGGTGACAATCCGGAGGAATTCCTCGAGCACACCAAGCTCGAGCTGTTCCAGGACCAGGTGTTCTGCTTCACGCCGAAGGGCAAGCTGATCGCGCTGCCACGCGGGGCAACGCCGATCGACTTTGCCTATGCCGTCCACACCAATATCGGCGACACCACGGTTGGCGCCAAGATCAACGGTCGCATCATGCCGCTGGTCACCCGGCTTGCCAATGGCGACGAGGTGGAGATCATCCGCTCGGGCGTGCAGGTGCCACCGGCGGCCTGGGAGCAGATCGTCGTCACCGGCAAGGCGCGCGCGGCCATCCGCCGCGCCACCCGCATGGCCATCCGCAAACAGTATGCAGGCCTTGGCCACCGCATTCTGGAGCGCACGTTTGAGCGGGCGGGCAAGGAATTTTCCCGCGATGTGCTGAAGCCGGCGCTGCATCGCCTGGGCCAGAAGGATGTCGAGGATGCGATCGCATCGGTCGGTCGCGGCGAATTGTCCTCGCTTGATGTGCTGAAAGCCGTGTATCCAGATTTCAAGGATGAGCGTACGACGATCAAGCCGGCTGCCGACCAGGGCTGGTTCAACATGCAGAGTGCGTCGGGCATGATGTTCCGCGTACCCGGCACAGAACGCACCGCGCATGATGCGGCAAAGGCGGCGGGCGATCTCGAGGGCCCCGATCCCCTGCCGATCCGCGGCCTTTCCGGCAATATGGAAGTGCATTTCGCCCCCGCCGGTGCCGTGCCGGGAGACCGCATCGTTGGCATCATGGACGAAGGCAAGGGCATGACGATCTACCCGATCCAGGCCTCTGCCCTTCAGCGCTTCGACGATCAGCCCGAGCGCTGGATCGATGTGCGCTGGGATCTCGATGCCGCCAACAAGCAGCGTTTTTCCGCAAAGGTCGCCATCAACGCTCTGAACGAGCCGGGAACGCTCGCCACCATCGCCCAGAAGGTCGCAAACCTCGACATCAACATCCGCACCATGACGATGGGACGGGTGGCGGCGGATTTTTCCGAGCTTTCGCTGGAAATCGAGGTCTGGGACCTGCGCCACCTCAACCAGCTTCTGACACAGTTGAAGGATCTGGACTGCGTTTCGACGGTCAAGCGCGTCTACGACTGATCACCTGTTAAGCATTGCGGCAGGAAGACGTCCTGCCGCTATGCGCTAGACGCAAGGCTGATGAGGGAAGGTCGCGTTGGTGGAAAGGTCTGGCATCGACTATATGTTGTGCAACGCAACATTAGGAGATGACAATGTTCAAGCCGCTTCGCACCATCGCCCGCGCCCTTCGCGCTCCCTCTGTTCAGGATCGTGAAATGGCCTATCTGAATGAATCGCACGATGCGATCGAACTCGAATATCGCATGCGCCAGATCGACCGCGGTATGTTCCGCAAGGGCCTCTGATCGCGCAAGCAGAGCGCCGGGCCCTGCCGGCAAGGACCGGTAGTACCCCATGCGCGCTTTCATGCCGTTCAGTTTCATGAAGAAAGCTCATCCCGCCGCTTCCCGCGGGTTGAAGAACAGACGCCGCAAAGGCCTCTTGCGGACCCTGCGTTATGTCAGGGCAAGGGCCTTGCGGATGGGTGGTTCACCGCATGCCGTGGCGGCTGGCCTTGCCATCGGCCTGATGTCGGCCTGGACACCATTTTTTGGTTTTCACATTGCCATGGCGCTGGCCATCGCCTTCCTGCTGCGGGCAAGCCTCATTGCCGCAACGCTTGGCACAGCCTTCAGCAATCCGCTGACCATTCCCTTCATCCTGCCCATTACCTGGCAGATCGGCCATGAAATGCTTGGCCGCGAGCCCAGTGCCGCCACCTCCACCGCCGATCTCCTTCATCTGCTCGAAGGTTTTCACGTGCGCGAACTGTGGCGGCCGGTTTTCGAGCCGCTGGCGATTGGCGCCCTTCCTCCCGCGATTTTGACTGGCCTCTGCTGCTATATCGCCACTTTTGTGGGGATCAGAAGGTATCGTGCCGCACGACGGGCAAATTTCGTCGCGCGCCGCGAAGCCGCCTCGACGGTCGATACGCAGAGTGCGCCCTGACATCTCGGTCAGACTGGCAGCAGGGAGAATGGCATGATCATTGGCATGGGCAGCGACCTGATCGATATCAGACGGGTCGAAAAATCCATCGAACGCTTCGGCGAGCGTTTCACGCACCGCTGTTTCACCGACATCGAACGCAAAAAGTCCGACGGGCGCAAGATGCGCGCCGCCTCCTATGCCAAGCGCTTCGCGGCCAAGGAGGCCTGTTCGAAAGCGCTCGGAACCGGCCTTGCGCAGGGCGTGTTCTGGCGTGACATGGGCGTTGTCAACCTGCCCTCGGGAAAACCGACCATGGCGCTGACGAATGGTGCAGGCGAGCGGCTGAAAGCCCTTCTGCCGCCCGGCCACGAGGCCGTGATCCATCTCACCATCACCGACGAATTTCCCTATGCGCAAGCCTTCGTGGTGATCGAAGCCCGTCCGGTCGTTGCCGCCTGAAAAGGCCCGCACGGTCAAGGCCATTGCCCGCATGGGGTTAAGAGTTTAGAGAAGCGCAAAACGCTGGAAACGAAAGACGCACACGTGGCAGAACGAACCGAAAAGAAGCAGAACGCCCTTTGGGAAAATATCAAGGTCATCATCCAGGCGCTGCTGCTTGCCATGGTGATCCGTACCGTGCTGTTCCAGCCCTTCACCATCCCCTCCGGCTCGATGATGCCGACCCTGCTCGTGGGCGACTATATCTTCGTCAACAAGTTCGCTTACGGTTATTCGAAATATTCGCTGCCGTTCTCGCCGAACCTGTTTTCCGGCCGCGTCCTTGAGTTTTCGCCGCCCAAGCGTGGCGACGTGATCGTCTTCCGCCTGCCGACGGATCCGGACGTGGATTACATCAAGCGCCTCGTCGGCCTGCCCGGCGACCGTATCCAGATGATCAACGGCGTGCTGCACATCAACGGGCAGCCGGTGCCGAAAATGGCCGATGGCAGCTTTACCTCCGATTATCGCCTGGATCCGGGCGCCGACGTTCCGGTGTTCCGCGAGACCCTGGATAACGGCAAGACCTACGACACACTGGACCAGTCGCCCGTCTCGCGCGGCGATAACACCCGCGAATTCATCGTGCCCGAAGGCCATTACTTCTTCATGGGCGATAATCGCGACAACTCTCTCGATAGCCGCTTCGATGTGGGTTATGTTCCCGCTGAAAACCTCGTGGGTCGCGCCAGCGTGATCTTCTTCTCGCTCGGCAACGATACCTCGTTCCGCGAGATCTGGAACTGGCCGGCCAATATGCGCTGGGATCGTCTGTTCAAGGTGGTCAACTGATGAAGCCGACATCGCTATCCGGGGAAGAACGCCAGAGGCTTGAGAAAGTCATCGGCCATGCTTTCTCGGACAAGCAATGGCTGGACCGCGCGCTGACCCATGCCAGCACCGGCAGCGCGAAGGTCGCCAACTACGAGCGCCTGGAATTTCTGGGCGACCGGGTTCTCGGCCTCTGCGTGGCCGAAATGCTGTTCACGACCTTCCGCAATGCCACCGAAGGCGAGCTTTCCGTGCGCCTGAACCAGCTGGTCAGCGCCGACAGCTGCGCGGGCATTGCCGATGAGTTGGGCCTGCACGAGTTCATTCGCACCGGCGCCGACGTGAAGAAGCTCACCGGCAAGCGCATGCTGAACGTGCGCGCCGACGTGGTGGAAAGCCTGATTGCGGCGCTTTACCTCGATGGCGGCCTGGAAGCGGCGCGCGGTTTCATCCTGCGCAATTGGCACGACCGGGCGACCCGTGCCGATGCCGCCAAGCGGGATGCCAAGACCGAGCTGCAGGAATGGTCGCATGCCCGTTTCGGCACAACGCCGCTTTATACGGTTGACGATCGCTCCGGCCCGGATCACGATCCACGCTTTACCGTGACCGTGTCGATCAAGGGCGTTGCCCCGGAAACCGGCGTCGAACGCTCCAAACGCGCAGCCGAACAGGTGGCGGCGACCAAAATGCTCGAACGTGAAGGCGTGTGGCAAAAGCCCGCCAACGAAGGCTGAAGGACTTTATGACCGAAGAAGACAACATTCCCGCCGAAGACGCCGTGGCCGACGTTGAGACGCCCGTGGACGAGCGCCCGACGCGTTCCGGTTTCGTGGCGCTGATTGGTGCCACCAATGCCGGCAAATCGACCCTGCTCAACCGGCTGGTTGGCGCCAAGGTATCGATCGTCAGCCACAAGGTGCAGACGACACGCGCCATCGTGCGCGGCATCGCGATCCATGACCGCACGCAGATCGTGTTCATGGATACGCCCGGCATCTTCAAGCCGCGCCGCAGGCTGGACCGCGCCATGGTGACCACCGCCTGGGGCGGCGCCAAGGACGCGGACCGCATCATGCTGCTGATCGACAGCGAGCGCGGCATCCGCGGTGATGCGGATACGATCCTGGAAGGCCTGAAGGACGTCTATCAGCCAAAGATCCTGGTTCTCAACAAGATCGACCGGGTGCGCCCGGAAGACCTGCTGAAGCTGGCGCAGATTGCCAATGAGAAGGTTGCCTTCGAGCAGACCTTCATGATCTCGGCAACCACCGGCTCTGGCTGCACGCACCTCATGGATTATCTGGCCAAGGAATTGCCGGAGGGACCGTGGTATTATCCGGAAGACCAGATTTCGGACCTGCCGATGCGCCAGCTCGCCGCCGAAATCACCCGCGAAAAGCTGTTTCTGCGCCTGCACCAGGAGCTTCCTTACGCCTCCCACGTCGAAACCGAAAAGTGGGAAGAGCGCAAGGATGGGTCCGTGCGCATCGAGCAGGTGATCTATGTGGAGCGTGACAGCCAGAAGAAGATTGCGCTCGGCAAGAACGGCGACGCGATCAAGGCAATTTCCACCGCATCACGCAAGGAAATTTCCGAAATCCTCGAGCAGCCCGTCCATCTCTTCCTGTTCGTGAAGGTGCGTGAAAACTGGGGCGACGACCCCGAGCGTTTTCGCGAAATGGGACTGGAGTTCCCAAAAGGCTGATCACCCGACCGTGCCGTGCCGATCTGGCTTCGGCGGTCAGGCAACCCTCACGTCATCCGATCCTTGAAGGGGCCCTGTGGCCCCTTCTTACTTCTGGCGATCCATCAGCGCCTTCACTTCGAGATAACGACGGCGCTGCTCCGGCTCCTGTTCCGTTGCCGAATAACAGGTGTTGGAAATGCAGAAGCGCGTGAGGCCGAACGGCGCCTCTGCCTTGTTGAACTCGCACTCGATCTGATTGGTGAAATCGACCGGCTGCGGATTGTCGCGCGTGGCAAAGGTGAGGCGCGCGCCGGGCGGATCAAGCTCCGGGAAGGACTGCACGATACCGGTCGTCAGCTTCGGAGACAGAAGGAAGTTCTTGGCCACGTTGACGCAGGCCTGCTCCAGGGCCGGCGATTGAGCGGAAGCCGGCGGTGCTGCGACAACGATCGTCGGGATAGCGAAAAGAAAGATGGCGGCAGCGGCGTGGCGCATGGGAACGTCCTCATTTGTTTCGCGCCAGCAACACCCAGACCCCGCTGTTTGTTCCATGGATGGACGGGCAAGCGGATAAATCGGTTCATCAGAGCGTTTTGGTGCGCTAACATGCGGATAAACTGACAGGAATTTGGCCCCGAATGCAGTGGCAGGACGAAGGCATCATCATCGGCGTTCGCCGTCACGGGGAAACCAGCGTGGTGGCGGAACTGATGACGCGTGCCCGCGGTCGGCATATGGGGCTGGTGCGTGGCGGGCGCTCACGCAGCATGCAGCCGGTTCTGCAGCCGGGTAACCGGGTGGAGGCCGTATGGCGGGCGCGGCTCGATGAGCATCTGGGCGATTTCAAGCTGGAACCGGTCAACCTGCGCGCCGCACGGCTGATGGAAAGCGCCACCGCGCTTTACGGCGTGCAGGCCATGGGCTCGCTCCTGCGGCTTCTGCCGGAACGCGATCCGCATCCGCATCTGTTCGAGGCGCTCGATATCATTCTTGACCACATGCACGACCCGGCAGGGGCTGGCGAACTGTTCGTGCGCTTCGAGCTTGCGGTGCTGAACGATCTCGGCTTCGGGCTGGACCTTGCCGAATGTGCGGCAACGGGTACGCTCGAGGATCTGGTCTATGTCTCACCGAAAAGCGGGCGGGCGGTGAGCCGTGCAGCCGGCGCGCCCTATGCCGACAGGCTGCTGGCTCTGCCGGCGTTTCTCGGCACGCAATCAAACCGCAGCGTCGATCCGCAGAGCCTTGCGGCCGCCTTTCGCCTCAGTGGTTTCTTCCTCAACCGCCACGTCTACGAGCCGCGCGGCATCACCGAAAACGCCGCCCGCGACGGGTTTGTGCAGGCGGCGCTGAAGGCGCTGACGCGAATTTCGACTGTTCCGCAGGACTGAAATTTAAACCGCAGGCGCCAGGGGCCGGTCCACAGGTCGTTCACGGATCGGCCAGTGAACCACGGCAGCAAACAGGCCAAGCGCCACGCCAAGCCACCAGACCGCATCGTACGAGCCAAAACGGTCATAGAGAAAGCCGCCCATCCACACGCCGAGGAACGAGCCGATCTGGTGCGACAGGAACACCATGCCGCCGAGGAGGCCAAGATGGCGCGTACCGAACATGATGGCGACCAGCGCATTGGTGGGCGGCACGGTGGAAAGCCACAACAGACCCATGACGATCGCAAAAACGATGACCGATAGCGGCGACTGCGGCAGGAGCAGGAAGGCCGTGACGGCAATCGAGCGGCCGATATAGATCAGCGCCAGAAAATACGGCTTTGAATAACGCTGGCCGATCACACCGGCGGCCAGCGACCCGATGATGTTGAAGAAACCGATGCAGGCCATGGCGATGACCGCATAACGGGCATCGATGCCGATATCGCCGAGATAGGCCGGAAAATGCGCGGTGATGAAGGCCACCTGGAAACCGCAGACGAAAAAGCCGCTGACCAGAAGCAGAAAACTCTGGTGGGCAAACGCTTCCTTCAGCGCGCCCGCCACGCTCTGCTCGAACTGCGCCTTGCTCTGTGTGCCCGATGTGGCATTGCCACGCAACGGAAAGGCCAGAAGCGGCACGGCGAGCATCATCACACCCATGATCACAAGACTGTCCGACCAGCCATAGGTGCTGATCAGCGTCTGGCTGATCGGCGCAAACAGGAACATGCCGGCAGATCCAGCCGCCGTGCCGATGCCAAACGCCATGGAGCGCTGCTGCGGCGTGACATTGCGCGCAAAGGCAGACAGGATAACGCTGAACGAGCCGGCGCCGATCGCCGTGCCAACCAGCACGCCACCACCAATATGCAGCCAGACGGGCGCTGCCGCATGCGCCATGACCAGCAGGCCGAGCGCATAAAGCACGCCGGAGGCAACCAGAACACGGCCGGTGCCATATTTATCCGCCATCGCCCCGAAGAACGGCTGACTGAGCCCCCAGAACAGGTTCTGGAAGGCCATAGCAAGGCCGAAGGTGGATCGATCCCAGCCCTTGTCCGCCAGCATCGGCAGCTGGAAGAAGCCCATGGCCGAGCGTGGTCCGAAGACCAGAAGCACGATCAGCGATCCGCTGGCAATGATCAGCCAGGGCAGTCCCGGCGCGGTTTTCTCGGACATTTGTTACGGCTCCCTTTTGCCGAACAATAGCGGACCATGCGGCCGGGCTAAAGCGAGTTTTGCTTGGGGCACCCATCAGCGAAATTGATTGCAGGAACGAACCATGAACCGCTATAAATACAATTTATGATTGCATTTATAGCGGTAAAATCCTATAAAGATTGTGGGCGGATCCACTCCCCAGAAAAGGAATGCCCGATGGTTTGGGTCCAAATTTATTTCAGAAATTTCAACGTAGCGCCACTGACACTCGGTGGTGTTGCGGTGAACGATGGTGTGGCTGTGCAGATCGATGAGCAGCCGACGCCCTGCAACTGGAACAACGATCATCGATTCAACTACGCGGCGGGCACATTTACCGGCAACAACAGGCAGCCCGGCGCGTACCAGATCACGCAGGCAGATGATGCGGGCCTCGTCTTCACGCCCAACGGCTCCGGCTCAAGGGTTACCTACCGGCCGTGAGCGTCATCGAGGGGCCGTCTGCCGGCCCCTCACCTTCCCGATGTGGCATTGCCCACCGCTCAGTTGAACAGAGACAGAATGTTCTGCGGCTGCGTGTTGGCAATCGACAGGGCCTGGATGGCAAGCTGCTGCTGTGTCGTCAGCGCCTTCAGGCGCGTTGCTTCCTCATCCATCTCGGCATCGATCAGCGTGCCGATGCCACCCTTCATCCAGTCGCGCAGCTTGGACGTATAGTCGAGCTGCAGCGCAACGCGCGATTGTACAGAGCCGATATTGGCGCCGGCATCCGCCATCATCTGCAACATCTCCTCGACCACGGTGATCATGTCATCCAATTGATCACTGCTGGTATCCCGGGTCAGCGCGATCTCCACACCTGATGTGCTGTTGCTCTGGTTGACGACCAGCACATAATTAGCACTTGCTCCTGAATCGATGGCAAACTGGGTGTTGGTAAAGATGCCGGCGCCGCCATTGGTGCTGGTGGAACGGTTGTCGACAAGCGAGGTGATGGTGCCATCGCTGGCCACCAGATCGAACTCGATCATGTCCATGAACACGCTGCGGTCTAGGTCGCGGTAAAACGAGGCAGCCACCTTGGCCGTGGTGTCAGAGCCGTCATTGAGCTTCAGCCAGTTGACGCCGTTGAAGCTTGCCGCATCGGTGATGGAGACAAGTTGCTGTTTCAGCTGGTCGATTTCCTTGTCGACCTTCTCCTTGTCGACGCCGGGTTCGCGTGCGGCAATCAGCTTGGACTTGATTTCATCCACCACGTCGATGGAAGCACTCAAGCCCGCATAGGCGGTGTCTGCGGTGGCAGCGCCAAGGTTCATCGCATCCTGGACAGCGGCCAACGCCTTGTCGTCGGATTTCATCGTGGCGGCGATAGACCAGTAAGCGGCATTTTCCGAGGACTGGCCGATGCGTACGCCGCTCGCCATACGCCCTTGGGTCGTCTCCAAGGCACGATTGATGTCGCGCAGGGTGGAAAGTGCCGCCATGGCACCCGTATTGGTCATGATACTCGTCATACTACGCTCTACTCGACACTAAACGCGAACGGACAGGCGGCGCCGGCATGAAAACATGGTTACCGGTTTCGTAACTTCCTGATGTCCAAATTTATGCCTTGCTAACCTTAATGGCCATTTAAGGCGCGGCTATAATTATGATGACCGGCGCAAACGGAGACGCAAAGCCACCGTGCGCGGCGTCACGGCAAGCGTCGCGCTGCACCACCGGCGGCGCAACTCGGCGCCCGCGGCGGCGGAACGCGGCGATCAGTTGTCGTGATGCATGACATTCAAAACATTCACTGGACGAATGGCTTGGTCTGCGACAGTTTGCCGCCTGTCGCAGAGGCGACACCCCAGAAACCCCCAACCCATCACCGTTGCCCGCTGCCCGACCGGCAGAGCGGGAACACCATTTCGTGCCTCATCGACAAGGAGTGAGCCATGCGCACGATCGACCAGACCGCTGAAATCTCCGCCGCAACCGAGAAGATGCCGGCAAGCCGCATCCTTCGACTGTTCGGCCTTTCCGGCTTCCTCTCGATCGTTCGCCGCCGCGCCACCCGCAATTCCACCGTGGCGCTGGATGATCACCAGTTGCGCGATATCGGCCTCATCGGCGGGCACAACGAGCCCTATGACGGACGAGGCCGCGCCGCCCGGCAGGATGAACTGCTGCGCGAGGCGCATCGGGCAGCAGCGATGATGGCCATGGGCTTCAGCGGCCGCTGAACGAACGGCCGGCAGCACATCATGAAAAAGCCGTGGAGCCAAAATGCTCCACGGCTTTGAAAACGATCACAGTGACGCGGCAAATCCTCAGCCAGTTTTCAACAGGCGGCTCTTCTGCCGGTTCCAGTCGCGTTCCTTCTCGGTCTCGCGCTTGTCATGCAGCTTCTTGCCCTTGGCGAGCGCCAGTTCGAGCTTGGCGCGGCCCTTTTCGTTGAAATAGATCTTGAGCGGGACCAGCGTCATGCCTTCGCGGTTGATGCCGACGCGCAGCCGGTTGATCTCGCGCTTGTTGAGCAGAAGCTTGCGGCGGCGGCGCGGCTCGTGGTTGAAGCGGTTCGCCTGCAGATATTCCGGCAGATGCGAGTTGATCAGCCAGATTTCCTGGCCCTCGTCGGACGCATAGGATTCGGCAATGTTCGCCTTGCCTTCGCGCAGCGACTTCACCTCCGTGCCGGTCAGCATGATGCCCGCCTCGTAGGTATCGATGATCTCGTAGTTGAAGCGCGCCTTGCGGTTTTCCGCAACGATCTTGTTTACGACGCGCTGGCTGCCCCTGGGTGCCATGGAAGCTGGTCCGATCCGTCAAAAGTCTCAAAAAATTCTGCCGGCCGATGGCCGGGCTGTCACACCAATGTAGTGTGTCGCTGGCCAGATGGAAAGCCGGCAGTGCAAAACTGCCGGCGCATTCGCCTTAAGTGGCTGTCAGTTCAGCAGACCGGCATGGCGCAGCGCCTGATCGATGGCCGCTTCCGTCGAGGCTTCAAGGCTCGACATCAGTGGCGAGCGCACCGTGCGGTTCAGCCCCCGAATACGCGACAGGGCATATTTTGCCCCGCAAACGCCGGGCTCCATGAAGATCGCCTTGTGCAGCGGCATCAGACGATCCTGATAATCGAGCGCTTTGGCGTAATCGCCGGCAAGCGTTGCCTGCTGGAATTCGGCGCAAAGCCGCGGCGCGACATTGGCCGAGACGGAAATACAGCCAACACCGCCATGGGCGTTGAAGCCAAGCGCCGTTGCATCCTCGCCAGACAGCTGCACGAAAGACGGTCCGCAGGTCATGCGCTGCTCGGAAACGCGCTCGATCCTGCCGGTCGCATCCTTGACACCGACGATGTTTGGATAAGCCTTGACCAGCGCGCCCATCGTCTCCGGCGTCATGTCGATGACCGAACGACCCGGAATATTGTAGATGATGATCGGCAGCGACACGGCCTCGGCGATCGCCGAATAATGCGCGATCAGCCCCTTCTGCGTCGGCTTGTTGTAATAGGGGGTGACGACCAGCAGGCCATCGGCGCCGGCCTGTTCGGCATGCTGGGCAAGCTCGATGGCCTCGCGCGTGTTGTTGGAGCCGGCGCCGGCAACGACCGGCACCCGCTTTGCCGCAACCTCAATACACAGCTCGATGACACGCTTGTGCTCGTCATGGGACAAGGTTGGCGATTCGCCTGTTGTGCCGACCGGCACCAGACCGGTGCTGCCTTCTGTGATCTGCCACTCGACGTGAGCGGCAAAAGCATCCCCGTCCACCGCCCCCGAATCGGTGAAAGGCGTGACAAGCGCGGGCATGGACCCCTTGAACATGCAATAACTCCCGAACGGCCGATCTTCATGCTTCGGCCGTATTGTCTGATAATGTGGCGGGCACCATAGTGCGGCCAATAGGTTGAAACAAGCAGGGTCTTTTCGGTTTCGCACCGGATCGTGATCAAGAAATCCGGTCACGACCGCCGTTCGGTAAGCCTCTGTTAATCATCACGTCAACTAATAGGATAGAAGAGTTCGTGCCGCGGGTTGAGGGATGAGAAAGTCGGTTCTGTTAAGCGGCCTTGGGCTTTCGCTTTGCGCAGGAAGCCTGTGGGCAGCACCCGTGCCGGATGGCCCCGTGCCGCTGCCGCTAACGCGCCCGGCATCGCTGGAACGCGTTTCCGTGCCGGAATATACCGGCTCCATTCCGCCTCGCCCCACCTCCCCCACAGAACAGACACTGCCGACCACACAGCTGAAGGCGGGGCTGGATTTCCTGTCGAGCAACGACGCGACCGATGCGCTGGCCGTGCGCGACCAGCTTGCGCAAGGGTCGCTCGACCGCCACCTCTTAACCTGGGCCATCGTCACCTCCGGCCTGCGCGACGTGCCCTCCCGCGAAATTGCCTTGGCCGATAGCGAGCTGCAGGGCTGGCCGGGCCTTGGCCGGTTGCGCGGCAATTTCGAACGGGCGCTTTTCCGGGAAAATCCGGCGCCATCAGAGGTGCTGGCCGCCTTTGGTCGCAGCGCGCCGGAAACGCCGCAGGGCGCAATCATCCTTGCCCGTGCGCTGGTTTCCACCGGAAGGACACCACAGGCGGGCGCCATTCTGCGGCCGTTCTGGATCGGCACTGCGCTCGACAAGGATCTGGAGGACAGCCTCCTCCAGGAATTCGGCGGGCTCCTTACCGTATCCGATCACCGGGCGCGGATGGATTATCTGATGTACCGCGGGCGCACCGCGCAGGCGAAGCGATTCGCCGAGCTTGCCCATGCGCAGCCGCTCCATACGGCCTGGAGTGCCGTTTCAGCCAAGGCCAGAAATGCCGGCGCCCTTCTCGATGCGGCAGGCTCTGCCTTTGCAAGAGACCCGGCCTATCTGTTTGTCCGCGTCGAATATCTGCGCCAGCAGGATCGTTATCCCGAGGCGGCAGCCCTGATGGAGCGGGCGCCGCGCGACCGGTCGCAACAGGTAAATGCCACCGAATGGTGGAATGAACGGCGCATCATTGCGCGCGGCCTGGCCGACAAAGGTGATTTTCGCGAAGCCTACCGCATCACGGCCAGCCATGACGCCAAGAGCACGGTCGATATCGTCGACGCGGAATTTCATGCCGGATGGTATGCCCTGCGGGGGCTCAACGATCCGGCAACGGCTGCAAAACATTTCGAGCGGATCCTTGCCGCTTCCTCGCGACCGCTTTCAGCCTCGCGCGCGCTCTACTGGCTTGGTCGCGCGGCCGATCAGGGTGGCCCGGGCAAAGCGGCGGAGTTTTACGCAAATGCTGCCGGCTATCCGGCAACCTTCTATGGCCAGCTGGCTGCCGCCCGGCTGAAGACCAAGACAATCAATGTCTCCTATCCCGCCCCGACACCGAGCGACCGACGGACCTTTGATGCGCGCGAGGCCGTGCGCGCCATCGACCGACTGGATGCGGCCGGCCACAACGAGCGCGCAGACGCCCTCTACCGGGCGCTTGCAGACCAGCTGACGAGCCCGGGCGAACTGGCAATCCTTGCCGCGCGTGCCGAGCGCAACCTCAACCATGCGCTGTCGCTGCAGATCGGCAAATCGGCCTTCAACCGCGGGATCGATGTTGCAGCGCTGGCCTTTCCGGTCGGCGTCATTCCCGCCAGCGCCCAAATCGAGGGGTCCGGCAAGGCGCTTGCCTATGCGATCGCGCGCCAGGAAAGCGCTTTCAACCCAGCTGCCATTTCCTCGGCCGATGCGCGCGGCCTGCTGCAGATCCTGCCGGGCACGGCAAAGGGTGTTGCAACCCGCCACGGCATGACATTTACGCCGGCACGGCTCACTTCCGACCCCGGCTACAACGCCACTCTCGGCGCACACTATCTCGGCGAGCAGATCGACAGCTTTGGCGGCTCCTATATCCTTACCTTCATTGCCTATAATGCAGGCCCGCGCCGCGTGCCGGAATGGATCGACCGTTACGGCGACCCGCGCGGAAAATCGCTGGACGAAGTGGTCGACTGGATCGAGCGCATCCCCTTTCCGGAAACCCGCAACTATGTGCAGCGGGTGATGGAAAACTATCAGGTGTACAAGACGCGCCTTGGCCAGAGCGCCGATATCGAGGACGACCTGCGATTCGGCAGGCGCTGACAGGCGGGGTTCCAGAACGACGCTTGCGCATTTCAGCCTGCCCTTCCCTGCGATGATCGGCTAGCGTGTCGAGGCAACCGGAGGGCAGCGCATCATGGAATGGCTTCAGCAATTTGCAACGGCTGGCGACGGCATCAGGCTCGGCTACCGGATCTATGATCCCGCCGGTCCATCAACAGCGCATCCCGTCGTGTGCCTGCCGGGCCTCACCCGGAATGCGCGGGATTTTCAGGAAATCGCCGGACTGATTGCCCAGGACGCCGCAAAACCCCGGCGGGTCATCGCGATTGATTATCGCGGGCGCGGCACGTCAGAGCGGGCAGACGACAAGGCGAGCTACACGGCTGGTCAGGAGGCGTTGGACCTGCTGACGGTGCTGGATGCCTGCGGTATCGACCGGGCTGCCTTCATCGGCACGTCCCGGGGCGGGCTTATCCTGCATGTGCTGGCGGGTCTGGCCCCGCACAAAATGTCCGCTGTCATCTTCAACGATATCGGGCCGGACCTCGCCATCGAGGGCCTGCGGCAGATCCAGGATTATCTGCGCGCACCGGATATGCCAGCCACGTGGCCGCAGGCGGTGGCGACGCTGAAACAGGTGCATGGCCCCGCCTTCCCGCTTCTCTCAGAGGACGACTGGACGGGTTTTGCACGGGCGATCTACCGGGAAAGCGCCGGGCAGTTGGCTGCCGATTGCGATACCGCCATCGGAGAAGCCTTTGCCGCGCTGGATCTGTCCCAACCCCTGCCGTCGCTCTGGACACAGTTCAATCAGTTTCCGCAGGGGCCGATGATGGTTATCCGGGGAGAAAACTCAAAGCTCCTGACACCGGAGACGGTGGAGCGCATGCGGGAAAAGCGACAGACACTCCTGTGCGTGACCGCGCAGGGTCAGGGGCATGCGCCGCTGTTGCATCTGGGTGGATTGCCCCGGCAGATCCTCGATTTTCTGCGCGACGCCGACTGATCCTCTCCAGGCGATCTCCACGCACCGCCAAGTTAAACGGTTCCAGACAGAAAAAACCCGCCCTTGAGGGGCGGGTTTCTAATTTTACACACTGAAGGCATCAAGCCTTCCTGAGGATAACCTCAGAAACCGCGCTGCAGACGGAAGAAGCCGGTCCAGGTGTCGCCACCGCCGTTAGCCGACGAACCATCGATATCCTGATAGTTTGCAGCGATCTTGGTGGTGAGGTTTTCAGCCAGCTTGTAGTCCAGGGTCACGCCAGCGCGCCATGCATCACGGCTGCCGGTGAAGTCGCCCGAGGAATTGACGTCAACCGTGCCGAAATACTGGAAGCCGGGGGTGATGCTGAGCTTGTCGTTGACGGCAAGAGCGTATTCAGCAGCAACCGTCCACTCGGATTCTTCGTAGTAAGCGTTTGCGCCGCTGGCCCATACGCCAGCGATGCTGGCAGTGCCGGGGCCGATCTTGGCCGAAGCGATACCGCGTACAGCGCCGTTTTCAGCGTCGGTGTCGTAGGAGCCGATCACGTTTGCCGTAACCGGGCCCATGGCGAAGCCGATGGTGCCGCTTACGCCAACGTTGTTGTCAGCCTTGGCAGCGTAAAAGCTGGTGATGCCGAGGTTATTGCCGCTGCCAGCGAGCTGGCCTTCGAGTTCTTCAGCAGCGATACCAGCATAGAAAGCGCCTGCCGTGTAGGTGTAACGGACAGCATTGTACTGGGTCGTGTGCGACGACAGGATATCGGTTTCGCCCGAGAGATCGTCATCCCACCAGCTGTAGAAGAAGCCGGCCTTCAGGCCAGCAACTTCGATGAAGGCCTGGTCAACGTTGACGCCACGGTTGGATACGTTCGTGATGCCAACGCCCTGCACAGAAACACCACCACCATTGTCTGCA
This sequence comes from Rhizobiaceae bacterium, assembly GCA_027483885.1. Taxonomy (GTDB): domain Bacteria; phylum Pseudomonadota; class Alphaproteobacteria; order Rhizobiales; family Rhizobiaceae; genus Neorhizobium. Next base: position 25,738 of record JAIXTO010000220.1, read on the forward strand.
TTACCACGCAGGCCAATGAAGCCACGGACGGCACCAAGTTCAGTGTCCGAACGCGTATCGAGTTCGAGCTGAGCGCGGGTGAAGCTGTCCCAATCGGAAGTACCGGACTGGTTGCGACCAACATCGGTCTGGAAACGAACATAGCCGCCGATCTTGAGGCAGGTTTCCGAGCCCGGGATGTAGAAGAAGCCGGCGCCGAAAGCGTCGCAGACACGGACGTATTCCATGGGCTCCGGTTCAGCAGCCACGATGGCATCAGCGGCGTAGGAGGCGGAGCCGAAAGACAGTGCGGCAACCGAGCTCAGGACGACAGCTCTAAAGTTCATGATTTTTCCTCGGGACGTTGTTTAGAAGACATCAGGCAACAAACCGCCGCCTGAATTGATGTTATCTAACCACCGATCTGCGCCCGGATAAAATTAAAAATGTCACGAAAAGGGCAGCACCGGTGTCGCTCGACCGCATGTGTTGCGCATTCGTGACAGACTGGGGACCTGCCGCCCCTTTTTTAGGCAGAATGGTTTATTGACGCGCACAAACGGGACACACTCTGGCCTAACCTGTTAAAATTTATCAATATATTGTTCACCTTTCTGCGACTGTGCGGACCAGGCGTTCATCAATACCGGACGCATTTCCTCATTTTTGTCAGGAAATGCCGGTGAACCCGACTCAGTTCGCCGGGCGATGTTGGTTATTATTCACCTACAGAGCGCGGCGCGATTCGAGACGCCGACCAAGACCAGTGTATTTTTCGGACAACCGAGTAATTTCAGGGACACCAGCCAAGCGACTGCGCCAGTGGCCGAGGATACCATCATCATCAATGTGGTGAAGCAGACCGCCCCAATGGGGTCGTGTCCGTATGCCACTGACGACAGGATCGCCGCATCTTTCCGCATTCTGTGAAATCACCACACTCCGGCGACAGTCAGTCGAACCTCAGGCAAATCGCCGGAAGCAAGCAAGGCGTGGAGATCGTTTTCCGGAGCGGTTGTTCCAGCATGCAGCGGTCGAGAATTGATCAGCTGCATCAACTGCAAGTCTGGGGGCCTTGATCGGTAACCGATTCGGCACATTCCGGAGTTATTCGGGAAATCCGCTCAATGGTAAAGATGGCCCAGGATGCCGTGGATGGGATTGTCGGTTCTCCAGCAGGGCAAGAAGGCGTCAGGCGAAGCCAGGAACGAAGTCATATCCGCTTGCCGGCTCCATCGGTCCCGCACCAGGCTCCTGCAGTTGGCCGACGCTCATCGCGAGTCATAAAAGGCCGGACACGCGCCCGGGATGCCTCAGCCAGCCATGCCGCGGCGGGCTCGCGCTCTTAGCGGCACCAGACGCAAAAAGCCCGGCACGAGGCCGGGCTTTCCGTTAATCCGATGATTAAATCAGATTAGAATGCGCGCTGCAGGCGCAGGTAACCAGACCAGGTTTCCGAAGCGTTGTCCGGATCGTAGTACTGAACCGAAGCCTTGGCGGACAGGTTCTTGGCAAGCTGGTAGTCAAGAGCCACGCCAGCCTTCCAAGCGTTGCTGTCGCCGAAGCCAGCGGAGTTGCTGACCTTCAGGCTGTCGTAGTACTGGAAGCCGGGGGTGATCTTGAACTTGTCGGTGACCTTTACAGCGTATTCAACTGCAACAGCATATTCCGACGAGTCGTAGTAGGGGTTTACGCCGGAAGCGTAGACACCAGCAAGACCGAGCGTGCCCGGGCCGATATCGGCAGTCGCGATCAGGCGAACAGCGCCTTCGCTCTGGTCGGTGTCGTAACCGCCAAGCAGGGCAACCTTAACCGGACCAAACGCACCGCCAACGATACCGGATACACCGATGTCGTTGTCGCTTTCGCCATTACCACGGCCAAGACCTTCGAGTTCGTCCACCGACGCACCAGCATAGAAAGCGCCAGCGGTGTAGGTGTAACGGATTGCGTTCCATGCGGTCACAGAACCGGCCAGGTCATCGGTTTCGCCCGAGAGACCATCGTCCCACCAGCCGTAGAAGTAACCGACCTTCAGGCCGCCAAGTTCGATAAACGCCTGGTCGACGTTTACGCCACGGTTCGAAACGTTCGGAATGCTGGTGCCCTGTACGGTAACGCCAGAGCCGTTGTCAGCATTGCCACGCAGACCGATGAAGCCGCGCAGAGCGCCGAATTCGGTGTCCGAACGGGTATCAACTTCGAGCTGAGCGCGGGTGAAGGAATCCCAGTCAGACGAACCGGACTTGTCCTTGCCGAAATCGGTCTGGAAACGAACGTAACCACCGATCTTGAGGCAGGTTTCAGAACCCGGGATGTAGAAGAAGCCGGCGCCGAAAGCGTCGCAAACGCGAACGTATTCCATTGGCTCCGGCTCAGCAGCGACGATAGCGTCAGCGGCCTGTGCGCCAGATACTGCAGCGAGAGCTGCAGCGGAGCCGAGAAGAAGGCTCTTGATGTTCATATTGACCTCCAGTCAAAGTTTCGTAAGGGTCTGGGTTTTTTGGCTGAAGGACAGCATTCCCTGCCCCATCCCCGTCGGTTCTTTAGAAGACAACGATCCACCGCCGCTTCTGATTGTGAACATACAAGAGAGGGTCGCTCATGCAATCGTGAACTGGAGCGGTTTCGATCTGGCACAGGCGCTTAGGAAAACCCTGTTGCGAAAAGGACACAAAAGTATGAGGCGGCTGCCGCGTAAATTTACTTTTGATTAAGAAAGCCCTTAAGCCACAGGATCTTACGCAGACGGTGCGCCAGCCTATGCTTTGCCTACAATCAATGCTTGAAGTTTATAAAAGCGCGATGACAAAGAAGAACATCGACAGTTCTGGCCGGGCGTGCCCTACAACCAGAACGTGGCGGAGAGGATGGGATTCGAACCCACGATACCATCTCTGGTATACTCCCTTAGCAGGGGAGCGCCTTCGACCACTCGGCCACCTCTCCGGTGGGGAGGTGATTATTGCGGACGGCTGGCGATTGCAAGGCATTTTGCGCGTTTTGGCGCATTTCCCTTGGGGAAAGCCTGCAAATGCCGGAAAAGCCCTGTAACAGGGGATGTTTTCAGGCCAGGAGCAGCTTCAGGTCTGCCGCCGCATCGGCAAGAATCGCTTTATCGGGCTGGCGACCGAGGTCGAGCAGCTTCTTGCCGGTCACATAGGCTTTTGCGTCGTTGATGGCATCTACCGCGATGAACCGGCCCTTGGCGAAATACCAGACGGAAACGGCCCCGTCGCGCGCGCCTGGACGGACCAGCGTTTCGTCATAACCCTGGTTGAAGCCGGCGATCTGCAGCTTGACGTCATACTGATCCGACCAGAACCAGGGTTTGGGCTGATAGGCCTGCCCTCCCCCGGCAATGATTGCCGCAGCCGAGTCGGCCTGGTCCACGGCGTTCTGCACTGATTCGAGACGAACCTGCGTGCCTTCGTAAGGAAGGCTGACGCAATCCCCGACGGCAAAGATCTGCGGATCAGAGGTCCGCGCTGACGAATCGACGGTGATTCCGTTGGCCACATCAAGGCCGGCGGTCTTGGCCAGCATGTCGTTTGCCGTTACGCCAATGCCGACGATGACGAAATCCACGTCGATGACACTGCCATCGGCCAATTCGGCGGCGCAGACTTTGCCCTCTGCCCCGATGAGGCGACGAAGACCGGTCGATTCGCGGATCTGGACGCCGTGGCTGACGTGAATGGCGCGGATGATATCAGCGGTCTCTTTGGCGGCGACGCGGTTTAGGATGCGCTCGGCCATTTCGATGAGCGTCACCTCCAGGCCCTTGGCGCGGGCAACGGCTGCGGCCTCGAGACCGATGTAACCGCCGCCGATGACCAGAACCCGTCGCCCGGCGCGCATTTCCCCGGCCAGCCGGTCGGCGTCGCGCTTGTCGCGCATCACGTAAACGCCGTCGAGGTCGCCGCCGATGGCCGCCGGCAACATACGCGGCGTGGCACCGGTTGCCAGAACAAGCGTGCCGTACTCAAGACGCGATCCATCCTGCAGGCGCACCGTGCGGCCGGCCCGGTCGATCTCCTCGACGAAGGTCGCAAGCTTCAGCTCGACATTATTCTCGGCAAACCAGCTTTCCGGGCGCAGCAGCAGGCGCGAAAACTCCATCTCGCCCATGAGATATTTCTTGGAGAGCGGCGGGCGCTGGTAAGGCGGCACGGCCTCGGCGGTGATCATGGTGATCGGGCGCTCGTCCTTGAGGGCACGCAGTTTGGCGACAAGCGAAAATCCCGCCTGCCCGCCGCCGATGATGACCACCCTGTCCGACACCTTATACACTCCATCCATGAGGCGTGCGGCGGCCCTTTCCGGCAGCCGTCGATAGCCATGGGGTAACCCCGGCCCGCAACTTCGTCAACTGTGCCAGCTTTTCCGGCTCAAACGCCCGGAAAAACAGGAAAAACTCGTGATGTCAGGTATTTTATCGTTCACTTTCAGGATGTATCATACTTGAGCGGTCAAGATCGGACCGTAGCAGTCATGGGAGGGTTCCATGCCCTTGAACATTGTCAGAGATACAAAGCCGTTCATTCCTCATGACGAGGTGTTTGAAAAATTCGATATCGACCGCCCGGGCAAGATCATCTTCGTCGGGCATCGCCTCAGCACCAAGGACCAGTTGCGCTGCCTTGTGCGCAAGATCTCGCTTTATGGCGCAGAGCTGGATGTCAGCCCGCATGTGTCGGTGCCGAAAAACTTCTTCCTCGAGATCCTCGGCATCCGGGATGAAATCGGCTGCACGCTGATCCGTCGTCACGAGGAAAAGGTCACCGTCGGCTTCAACATGCTGATCGATGCGGATTTCCTGCATCACGTGATCCGGGTGAGCTTCGACACCAATCATTGATGGCGGAGAATTGAAAGCTTGAACGGCAACCGGTGACCGAACCGGAACGCGCCGGACCCGCCTTGCGCCGACATGAAACGCACCTATGCTGAGACATGATTTTCCTCACATCGGACGTTCAGCATGTCGGCGTTTTCGCGTTTCACTCCCCTTGTCAGCCAATTGCCGGCAACCGTGCCCTTCGTTGGCCCGGAAGCTATCGAGCGTAACCGCGGTCTGGCGGTGAAGGCGCGCATCGGCGCCAACGAAAGCGGTTTCGGCCCCGCGCCTTCCGTGCTGACGGCCATCGCAGAGGCTGCCTCCGACACCTGGAAATATGCCGACCCCGAAAACTTTGCCCTGAAGCAGGCGCTGGCGGCACATCTCGGCTGTGGAGCGGAGAATATCGCGGTCGGCGAAGGCATCGATTCGCTGCTCGGCCATATCGCCCGCATGATCGTTGAGCCGGGAACGCCTGTCGTGACCTCGCTTGGCGCCTATCCCACCTTCAACTTTCATGTGAACGGTTATGGCGGCCGGCTGGTAACGACACCTTATGTAGATGACCGGGAAGATTTGTCCGGACTTCTTGACCTCGTGCGCCGGGAAAACGCGCCGCTCGTCTATTTCGCCAATCCCGACAACCCGATGGGAAGCTGGTGGGATGGCGAAAGCGTGGCCGCCTTTGCCAAGGCTTTGCCGGAAAGCTGCCTGCTCATTCTCGACGAAGCCTATTGCGAAACCGCCCCTGACGGCACGACGCCGGATATCTCGGCTCTCATCGATCAGCCGAACGTCATGCGCACACGCACCTTCTCCAAGGCCTATGGGCTTGCCGGCGCGCGCATCGGTTATGTCATCACCACGCCTGCCAATGCAAAAGCCTTCGACAAGATCCGCCACCATTTCGGCATGGCGCGCATCAGCGTCGCCGCAGCGCTTGCGGCTCTTGAGGATCAGGATTACCTCGCGACGGTGACGGCCCGCATCAAGGCGTCGCGTGAGGAGATTTCCAGGATTGCGCGGGACAACGGGTTGTCCCCGCTGCCGTCTGCCACGAATTTCGTCGCGATCGATTGCGGCCGCGACGGCACTTACGCGCGCGCTATCGTGGATGGGCTGATGGAACACGGCGTCTTCATCCGCATGCCCGGCGTCGCCCCGCTTAACCGCTGCATTCGGGTGAGCACCGGGCCGGAGGCGGATATGGCCCTGTTGGCAAAGGCGCTGCCGCAGGTTCTGGCACGGCTTGCCTGACCAAAGCCTGCACAGGCAAAAGCCGCGACGGTGCGCGGCTTTTGAAACATAGTATAGAGTGTGGGGATGCCCCCCTGCGGCTCAGTGCATGGTCATCCAGTCACGCGCGGCCCGGAGTGCCTCGGCCAGCTGCATCTTGGTCATAGATTGGGAGAGATCCGCCCGCAGTTCAGCGGCCCGGTCGGAACCCCTGATGGCGGCAATGTTCAGCCACTTGTGCGCGGCCACCAGATCGACCGGACAACCGCGTCCGGTCGCATATTTCAGGCCCATGTCGCAGAAGGTCTCGGCGCGGGCTTCGCCTCCCATGGAGGCCATTTCGGAAGTCTGCATGTTAAAGCGTGCCATCGTTAAGATCCCTGTTTCAGTGCCTGTTGTAACGAACCCTGTTTTAGCTGGCCCTCGAGGGGCACCCTCCGGATCTGCCATCTTCAAGCGGCTTTGCGATCCTTCCGGCCGGCAGGTTTTCCTGCTCGTCTGATGGCTTCACTATGCCGGACGGGCTTCAAAATTTGTCTAAAATGCATGCTTAATTTGCTGAAAACAAAATCTAAACGCTTGGTAAACCTCGCTTTTCATTAAACATCACATCCGCTGGAAATTAAGGACTTTTGCGCCGCCTTTACCTCCCGTTCACCATGACGCGTTCATTCTTTGCTCACCATGTTTGACCAAGACATCGAACAAGGATGCAAAAAGACATCCTCTGATCCCGGTTCTCAGACGGCAAATCCTGTTTACCTTTACGTGAACGTAAGCTAGATTTTCATGAGGGTGCGATCGGTCTGCTGGAGGAGCAGAAGGCTTGCACTTCGCGCCATAGGGCGCATCAAATACGGCAGGATCAAACGGAGGAGTTGATGGGGATGTTTCGGAAAACAGTTTGGGCCGCAGGCCTGATGATGGCGCTGGCATCGGCTGCGGTCGCCGCCGAGCCGATCGAAGGCAACTGGAAAACCGCAAGCGGCGAGACCGCAGCGATTGCCAAATGCGGACAGGCCTTCTGCGTGACCTTGAAGACCGGCAAGTTTGCCGGAAAGCAGATCGGCCGGATGGATGGCCAAGGCAATGACTACAAGGGCGAGATTACAGACCCCGAAAACGACAAGACCTATGCCGGCACCGGCGCCGTCACTGGCAATTCTCTGAAGATGAAGGGTTGCGTGCTGGCCGTCTTCTGCAAGGCGCAGACCTGGACGCGGCTATAAGGCCAGGCCGCGCGCGCTTCGCCCCCCTCTGACGACGAAGCTGGCGGGCGAAGCAGTGCCGCATCGCTGCCGGCTGCCCTGCGGCCCACCGGCAACGCAGGGCTTCGCCAAAAAGATCATTCAATTGACGGAAAAGCGTAATTTGCTTGTTAGCAAGAGCGCTTTATAATGCATCATGAGCAAACGAATCCTTCCTTTCGCATCCGCCCACTGCATCAGCCCGGAGCCTTACGAGGCGCAGAGCTTTGACGATCCCGTCAAGGCGGTCGATGCCCTTGCCGAGCTTTACGAGCGCAATACGGCGTTCCTCATCAGCGGTTTCGACGATCTGGCCCAGGGTGGCGCGGTTCGCGGCCGTTACCGCGCCTGTTATCCCCAGGTCAGCATCGAAACGACGAGTTTCGGCCATGTCGATTCGCGCCTGTCCTATGGCCATGTGACGGCACCCGGCGTCTATACCACCACCATCACCCGGCCAAAACTGTTCCGTCACTACCTGAAGGAACAACTCGGGCTTTTGATGCGCAATCATCATGTGCCGGTGACGGTTTCGGAATCGACAACGCCGATCCCGCTGCATTTTGCCTTTGGCGAAGGCGCACATGTGGAAGCCTCGTCGTCGACGGTGCTGAACGACATGCCGTTGCGCGACCTGTTCGACACACCCGACCTCAACACCACCGATGACCTGATTGCCAATGGCGAATATGACCAAGTGGCGGGCGAGCCCGCGCCGCTTGCGCCGTTTACCGCCCAGCGCATCGATTATTCGCTGGCGCGCCTCAGCCATTACACGGCAACAAGCGCCGAGCATTTCCAGAATTTCGTGCTGTTTACCAATTACCAGTTCTACATCGATGAGTTCGCAGCCTTTGCCCGCGAACTGATGGCGAACGGCGGCGAAGGCTATACGGCCTTTGTCGAGCCTGGCAATCTCGTCACCCTGCCCGGCGCCGACAAGGGGCCGGAGCCGATTGCCCGTCTGCCGCAAATGCCAGCCTATCACCTGAAGAAAAAGGGCCATGCCGGCATCACGCTGGTCAATATCGGCGTCGGACCTTCCAACGCCAAGACGATCACCGACCATATTGCCGTGCTGCGCCCGCATGCCTGGCTGATGGTTGGCCACTGCGCGGGGCTTCGCAACAGCCAGCGGCTTGGCGATTATGTTCTGGCGCATGCCTATATGCGCGAGGACCACGTGCTGGATGACGACCTGCCCGTCTGGGTGCCGATCCCGGCGCTGGCCGAAGTGCAGAAGGCGCTGGAAGATGCGGTGGAGGAAATCACCGGTCTCGAAGGTTTTGAGCTAAAGCGCATCATGCGCACCGGCACCGTTGCCACCATCGACAACCGCAACTGGGAACTGCGGGACCAGCGCGGACCTGTGAAACGCCTGTCGCAGGCACGCGCTATCGCGCTCGACATGGAATCAGCCACCATTGCCGCAAACGGTTTTCGCTTCCGCGTGCCCTATGGCACGCTGCTCTGCGTGTCCGACAAGCCGCTGCATGGCGAATTGAAACTGCCGGGCATGGCGACGGAGTTTTACCGCACGCAGGTGCGCCAGCACCTGAAGATCGGCATCCGCGCCGTGCAAAAACTGGCAGCCATGCCGACGGAAACGCTGCACTCGCGAAAACTGCGCAGCTTTTATGAGACGGCGTTCCAGTAGGCTCGCTAACGCCAACCCGATTCGCGTCAGACGGCGCGACCGGGACGGCGTCGGCCGGCAACGATCATCGACAGCAACGTGCCGGCAACGGAGGTGACGATGACGAGGAGATGCGCGTTGACGGCAGCCTTGCCAAGCGCTGCCACGGCACCTGCGTCGCGCCCGCCGCCAAAAGCCAATGCGCCGGCGGTGATGCCGGCCGGATAGGTTCCAACGCCGCCCGGCGCATGCAGGGGCAAGACAGAGGAAAGTTCGCCACCCAGCGCACCGCCAAACCCTGCTGTGACATCCAGCCCGCCGATCAGCACCAGCACCCAGGCGAGAACCGCGATCTTGACGAACCAGTTGATCAGCGTTGCGGCCCAGGCGCGCAGGAAGGCGCCCGCACTGAACGGCAGGCCTGCCTCGATTTCGCCAAGCAGAGTTTCCAGCCGTGCCGGCAGGCTGCCATGCAGCAGGCGGAACAGCGGCTTGCGCGCCGCAAAACCGGCAGCCGGCAAAAGCGCAAACAGGCACCAGGCAAGCCAGGCCCAAGCATGTGCAGCCTCAAGCGCCAGCCCGATACCCGCCGCTGCCATGAGCGCGTGCAGGTCGAGCAGCCGCATCACAAGCAGCGCGGAGGTGGCGCGCGTGATGGAAAGGCCGAATTCGCGTTTCATCAGCAGCGGGAAGCTCATCTCACCGCTTCGAAACGGCAGCATGATGTTGAGCAGGTTATGGACCTGAACCAGTCGCAGCAGCAGCGGAAACTGCCCGGCCGTTTCGCGCGGAAAATAATCATGGATACGCCAGGTGCGCAGCACATAGGTGAAGATCAGCAACACCATTGCCGCAAGCGGCGTCAGCCATCCGGTGTCCTGCCAGAGCTTAAAAATCTGCTCCCAGCCCCAGAACCATTCGATGAAGGCGATATAGGCAAGGATCGCCAGTGCGGTGACCAGTGTCATCGCGTGGCGGATCATCCATGGCTTTTGGCTGGCAAGCCCGTCGCTGTTCATATAAAAACCGTCCAAACGGTGGATCGTGATAGACAGGCCGCAGGCTAGAACGCCATGGCCTGTCGTCTATCAGCGACGTTTAGGAGAAAGAACAGGCATCGACAACTGCCGTTGTGAACGGGCTGCGTGAAGATGCCCCTGACCTTTCGCTTTCCCACCAACGCTCTGCCACAGCCACTTTGCAAGGTTGCGGGCCGTTCGAACACTGGGCCGCCGCATTTCCACGAATCAGAAGAAACCTGCTGATGAAACCTGACATGACTTCACCACTGTTGCCTTCCGCCACGTCCTCGGAAATTGAAACGGAGAACGCAACACGGTGGGACATCATACTTCCGGTCCTGCTCTTCGGCTATTTCCTGTTGAACTTTTTGCTGCGCCTGCTGGTCTCGGATTCGCTCGAGTTCGACGAAGCGGAGCAGGTTGTCGCGTCGCAGTGGTTCGCATTCGGTTACGGGACCCAGCCTCCCTTCTACAACTGGCTGCAATATCTTGTCTTTTCTGTCGCAGGCGTGTCGATTGCCTCGCTTGCCGCATTGAAGAACACCATTCTCTTGGGGTTCTACCTGTTATCCTGGAAAACGGCGCGGCTTCTGCTGCCCCGGCCTGAGCACGCGGTCATCGCGACGCTCGGGCTGCTGACCATCCCGCAGGTGGCCTTCGAATCGCAGCGCGACCTGACACATACCGTCGGTGCGATCTTCTGTGCCGGCCTGTTTCTGTACGGTCTATTCTTCACGCTGAAGAAGCCGACGCTCGGGAGCTATGCCGTGACCGGTCTTGCGACCGGGCTGGGGCTGGTGGCGAAATACAATTTCGCCCTCCTGCCCGCCGCAGCTTTCCTGGCGGTGCTTCTTCATCCACAATGGCGCAAACGGGTGTTCGACATCCGCTTCCTCGCCACGGCTGCACTGGCCCTTCTCGCGGTCGCTCCGCATGCCTACTGGTTACTCGGCAATCTCGACATGGCCTCGCAAAACACTCTGTCGAAGATGCAGGAAAGCGGCTCCTTGCCGGTGCGCTTTCCGTTTTTCACGGGCGTCACATCGCTGATCATTGCCGTGATCGGCTTTGGCGGTCTGACAGTCCTGTCCTACTGGCTCGCATTCGGAAACGACTTCCTAAAAAGCCGCAGCGCCGGCAGCACCTGGACACAGTTCATCGAATACATGCTGCTTGCCATGGCGGCCTGCATGCTGCTGGTGCTTCTGCTAACTGGGGCCGAGCATGTGAAGGACCGCTGGCTTGCCCCGCTTCTGGTGGTGTTGCCGCTTTATTTCACGCTCAAGCTTTCCTCTGCGGGGAGACTGACGGCAGAAGGGATGCGGCGCTTCATCACCCTTGCGCTTGCCGTCATGGTGATCGTGCCGACGATCCTTGGCGTGCGCCTCTATCTGCCGCAGTGGACGGGAGAGTACGAGAAGCTGAACTATCCCCATCACGCCTTTGTCGACAGGCTGCTGGAAGACGTGGGCAAGCGGCCGAGCCTGATCCTTGCGGGCGACACCCATCTCGGCGGCAATCTGCGCCTGTATCTGCCGGACGTTCCGGTCTACTCGAGCTTCTTGCCCTCATTCCAGCCAAACTACCGATGGGATGATGATCGCCCCATCGTTGCGGCATGGCACAGCGATACCGACAAGATCGGCGAGATCCCGCCGGACCTGCGTGCCGCGATCGACCGGTTTGCCGGCCCCGCCGCCCGCATCGAGAGCCACACCGTTGGCCTACCTTACATCCATGGGGCGGACGGAGACCTGTATCACTTCGGTTACGCCGTTATCTATCCGGCGTATTGACGAGGCAGCGGCACTGGCAACGCCGTTGCTCTTGATATAACAGGTCCCTCACAGCATACACGGTAGGCGCCTGAATGGCGGCCTTGAGAGCAGGTCCGGACGCGCTGCGCGAGGAACCGAGCGAGGAGAAAACAGGTGCAGTCAGTTGTAACACCGGTGGAAGGCGTGCCGGAGGCCGTGCCGATGGAATTGTCGCTGGTCGTTCCCATCTTCAACGAAGAAGAAAGTGTGGGACCGCTGATTGCCCGCATCGAAGAGGCGATGGTCGGCTGTCCCTATGCGTGGGAGCTGATCCTTGTCGATGACGGCAGCACGGATGCAACGCTTGCCAGTGCCCGCAGCGCCATAAACCGCCCGGGCCTCGACCTGCAGGTGGTGGCTCTGCAGCGCAATTTCGGCCAGACGGCTGCCATGCAGGCGGGCATTACCCATGCCCGCGGGCGCCTGATCGCCACCCTCGACGGCGACCTGCAGAATGATCCGCGCGACATTCCCGAGATGGTGAAGGAGTTGGAGCGGCGCGAACTGGACCTCCTCGTCGGCTGGCGAAAGAACCGTCAGGACGGGCTTTTCCTGCGCAAGATCCCGTCCTGGATCGCCAATCGGCTGATCGGGCGTATTACCGGCGTGCGCCTGCACGATTACGGCTGCAGCCTGAAGATCTATCGCGGATCGGTGATCAAACAGGTGCGGCTGATGGGCGAGATGCACCGCTTCATCCCTGCCTGGGTGGCCGGCGTCGTGCCGAGTTCACGCATCGGCGAAATGCCGGTGACCCACCATGCGCGCCAGCACGGCACGTCCAAATATGGCATCTCGCGCACCTTCCGGGTGATCCTCGATCTCCTGTCGGTGATGTTCTTCATGCGCTTCAAGGCGCGACCGGGCCATTTCTTCGGTTCGCTGGGGCTCGCACTTGGCGCGCTCTCCGGCCTCATCCTCACTTACCTGTTCATCGACAAGTTCATCATGGGCAATGATATCGGCACGCGGCCGCTGTTTCTGGTCGGCATCATGCTGTTTCTGTCGTCCATGCAGCTGATCACGACGGGCATCCTCGCTGAAATGCTGGCGCGGACCTATTATCGAGACGAAAATTCCCTGAGCTATATCGTGAGAGATGTTTTCAGCGGTGAGCACCCGAATTCATAAATTCCTCGTCCGCCATCCGGACGTCGTCATCTGGCTGATCCTCGGCTATTTCGTACTGTGCGTGCTGTTGCGGGTCATCCGCTCGGAAAGCCTGCAGAACGACGAAGCCGAGCAGGCCTTTCAGGCGCAGATGCTGCTGATGGGTTATGGTCGCCAGCCGCCGTTCTACAACTGGCTGCAATATGGCTTGGTCGATCTCCTCGGCCTGTCGGTGGCAACGATCTCGCTTTTGAAGAATGGGTTGCTGTTTCTCTGTTGCCTGTTTTATCTCGTCGCAGCCCGCATGGTGATCAACGACCGGCGCCTGCCGTTCGTTGCCATGCTGGGCGTTCTGGCCGTCCCCTCCGTCACCATTCTGGCGCAGCGTGACCTCACCCATGCGGTGGCAACGCTCTGTCTGGTCTCGCTGTTTCTCTGTGCGCTTCTACACGTCCTGAAGCGCGCGAGCCTGGCGGGCTATCTGGTGCTTGGCGTCACCGTCGGCATCGGCATCATCACCAAATACAATTTCGTCATCCTGCCCATGGCCGCCGTTCTCGCCATGCTGCCCGATGCAGAATTTCGCCGTCGCCTGTTCGACTGGCGGGTCATCCCGGCCGTCCTCGTCGCTGTTGCCATCGTTACCCCGCATCTCGTCTGGGTGCTTTATCATCTGGATCTGGCGACGACGGATACGGTGAAGGCCATGCATGAAGGGGCCTCCGGCGATAGCGTCAAGGACACTATCCGGGGGCTGATTTCCATTCTCAAGGCGACAGCGGAAGGTTCGGTGCCGGTTCTCTTGCTGTTCGGGCTGGTGTTTTATCGCGATATCGGCGCCGCATGGCGGGCACAAAACCGCTGGACGCGCCTCGTCGGCGGCATGATCATCGCCTCGCTGGTCATCGTGGCGCTGATCGGCATTGGCTTCGGGGCCTCCAGCATCCGGCAGAAATGGCTTTCCCCGTTCCTGCTGCTCCTGCCGCTCTACCTCACCCTGAAGCTCGATGCCGCAGACCGCGACATGCGCAAGAGCGTGGCGCGCATGGCACCGCCGATCCTCGGGATCGTCACCGGCTTCATCGTCTATCTGGGGCTGAGCAACCTCATCGGCCCGCTGATCGGCGACTACGGCAAGGAACACATTCCCTACGGCCCCTTCCTTGAACAGGTGATGGCGGAACGTGGAGAACGGCCGTCCTACATCGTCAGCAGCGACCTGATGCTGGCTGGCAATGTGCGCCTGCCATTGCCGACGGTGCCGGTTTTCATACCGGGCACGCCGGAACCGGTATCCCTGGAGGCGGTGGCCCATCAGGGCGCGGGACTGGTGGCATGGCCGGCAAAACCCGGCGATACCGACCTTCCGGACACGGTTGCCCCATTCCTAACAGCGCATGGACTTGTGGTCGACGAAAGCGCCGGGCCGCGCCAGACGGCGGTGCCCTATCTGTTTTCCGGCGGCCGCCAGACCTTTACCTTCGGATATGCCTGGGTGAAGCAGGCGCCAACCCCGGCACGCTGAGCCTTACCGAGAAACCGTATCGCGCAGGTGATCGAGCCCTGCGCGCAACGTCTCCACCATCTGGTCCACCTCTCCGCGTGTGATGATCAGCGCCGGTGAGGCGAGCATCCGGTCGCCGGTCGCGCGCATCACCAGCCCGTTTTCCAGGCAATGGTTGCGCACGATGGTGCCGGCATCATCGGGCTTTTCGAAGCGCCGGCGCGTTGCTTTGTCGCTAGCAATCTGCACGCCAGCAATCAGGCCGACCGCATCGACGGCACCGACGATCTCGTGGTCTTCGAGCGTTTTGAGCGCGGCTGCAAAATAAGGGCCGATATCGGTGCGCACCCGCTCCACCAGTCCCTCGTCCTCGATGATGCGCAGGTTTTCGAGCGCTGCCGCCGCGCAGACCGGATGGCCGGAATAGGTAAATCCGTGGTTGAAATCACCGGCCTCCTCGATCATCACGCGCGCCACGCGGTCGCTCACCAGCACACCGCCGATCGGCAGGTAACCGGAGGAAAGCCCCTTGGCGATCGGCGCCAGATCCGGCTCGAAACCGAAATGCTGGTGGCCGAACCAGCGCCCGAGCCGGCCGAACCCGCAGATCACCTCGTCGGCCACCAGCAGGATGTTGCGCGCCTTGCAGATGCGGGCAATTTCCGGCCAGTAGCTGGCGGGCGGCACGATGACGCCGCCGGCCCCCTGGATCGGTTCAGCAACGAAGGCTGCGACATTGTCCTCGCCCAGTTCGTCGATCCGTGCCTCCAGTTCGCGGGCCATCTTCAGGCCGAAGTCATCGGGCGTCAGGTCACCGCCATCGGCATACCAGTAGGGCTGGCCGATATGGGAAATGCCCTCGATCGGCAGGTTGCCCTGCTCATGCATGTGCTTCATGCCGCCGAGCGATGCGCCGGCAACGGTTGAGCCGTGGTAACCGTTGCGGCGCGCAATCACATGGGTCTTCGTCGGGTGGCCGAGCGCCTTCCAGTAGACGCGGGCCATACGAAACCAGGTATCCGTAGCTTCAGAACCGGAATTGGTGAAGAAGACGTGGTTGAGGTTAGGCCCGGCATAACCGGTGATCTTTTGCGCCAGCAGCGTCGCCGGTTCGTTGGTCGTGCCAAAGAAGGTGTTGTAATAAGGCAGCTCGTTCATCTGCCGCGACACGGCGTCTGCGATCTCTTTGCGGCCATACCCGATATTGACGCACCAGAGGCCGGCAAACGCATCGAGATATTGTTTGCCCTGCGCATCCCAGATGTGAACGCCCTCGCCCCGCGCGATGATGCGCGTGCCCTTGGCGTTCAGCTGTTTCATGTCGGAAAACGGATGCAGGTGATGCGCCGCATCGATGGCAGAGAGGTTGGACAGGGTCTTGGCGGCGGTCACGGCATCCCTTTCGCGCATCGATTTTCCCGCGCCGGTCGCGGGCACGATGTGCCTGATTGTAAGGCGGTTTCTGATCGGCTACGAACATGACCTAACGACACCATGTTTGGCAAGGCTGAGCCTGGCCGACGAACCGGGGCACCGCATGACCGAGACGCCGTCATCTGCAACCACCAGCTATCCCGCCGAACCGCGCATCGAAATCCTGCTGGTCGGGATGAACGGCGATCTGCGCGGCAAGCAGATCCCGCTGTCGGCACAGAAGAAGGTGTGGGACGGTACGGTGCGGTTGCCCTCGTCCACCCAGTCGCTCGACATCTGGGGCGACGACAATGACGACATTACCGGGCTGTCGCTGACGATCGGCGATCCGGATGGGCTCTGCATTCCCGATCCGCGCAGCAGTGCGCTCATGCCCTGGGCACCGGAGGGCTCGCTGCAGGTGCTCGCCACCATGCATGAGATGGATGGCAGCCCGAGCTTCATGGATCCGCGCGCCATCCTGGCCGGGATGCTGGATCGCTACAAGGCGCGCGGCCTGACGCCGGTCGTGGCGACGGAACTGGAATTCTATCTGGTGGAAGACGATTTTCGCGAGACCGGGCACCCGCGCCCGCCTGAGCGCCTGACCTATCGCGGTGATCCGAACGGCTACCAGCTCTATGACATGGGGGCCGTGGATGCGCTTGCCGATTACCTGACGACGCTGCGCGCCTGGGCCAAGGCACAAGACCTGCCGGCCGATGCGACCACGGCGGAATTCGGCCCCGGCCAGTTCGAGATCAACCTTCTCCACCGCGCCGATGCGCTGGCCGCCGCCGATGACTGCATTTTTCTGAAGCGACTGGCCGAACAGGCGGCCCGCCGCCATGGCCTCAAATCCACCTGCATGGCAAAGCCCTATGGCGATCATGCCGGTTCCGGCCTGCATGTGCATGCCAGCATCGTCGATGCCGACGGCCACAATATTCTCGATGCGAAAGGTGGCGATCCGGTGCGGCTCAAATCCGTCTGCGCCGGCATGCTCGACACGATGCGCGACGCGCAGCTGATCTTTGCGCCCTTTGCCAATTCCTACCGGCGTTTTCAGCCCGGCTCGTTTGCGCCTGTCGATATCGACTGGGGTTTTGGCCATCGCGGCACCGCGATCCGCATTCCCGACAGCAACGGACCGGCGGCCCGCATCGAACACCGCGTGGCCGGCGCAGACGCCAATCCGTATCTGCTGCTGACGGCCATTCTGGGTGGGATGCTCAGGGGCCTCGATGAGACGCTCGATGCCGGCCCCGCCACCGAACCGGGTGGACAACCGCCCGGCAACCGCCGGCTGACGCATGATTTCCTGACCGCCGTCGAGGAATTTTCCGCCTCGCCCTTCATCGCCGATATTTTTGGCGCGCGGTACGCGAAACTTTATGGCGATACGAAGCGCAAGGAAGCCATCACTTTCCTACGCACCGTCTCCGATTTCGATTACCGCACCTATCTTCCCCGTATCTGAGCGAGTTCAGAGGGACGCCTGCTCCTCTGCCCGGCCTTCCTGGGCCTGAACCTGAATATTCGGCTGCTGCGGTTTGCGCACCAGCACCTTCAGTTCGCCGGCGTGGATCTTCAGCATGACGTCGCGGTCCATCGGCAGAAGTTCTCCGTCGATGACGCAGCGAATATCCTTTCGCGCGCGCGGAAAATGCAGTTCCAGTTCGGTGACAGTCACGGCCTGCACCGCTTCATTGTCCGTCATGCGTCCGCGCAGGATATCGAAAGTCAGGCGCGCGACGCCAAGCGACGTCAGCGCATCGGCGGTGTAGAACCCGAGATGCCCTCCGGTGACACTTTCGGCATACATCAGCGCATCGCTGCCGAATTCATTGTTGGAAACCGAGATGGCCGAGACCTTGCGCACGCCGCGCTCCCCTTCGGCATTAAATTCCACCTCGAAGACCGGTGGATTGAACATCACCCCGAGCGCTGCCCGCGCACTGGCGCGCATTTTTCCGAGACGGGACGCATAGGTCATCTTGTTGCGGTAACGGATCATGCGCGCATGCAGGCCGGCGGAAAACTGGTGGACGAAGCTTCGACCGTTGGCGCTGGCAATATCCACCGCCAGAACCTCGCCTTCTGCCAGCACCTCCAGCACCTGCCAGATATCCAGCGGCAGTTTTAGCGTGCGGGCAAAAAGGTTCATGGTGCCGGCGGGAACGATGCCGAGTGCCAACCCGCTTTTCCAGGCAATGCCGGCCGCCGCCGAGATGGTGCCATCACCGCCGCCGGCAATCAGCCCTTCGACGCCGGGCGTCTCAGCCACGGTCTTCATCGCGTCAACCACCTCGTCACCGGCGACGACCCGGCACTCGATGTCATGGCCTGCGGCCCGGAACGCCCGTACGGCATGTGCGCAATAATCCTCCATGTCCGTTGTCTTGAAGGTACCGCCGTCGCGGTTGAAGATGGCAATGAGCTTCATGGCAAGGTTCCGAGTTGGCAGCGCCACAGAACGACGCAACGTGTGAAATGGTTGCTTCTGATGATCCGGACAAGGGTTTTAGAGGTAAGAGCGTCTATCATCATTATTGCACGACAGTCATTTCCGCTCTCCCGCACTGCAAAATAGTATGGTAGCCTTAGCAAATATAGCCGTGCCCCTCACGGCTTGCCCCCAATCACGGACAGCCCCTGAACGCCATTCTGGCGATCAGCTTACGCTTGCGAACACCATGACAGATCTCACTGCCACATCATCCGCCGCGCCAGACACGGCCCGCGTGTCCACGCCGACCTCGCTGTCGCCTCTCACCACAACGCTGATCGAATGCGCGCTGGCTGTCGGTGGCTTCGGCATCGGCACCGGTGAATTCGCCATCATGGGCCTGTTGCCTGACGTGGCCGATACCTATGGCGTCACCATTCCGCAGGCCGGTCATGTCATCACCGCCTATGCGCTCGGCGTCGTCATCGGCGCGCCGGTGATTGCAGCGCTTTCCGCCCGTCTTAGCCGGCGCAGCCTGCTACTGATGCTGATGTCGCTGTTTGCGCTCGGCAATATCTTAAGCGCGATCGCGCCGGAATTCTTGAGCTTCACTCTGTTGCGCTTCATCTCGGGCCTGCCGCACGGCGCCTATTTCGGCGTGGCAGCGCTGGTGGCAGCCTCCATGGTGCCACCCAACCGGCGCGCGCGTGCCGTCGGTCGCGTCATGCTCGGGCTGACCATCGCCACCCTTGCAGGCACGCCGGTTGCAACCTTCGCCGGCCAGATGCTGAGCTGGCGGGCAGCCTTCCTGCTGGTCGGCGGCATCGCGCTTGTGACGATGACGCTTCTCTGGCTCTTCCTGCCGCAGGACAAGGTCGAGGAGGGTGCAAGCATCCGCCGGGAACTCGGTGCGTTGAAGCGCGTGCAGGTCTGGCTGGCGCTGGCCGTGGCGGCCACAGGCTTTGGCGGCATGTTTGCCATTTTCAGCTACATCGCCGCCACGACGACGCAGACGGCAATGATGCCGGTGGCCATGGTCTCCATCGTTCTCGCCCTTTTCGGCATCGGCATGAATGTCGGCAATGTCGTGGGCTCGCGCCTCGCCGACCTGTCGCTGACAGGCACGATCGGCGGCGTCATGGTCTTCAACATTGTCGTCATGACCGTGTTCGGGCTGACGGCCAGCAATCCGGTCATGCTCTGCCTCTGCGTTTTCCTCATCGGCTGCGGTTTTGCCGCCTGCCCGGCCGTGCAGACGCGGCTGATGGATGTGGCAGCGGACGCGCAGACGCTCGCCGCCGCCTCTACCCATTCCGCCTTCAACATTGCCAATGCGCTCGGCGCCTGGCTCGGCGGACTGGTGATCACCTGGGGTTACGGATTTGCCGCCACCGGTTATGTCGGCGCGGTTCTCTCGGTCATCGGCCTTGCGGTCTTCCTCTTCTCCGTTGCGCTGGAGCGCCGTCAGACAGCCTGACAGGGCGGTTTTTCGGGTTTTCCAGCCGGGTTGCGTGCAGATTCCCTTTTGCAAGCTGAACGATTGTCATTTACGATCTCCTCATAGAGCAGAGGGGACACTGCCATGGCAATTTCAGACAGCGGACGCATGCCGTCCGCAAGCGCGCTTTTCGCCAGCAACTGGTTCGGCTATCTGGCGCGAACGATCCTGACATTCATGTTCTGGGGAAGCGGCCTGTCGAAGCTGATCGACTTTCCGGGCGGCGTTGCCGAAATGGCGCATTTCGGGCTTCAGCCGGCTGCGCTTTTTAATGTCGCCGTCATCATCACGCAACTGGGCGGTTCGGCGCTGATCATTTTGAACCGGCACGCCTGGATCGGTGCCGGTGCTCTTGCCGTGTTTACGCTGCTCACCATCCCCATCGCCCATGGCTTCTGGGCCATGGAGGAGCCGATGAAGACGATCGAATTCTACGTGGTCGTCGAGCATCTGAGCATTATCGGCGCCATGATGCTCGTTGCCTGGAAGTGCCGCTGAGGCGCCGGCAGAGCGGGCGCCTTCCAGCCTTTGTCAGGCCTGCGCTTCCTGAATGACCACCACGCGGTCGCCCACCTTGACGTGTTTGTAAAGGTCGATCACGTCGTGGTTCATCATGCGCACGCAGCCGCTCGACATGGCATGACCGATCGAATCCGGCTGGTTGGTGCCGTGAATGCGGAAATGCGTGTCATTGCCGGCGCGGTAGAGATACATGGCACGCGCACCGAGCGGATTGTTGGGGCCGCCGGGCATGCCGCCTGCATATTTCAGGTTCTTGTGCGGCTCGCGACGGATCATGTTGGCGGTCGGCGTCCATGTCGGCCATTCGGCCCGGCGTCCGACATAGGCATTCCCGGACAGCGCAAGGCCGGCGCGTCCGACACCGATGCCATAGCGCAGCGCGCGGCCGTTCTCGAGCACGTAGTAGAGGCGGCGCGCCGGAGTATCGACAACAATCGTGCCCGGCTTTTCGCTGGTCACGTAGTCCACCTCGGTGCGGCGCAGTTCGGGTTGGATCTTGTCGATCGGGACCTGACGCAGGGGAAATTTCTCCTCCGGCAGGGCGGCATAGTTCAGTTGCGGATTGATGGTCGTTGCAGAGCAGCCGGCCAGAAACAGCGGCAGTCCGAACATCAGGCCGCGGCGTGAGATCGACATGAATGTGTCCTTGTTGCGGTGATTTCTTGATCACCCGCAACTTACGGACATTATGGTTAATGAATATCTAACCCACTCCGGAACGCTGGGCGGATCGCCCATTTTCGGAACGGAAACTATTCGTCCGGGCACGGCCAGTCAGGAGGCACCGTCAGCCCCTGGGGCAGCTTGGTGGTGTTGTCACCGCAAGACAGAGCAATCTGGTCCTGCTTGAGGCCCGTCGCCCGCGTCAGATCCACGCCTTCGATCCGCGTTAGAAACATGAAGGCATCACTGAAGTCGGCGACCCCTGCAAAACTTGCATTGTGAAACAGCGCCCGCGACAGGTTGGCCATGGCGAAATGGGTGTTTTCGAACGTCGCCCGATAGAAGATTGCCCGGCCAAGCTCTGCCTTGGTGAAATCGGCATTGCGCAGATCGGCGCTGCTGAAATTGCCGCGCTGCAATTCTGCCGCCACGAAGCTTGCCCCCGTCGCCTTCACGGCGGTGAAATCGCTGCGATATCCTTCCGCCTTGTCGAAATCGGCCCCTGTCAGGTCCGATTGCGCAAGAGAGGTGCGCACGAGCCCCGCCTTGGTGACGTTTGCGCCCTTCATGCTGCTGCGGCCAAGATCTGTCATGCTGAAATCGGCGTTGGCGAGATTGGCGCTGTCGAAATTGCTGCCATCCAGCATCAGCATGCGCTTCTTGCAATCGCTCCAGTCAACCGAGGGCCCGGCATCCTGACGGCATTTTCCCACGGCACTGGTCGGCTTTGCGGGAAAGATCACCAGAAGACCACTGGCCGCGGCAATGACCAGAATGAGGGACCGCATGCGGCTGCGGCGGCACGTTGCCACCCACACCCTGAACCGTCTGCCGAACACCGCCTTTTTCACGCCAACCGCACCTTTCAGGTCCTTGCCGTTACCCCATATCCGGTCCGTATGAAGATCTTACGGCATTTTGACCGATCTGCACAACCGTCTCGCGTCACATGCTCGGATAGACCGGCCCTTCGCCACCCTGCGGCGGCACCCAGTTGATGTTCTGGTTCGGATCCTTGATGTCGCAGGTCTTGCAATGCACGCAGTTTTGCGCGTTGATCACGTAAACCTCCTCGCCATCCTTCTCCACCCATTCATAGACGCCGGCCGGACAGTAACGTGCCGATGGGCCTGCATAGACCCCAAGCTCCGAACGCTTCTGAAGTTCCATGTCCTTGACCTTCAGATGAACCGGCTGGTCCTCCTCGTGGTTGGTATTGGACAGGAAAACCGAGGAAAGCCGGTCGAAGCTCAGCACTCCATCCGGCTTCGGATAGGTGATTTTGCTGTGCTTGGCCGCTGGCTCCAGCGAAGCCGCATCGGTCTTGCCGTGCTTCAGGGTAAACGGCGAGGTGCCAAAAATCTGGTTGATCCACATGTCGAGACCGCCGAGCGCCACGCCGATGGCCGTGCCGAAGCGCGACCACAGCGGCTTGACGTTGCGCACCCGCTTCAGATCACGGCCGATATCGGTCGAGCGCCATTCGTTTTCGATCGCGACCGGCTCGTCATTGGCGCGCCCTGCGGCAATCGCTTCGGCGATCTTTTCCGCCGCCAGCATGCCTGAGAGAACCGCATTGTGGCTGCCCTTGATACGCGGCACGTTGACGAAACCGGCGGAGCAGCCGATCAGTGCGCCGCCCGGGAAGGACAGTTTCGGCACCGACTGATAGCCACCTTCGGTAATGGCGCGGGCGCCATAGGAGATGCGCTTGGCGCCCGCAAAGGTGTCGCGGATGGCCGGATGCGTCTTGAAGCGCTGGAATTCCTCGAAGGGCGACAGATAGGGGTTCTTGTAGTTGAGGTGAACAACGAAGCCGACGGCGACCAGATTGTCATGCAGGTGATAGAGGAAGGACCCGCCGCCGGTCTTCATGCCAAGCGGCCAGCCGAAGGAATGCTGCACTAGACCTTGCCTGTGCTGCTCCGGCTTCACCTCCCACAGTTCCTTGAAGCCGATGCCGTATTTCTGCGGCTCGCGGTCCGCATCGAGCTTGAATTTGGCGATCAGCTGCTTGGCAAGCGAGCCACGCACACCCTCTCCGATCAGCACGTATTTGCCGAGAAGTGCCATGCCGCGCGTATAATTGGGGCCGGGCTCGCCGTTCTTCTCGATGCCCATGTCGCCGGTGGCGACACCGATTGCGGCGCCCTCGTCATTGTAGAGCACTTCGGTTGCGGCAAAACCCGGATAGATGTCAACGCCCAGGCTTTCAGCCTTTTCGGCCAACCACCGACAGACGAGACCGAGCGAGACGATGTAATTGCCATGGTTGTTCATGAGCGGCGGCATGAAGGCGTTCGGCAGGCGAACGGACCCGGCGGGCCCCAGAAACAGGAACTGGTCGTCCGTCACGGGCGTCACGAAGGGATGCCCCTCCTCCTCACGCCAGCCGGGCAGAAGCCGGTCGATACCGATCGGATCGACCACGGCACCGGAGAGGATATGGGCGCCCACTTCGGCACCCTTTTCCAGAACGACGACGGAAAGCTCCGGATTGACCTGTTTGAGGCGGATCGCAGCCGACAGACCTGCCGGCCCTGCCCCCACGATCACCACGTCGAATTCCATGCTTTCGCGCTCAGGAAGCTCCATATCGCTCATTCTTATGCTCCGCTTGACCTGTTCCCCATCATTCCCTCCTCCTTGTCAAAACAAACACGGCTTGTCGAGCCGGGTTGCGACGGCGGCTGGTCCTTGGGCACAGGCTCCTCCTCGATTTTCAGGAAAAGGTATATGACGTTTACGTTCACGTCAATATTTTCGCACTGACGGATAGGATCCGCCTGTTGCATGGGACGGGTGCGCCTGCCGCTTACGATTGCATCCTTAAGGTCAACCCTCCCGGTCTTTGACCCGGTCGAGCCAGAAAAAGTAATGTCTTTCGTCTCCGGCAATGCTCATGGCGCCAAGCAGCCTGTTGTCGTTGACCTTGCGGAAATGATCCATGATCGGTTGGCGATCATAGGCCATGCCAGAGCTTGTGACGCCGCGAAAACGCACGTTCCTGACCTCAGCCACCGTGGCCTTGGCGCGCATTGCCTTCACGAGATAGGAAAACAGGCTTTTGGCGATGCGCCGGCGCCCAATCCCGCCGAACCGCAAAGCAAACCGGACCGGAATACCGGCCGGATCGACCGGGATCAGCCGATGCTCATCCCAGAAAAACAAGAGCGCATCGGCACGTCCATCCGGGTGGAACCGCTTGCCGTACCAGCCAAGATTTTCCAGCACGCCATCCAGCGGATGGCCGGTTGCAAGTCCACGGCCGCGCCAGAGCCCATGGATGGCCTCCGGCTCCACCGGTTGAAGACTGTCGAAAAGCGCAAAAGCGTCCTCTTCGTTTCCTGGTATCTGCATGCTCACCCCGTTTCCCGGCCGATGTCGGCCAGACCATCAAAGGCCCATTATGAACTGTGCCGAACGCATAGGCACCGAAAAAGATGCGTGACGCTCCACGCATTTGACGGCTGATAACCGGGTTTCGCTGCAGGTTGCGGCTTGCAATCGGCTGTCGTTTTGCCTTCTATCGCACCAAGACGACAGCGCAGGAACGCAAGCGACCATGGTCAAGGAACCGAAACTCGAACATTCCGAATTCTCCGGTGAATTCGAAGACGACGGCGTAACCGTGCTGGTCGATATCTTCCGCCCGGCCGGCACGCAGGTCGACTGGCAGATGGAAGTTGTCAGCCAGGATGATGACGTCACCTCCTGGGACGAACCGTTTGCCACCGACCGCGATGCCTGGGAAGAGTTTCTGGCAACCGTGGAGCGCGATGGCATTCGTTCGTTCCTCGAAGAACCACCCGCCTCAACCCACTGACGCGCAAGCGTCCGCGGTGTCTCACGACACCTCCAGATGCGCACTCCCCCGTTTGCGGTGGCGGTCGCGTTGAAACCCAAGGCTCCGCTTGTTAACCTTGCGGCAGCAGACTGACTCTCAGGAAGGACTTTTTCATGGATTTCGGCATTTCCGGCAAGCGCGCCCTCGTGCTCGCCTCATCGCGCGGGCTTGGCCTTGGCATTGCTACGGCACTGGCGCGCGAAGGTGTGCATGTTCTTCTGTGCGGACGCAGCGGTGACCGCCTGCAGGTCAATTGCGATGCGATCAACGCCGAAGGCAAGGGCAAGGCCGACTGGGTCTGGTCCGATCTTGCCGAACCGGATGCCGTCGCAAACCTTCAGAAAGCCGTTGCGGAAAAGCTCGGCGGCGTCGACATTCTCGTCAACAATACCGGTGGCCCGACGCCGGGCACGGCCGAGGACATGAACGCTGACAAGCTGGAACAGTTTTTCCAGAGCATGGTGCTGAGCGTGATTTCCGTCACCAACGCCTTCCTGCCGGCGATGAAGGAACAGGGTTTTGGCCGTATCCTCACGGTCGCCTCCTCCGGCGTCATCGAACCGATCGGCAATCTTGCGCTGTCCAACACGCTGCGCGGGGCGCTTGTCGGCTGGAACAAGACGCTGGCAACCGAAATCGCCGGCCATGGCGTCACGGCAAACCTCATCCTGCCCGGCCGTATCCACACCGACCGCATCGACGAACTGGACGGCGCCAATGCCAAGCGCCAGGGCAAGTCGCTGGAAGACGTGCGCACCGCCTCCATCAAGACCATTCCGGCCGGGCGGCTTGGAACAGTGGAGGAATTTGCCGCCGTTGGTGCCTTCCTCTGCTCGGCACCGGCTGCCTATCTCACCGGCTCGATGATCCGCGTCGACGGCGGTGCAGCAAAATCTCTTTGACCGAATTGACCGCCGCGAAAGCAAATTTCGCGGCGGCGATCCATCTTTACGGGACATTACCGGAATTTAAGGTGATTTTGTCGCGCTTTGGGCGTTTTCTGCCAATCGACATTTTGCAGTGCGAAAATGTCGATTGTGGATCATCGACGCACCGGGCACCCCCATGAAAAAGCTCTGGACCTTCACCGGCATTCTTGCGATCGGCGCGGCCGGCGCCTGGTATTTTCAGGATGCGTTGCCATCCTATCTGCGCATCCCCAGCGTGAAGCAACTTGCCGCAGCCGCCGGCTTCGGCGGCATTCCCGCAGATGGCACGGTGGCCGCTGCGAGGGGCGAAGGCGGCGAGCAGGCGCAAGGCCAGCATCACAAAGGCGACCAGTCCCCCGGCCAGGGGCAAGCCGCAGACCAGGCCCAAGGTCAGGGCGGCGGAAAATCGGCCGGACAGGGCCGGCGCGGCGGTGGCCCATCGGTGGTCAAGACCATTCCCGCCACGGCAGGCGTCCTTGCGCTGGACGCCACGGCGACAGGCTGGGCAGAAGCCGATGAAACCACCACCATTGCAGCCCTTCAGCAGGGGCTGGTGGTCTCGGTGAGCGCCAAGGATGGCGACGAGGTGAAGGCCGGCACGCTGATTGCCAAGCTCGATGATCGCACCGCCGCCGCCACCGTTGCCAAGGACAAGGCCAATATCGCCAGCGACCAGGCAAGCCTTGCCGAGCTGGAAGCAGCTCTTCAGCGCGCCGAAAACCTCCTGAAGCAAAATGTCCAGTCGCAGCAGAGCTTCGAGCAGGCCAGGGGCGCCCGCGACCAGGCCGCCGCCAAGGTGGATGCCGATCGCGCAACGCTTGCCGTCGATCAGGTGGCGCTCGAACACACCGATATCCGCGCGCCGTTCGACGGACGCCTCGGCGATATCGCCGTCAGCCAGGGTGCCTATGTCAGTGCCGGTGCCACCATCGTCACCATCACCCGCTACGACCCGATCTCGGTCAGCTTCCAGCTGCCGCAGCGTTACCTGCCGCAGTTGCGGGCCGGCATCGCAGCCGGTGCGATCGTGGATGCCGACCCGGCAGCAACCGGCGGCGTGGTCGACCGCGGCAAGCTGGTCTTCTTCGACAATGCCGTCAACCAGAGTTCCGGCACCGTGCTGGTCAAGGCGCAGTTCAAAAATGATCAGGGGCTTCTCTGGCCCGGCCAGAACGTCAACGTGACGGCGCATTTCACCCCGAGCGAACGTTCCATCATCGTGCCGACGGTTGCCGTGCGCCCCGGCGCCGATGGTTCCTTCGTCTATACGGTCGATGGCGCCGGCAAGGTGCACGCAACGCCCGTCAAGGTGATCCGCGCCAACGGCGACCAGACGGCAATTGCCGAGGGGCTGCGCGAAGGAGATCACGTGGTGGTGGAAGGCCAGGTTCAGCTTGCCAACGGCCAGTCGGTCATCGAGCAGTTTGAGGGAGATGATGCCAACCGGCCGCTGCCCGTGGCCGACGCGACGTCGATGACCGGGGGCATCAAGCCATGATCCCAGCCTTTTGCATCAACCGACCGGTCGCAACCATTCTTCTTGCCATCGGCCTTGTTCTCGCTGGCCTTGCGGGCTACCGGCTGCTGCCGGTGGCGGCCCTGCCGAAAGTGGATTTCCCCACGATCAACGTGTCGGCGTCCCTCTCGGGTGCCTCGCCGGAAACCATGGCAACCTCGGTTGCCACGCCGCTCATCAAGAAATTCGAGACAATTCCCGGCGTCACCGAAATCAGCGCCACCAATTCGCTCGGCAATACATCGATCGTGCTGCAATTCGATCTCAACCGCAATATCGATGCGGCTGCAGCCGATGTGCAGGCGGCGATTTCGCAGGCGACACGCCAGCTGCCGAGCAATATGACGACGGCGCCGAGCTACCGGAAGACCAACCCGGCCGATGCGCCGATCCTGCTCTTGACGGTCAATTCGGATGAAATGCCACGCTCGAAAGTCGATGAGATCGCCGAAAACGTCATCTCGCCGCTTCTGTCCACCCTGTCTGGCGTCGCCGAAGTCAGTATCTACGGCTCGCAGGCCTATGCGGTGCGTGTGGAACTCGATCCGGCCAATCTGCAGGCCCGCGGGCTCGGTGTCGATACGGTCACCTCGGCAATTTCCGGCGCCAACAGCCAGACCCCGGTCGGCTCGCTGCAAAACAGCAACCAGCGCCTGACGATCAATGCCAATACCCAGCGCACCAATGCCGACGAGTTCAAGTCACTGGTGATTGCCACGAAGAACGGTGCGCCGGTTCACCTGGGCGACGTGGCCGAGGTGAAGGACAGCGTCGACAATCTCGACGCGGGCAGCTGGTATGACGGCAAGCAGGCGATTGTTCTTGCCGTCCAGCGCCAGCCCGACGCCAATACCGTCGATGTGGTGAACGAGATCAAGGCCAAGCTGCCGGCGCTCCTGCAGCAACTGCCGCCTTCCGTCCACATCAACGTGATGAACGACGCCTCGACGGCCATCAAGGATTCCATCAGCGACGTCCAGTTCACGCTCTTCCTCACCATCGCGCTGGTGGTGCTGGTGATCTATCTCTTCACCGGCCATCTGACGGCAACGCTCATTCCGGGTCTTGCCGTTCCCTTGTCGCTGATCGCCACGTTCGGCGCCATGTATGTCATGGGCTACAGCATCGACAACATCTCGCTTCTGGGGCTGACGCTGTCTGTCGGCCTTGTGGTGGACGATGCGATCGTCATGCTGGAAAACATCCTGCGCCTGTCCGAAGAAGGGCTGCCGATGCGCGAGGCGGCACTCAAGGGCGCTTCGGAAGTCAGCTACACCATCCTGTCCATGTCGATCTCGCTGGTCGCAGTGTTCATCCCGATCCTGCTGATGGGCGGCGTCGTGGGACGCCTGTTCAACGAATTCGGCATGGTGGTGACGCTTGCCATCATGGCGTCTGCGCTCGTTTCGCTGACTGTCACGCCGATGCTCGGTGCGCGCCTGTCGCCCCATTCCGGTCGTCCGCCGATGATCATCCGCTGGTTCGATGCGGGCTTCAACCGCACCCTTGCCGGCTATGGCGCAGCCGTCGGCTGGTGTCTGCGGCACCGGTTTATCGTGCTGCTCAGTTTCTTCGCCTCGCTTGGCGCCTCCGGATGGCTGTTTGCCACCCTGCCCTCCAGCTTCTTCCCGCAGGAAGACATAGGCCGCCTATCGGTCTCCACCCGCGCGCGCGAAGACATTTCCTACACGGCCATGCGCGACCTGCAGGCGCAGGTGGCGGAGATCATCGGCAAGAACCCGGCGGTCAAACATGTCACCTCCATCGTCGGCGGCGGTTCCCGAAGCCCGCTCAACAACGGCTCGATGTTTGTTGAGCTGAAGGACAAGGATGCCCGAGCACCGCTTGCCCAGACGATCGACGAGTTGCGCAAGTCAACCGGCAAGATCGCCGGGATCAAGACCTATATCACGCCGCAGCAGAGCCTCCGCTTCGGCGGGCGCAGCACCGCCAGCCAGTATCAGCTGGTCATCCAGGCGCTGAACGCCAGTGCCACCAATGAATGGGCCGACAAGCTGCAGACGGCCATGCGCCGCGACGGCAGCTTTACCGACGTGACGTCGGATGCCCAGACCGGCGCAATCGCGGCCGACATCACCGTCGATCCGGAAAAGGCCGCCTCCTATGGGATCACCAACAACCAGCTACGCCAGACGCTGGAAATGGCCTTCGGCGGCTATACGGCCGCCCAGATCCAGTCCACCGGCGACAGCTATGACGTGATTGTCGAATTCGACAAGGACAAGCCGTGGAACGATGAATTCCTGCGTGACATCAATGTCCTGTCATCCAATGGCAGCCTTGTGCCGCTGTCCAACTTCGCAAGCGTCGAGCGCAAGCGGGCGCCGGTCACGATCAACCAGACGGGACAGCTCGTGTCCACCACCGTCTCGTTTAACCTGCCGGACGGCGTGTCGCTCAGCCAGGCGACCGCAAGGATAGACGAGATCAAGACAGGTCTTGCCATGCCTTCGGATGTCTTCACCTCCTATGGCGGAACGGCGGCGATCTTCAAGGATTCGCAGGGCAATACCGGCCTGCTCATTCTGGCCGCCGTGCTGACGATCTACGTGGTGCTCGGCGTTCTCTACGAGAGCTTCATCCACCCGCTGACCATTCTGTCAGGCCTTCCAGCCGCCGCCTTCGGCGCACTGCTCGCCCTGAAGATCATGGGGTTCGATCTCTCCGTCATCGCGCTCATCGGCTTGCTGATGCTCATCGGCATCGTCAAGAAAAACGCGATCATGATGATCGACGTGGCGGTGGAGCTGATCCGCGACAAGGGAGAAACGTCGGTCGTCGCCATCAGGGAGGCCTGTGTGCGTCGTTTCCGGCCAATCATGATGACCACCTTCTGCGCCCTGCTCGGGGCGCTTCCCATCGCGCTCGGCTCCGGCGCCAGTTCCGAACTGCGCCAGCCGCTTGGCATTGCCGTGGTCGGCGGCCTTCTCGTGTCGCAGCTCCTGACGCTGTTCATCACACCGGTGATCTTCGTCGAGATGGACAGGCTGGGACGGGGCATCAGTCGCCTGTTCTCAAGGCGCAAAGATCACGCGCCGGCCAATTCGGAAGCCATGCCGCATCACGCCCCGGCAGCGGCTGCCGAATAGAAATTTCAGTCAATCCGCGCATTTCCTAAAATGCGCGGATTTTTGTTCAACGGCCTGAAGTTTTCCTAAAGTAGCAGTCTCTCGATAACCTTTCGAGTGGACCTCATGCTTGATTTCCTGACCGGCACCACCCCAGCCACGACCCCGTCCAGCCAGCCGGCATCTTCCGGCAGCGGCACGACCACCACCACGCCCTCTTCATCGACCTCTTCCCCAGCAGACACCACCGCGACCGAGGAGCCGGTTGCAAGCACGGACACGCCGGCAGAGGAAACCACAACAGACGGGCCAGATGAGAGCGGCGACGGCACCTATACCGGCACCGTGCCGCAGGCCGACCAGGACACGCAACCCGCGACCGACACATCGGAGGAAACCCCGACCGACGCGGCTACGGGCGACACCACACCGGCGGACACCCCGGCGGCCGATGACACAACGGCGGAAACGCCGGCACCGGACGAATCGTCTTCCGAAGAGCCGGCGACCGGCACCGGAGATAGCGCGCCGGATCCCTCGACCGGCACCGACACTCCGGGCGAAAGCGGGGGAACCGAGGAGACGGGAGAGGCCGAGGAACCCGCAGAGACCGGAGGAACCACCGAAACCCAGCCGGGCAACACCAGCGATACCGATGGCGATACCGCAGACGCCCCGGACACCGGCACCGGGACAGATACCAATACGGATACGGATACAGACACAGATACGGGCACCGATAACGGAACCAGTTCTGGCACCGTCACCACCCCGACACGCAAGTCATCGACCGACACCCATGGCAGCATTTCGCACAGTAGCGGATTGCCAAGCCCCCTGGAGCAGCTCCAGGGCCTGGTGGCCGGCTATAACAAGCAATACGGTTTCCTCGGAACCTCAGGCCGCTCGGCCGATGTCTGGGGCGAGGCAAGTAACCTGTCACCACTCGACAAGCTGCGCCAGCTGGTGGCCAGCTATCAGCTGCAATATCTCGGCACCACCGCTTCGGCAGGCGCC
This sequence comes from Rhizobiaceae bacterium, assembly GCA_027483885.1. Classification (GTDB taxonomy): domain Bacteria; phylum Pseudomonadota; class Alphaproteobacteria; order Rhizobiales; family Rhizobiaceae; genus Neorhizobium. The sequence goes on from JAIXTO010000220.1 coordinate 57,072, forward strand.
ACGGCGGTGTCGGCCAGCAGCACGGAGCAGGACACGATGAGCGCCACCGAGCGTCTGCAGACCCTCGTTTCCGGCTACGAGAGCCGCTACGGCCGCTATCGCTGACGCCTAGTCGGCCATTGCCGCCTGAGCACCAGGCGCGGCCCGGCGAACGGCAAGGCTTGCCAACACCACCATCCTGTGCGATCAGCGCCCCCTCACCATGAAGAACGGGGCGCCGGTCGCCCCTTTGTGCGTTCGGTGCGCTGACGGCGCTCCGCCCCAGGGACATTTTTGACAGGAAGGACGATCGCCATGACACGTGCGCTCGGGCTCGACTTCGGCACGACCAACACCGTTCTCGCGCAGGCAGAAGCCGGGGCGACCACCACCCGGTCGCTGGATTTCACCAGCAGCGCCGGCGTGACGGACAGCATGCGAACCGCCCTCTCCTTCATGAAGGATGCGACCCTTGGCGCCCAGGCGCTGAAGGTGGAGGCGGGACAGGCGGCCATCCGCATGTTCATCGAAAACCCCGGCGATTGCCGTTTCCTGCAGTCGATCAAGACCTTTGCCGCCAGCGCCGCCTTCCAGGCAACCCAGGTATTTGCCCGCCGCCAGCAGTTCGAGGATCTCATGGAAATCTTTCTGCGCCGGCTGAAGGCCTATGCAGGCGACGAGTGGCCGGACGACATCTCGCGCCTCGTGGTCGGCCGCCCGGTGCGGTTTGCCGGCGGCAATCCGGATGAGAAGCTGGCGATCGAGCGTTATCAGGCGGCGCTCACCCGCTTCGGTTTTCCCGAAATCCATTATGTCTATGAGCCGGTGGCGGCCGCCTATTATTTCGCCCAGTCTCTGGAGCGCGATGCCAATGTGCTGGTGGCCGATTTCGGCGGCGGCACCACCGACTATTCGCTGATCCGCTTCGAGCGCCATGCCGGCCAGCTGCGCGCCGTACCCATCGGCCATTCCGGCGTCGGAATTGCCGGCGACCATTTCGATTTCCGATTGATCGACAATCTCGTGTCGCCGGAAATCGGCAAGGGCAGCCATTTCAAGAGCTTTGGCAAGCTGCTCGATGTGCCCGCCGGCTACTACGCCAATTTCGGCCGCTGGAACCAGCTGTCGATCTTCAAGACGACGCGCGAATTTGCCGATCTGCAATCGCTGGTCCGCTCGGCCACCGAACCGGACAAGCTGGAACTGTTCATCGAGTTGATCGAGCACGACGAGGGTTACCCGCTCTACCAGGCGATCTCCGCCACCAAGATGGCGCTGTCGCAGCAGGAGGAAGCGGAGTTCAATTTCGCGCCGCTCGGCAAGGTCGGTCAGAAACTGGTGAAGCGCGCCGATTTTGAACGCTGGATCGTCGACGATCTCGCCCGCATCGAAGACGCGCTCGATGAGGTGCTGCAGAAGACCAACACTTCCGCTGATGCCGTCGACAAGGTGTTCCTGACCGGCGGCACGTCCTTCGTGCCGGCCGTGCGCCAGATCTTTACACGGCGCTTCGACGCCGGGCGCATCGAAAGCGGCGGCGAACTCCTGTCGATTGCCCATGGGCTTGCCCTCATCGGCGAAAGCGGCGACGTTTCTCAATGGGCTGCCTGAGGCAAGTTCGCACGGGAGAACCGTGGAGGTTCGGCTTTATCCGCCGTGGCGGATGGACTACAGTGGCGCCATGATCGAAGCCAGCCACCTAGCCCAGGCCGAACTTGCAGCACTTCTGCATTTCTACGCCGATTCCGGCGTCGAATGGCTGCTGGAAGATGCACCCGTCGATCGCATTGCAGCCTTTGCCGAGCAGCAGGCTGCGCGCGCGGCCCAGATGCGGGATCGTGCGCCAGCCCAGGCACCAGCACCCGCCGATACGGGCCGCCGCGCCAATGGGTCGACAGCAACGCCGGTACAGCGCTCTTCGGCACCGGCTGCAGCCGTTGCCATTCCGGATGCGGAAGCTGTTGCCGCTGCCCGTCTTGCGGCCGAGGGCGCCCATTCGCTCGATGCGCTGAAGGCCGCACTCGAAGATTTTTCCGGCTGCAACCTGAAGAACGGGGCCCGTTCGACCGTATTTGGTACGGGAAACCCCGCCTCCGGCATCATGGTCATCGGCCCGATGCCGACCGCCGACGATGACCGCGACGGAATGCCCTTTGCCGGGCGGCAGGGACAATTGCTGGATCGCATGCTTCTGGCCATCGGTTTATCGCGCGACAGCGTCTATCTCTCCAATGTCGTGCCGTGGCGTCCGCCGGGCAACCGCCCGCCTTCGCCCGCCGAAATCGAGATCTGCCGACCCTTCATCGAGCGGCAGATTGCGCTCGCCCGGCCGCAGCATCTGCTGCTGCTTGGCAATTTCACCGTGCGCTTCTTCTTTGGCGGCGATGGCACGATTTTCAGCATGCGTGGCGAATGGCGCGACATCGTGCTGAACGGGTTTTCGGTGAAGGCGCTGGCCAGTCTCCACCCCCAGGATCTTCTGACGGCGCCTGCCAACAAGGCACTGGCCTGGCAGGATCTTTTGACCTTCCAAAAAGGTCTGCCGGCCTGATCTGCCTAACGATTGCGCAATATTAACATTTTATGAAATTAGCCATGCGCAGTTCGCATGGCAGCGCACCGTTCTACAGCGTTGTCGAATCTATACCGCAGTGCAATATTAGCAATGTGTCTTGGGAGGAAAACGGTACAGGAACCAAGGCCATGACCACGCGCATTCGCCCCATACATTCCGGCTTCGAGACGCTTCGTCTCGCCGGCCTTTCGCCCCGCTCTACGCAGGGGTATCACAATTACGGCTCCGCCACGCATGAGCAGTTGACCGCCCGCGCCTTTTCGCGCCGCGGCAATCTCACGCGTCCCACGGCAATCTTTGCCGATTTCCGCGAGCGCTGAGCCGCGCTGCCACAACAGTTCGCAGACAGAATTCCGGAGACAAGACAATGAAGCATTCGATCCGCCACCTGCGCAGCATGTGCGATGCCTTTGCATCGATCGGCGCTGCCGTTCGCGCCAGCCGCGAATTCACCTGCGCTGCCAGCATCCACGAGCGCGCCGGCAACCCGTCGAGCGCCATTCCGCTCTGACGGCACCGCGCCTTTGAACTGTCATGCCGGCGGCGCGGATGCCTTTCGCGCCGCTTTGCGTTCCAGCCCCAGTTGATGTTCGCGGTAGATGATGAAGATGCCGGCTGACACGGTAATGGCGGTTCCGATCAGCATCGATGATGTCGGCACGTCGCCGAACAGGAAATAGGCGATGATGATGCCGAGAATGATCGAGGAATAATCGAACGGCGCCACGGTCGAGACGTCGGCATGGCGATAACTTTCAGTCAGAAAGATCTGGCCGAGGCCACCAAAGAAGCCCGACGCGACGAGGAAGATCTTGTCTTCCGTCGGCAGAACCGCCCATCCGAACGGCAGGCTGACCAGCGAAAACACCGCCGCCGTCAGCGAAAAATAGACAACGATCGTGGACGTCTTTTCCGTGCGCACCAACTGGCGGGTCTGCACCATGGCAAGACCGCCGATGACGGCAGAGGTCAGCACGGCCGCCGCCCCCATCGCCTGGGCATTTTCCATCCCGCCATGGCTGAACAGCGAAAGTTTTGGCCAGGAAATGATCAGCACCCCGAATATGCCGAGCGCCACCGCACTCCAACGATAGACGCGCACCTTTTCTTTCAGGATCAGGGCTGCAAAAAGAACGGCCATCAGTGGGGAAGCGTAGCCAATGGCAATCGCATCCGGTAGCGGCAGGTGGAGGAGCCCGTAAAAGCCGCAGGCCATGGCGGCAATGCCCAGCATGCCGCGCTTCAGATGCCCGAAAGGACTGTCGGTGCGAAACGCGGTCGTCAGATCGCCGCGCATGGCGAGATAAATGAGGATCGGCACCAGCGCGAAGGCAGACCGGTAAAACGTGATCTGGCCGGCCGGAATGCCGTCGCCCGCCGACTTGATGCAGGTCTGCATGCCAAGAAATACAATGACGGACATGACTTTCATCGCAATCCCCTTGAGGGGATCCTGCGCATCGGAACTCATTCTCTAGCTCGCCGCGAGATCGGCCGTCAGTTGGCCGAAGGAAACAAATACTGACTCATATCGTTGGGACAGTAGCGAAAACCGCCGTATTGATACATCAAGTCTTGTGATGAATCGATCAAAGTCCGAAAATCGCGGTTCGGCCTCTCGACATCATCCGACTTTTAGGATGGGTTTTAGCAATCGTTCAGTTTTGAATGCAATATTCGCAGCCTGAATCTCACTGCCGGCAAAACATTCGGCATCCTTGCCAAGTCAAGACCAGGAAACATCATGCGCACAGACACGGGTCAGATCGTCCACCTGGCAGACTACCGCCCCACTGATTTCGTTCTGGAACGCGTCGATCTGACATTCGAACTGGATCCCACGGCAACCCGTCTTGAATCACGGCTGATCTTTCATCGGCGCCCGGGTGCGGACGGCACGGCTCCCCTGGTGCTGGATGGCGATGAACTTTCCCTCTCCGAACTGCGTCTCGACCAGAACGAGATGCCGGCCGCACAGTTCGACGTGACACCCGATAGCCTTGTCATCCGCGACCTGCCGGCATCGGCCCCCTTCGAGGTGACGGTCATCACCATCATCAACCCCGAGGCCAATACGCAGCTGATGGGGCTTTACCGCACCAGCGGCGTCTATTGCACACAGTGCGAGGCGGAAGGCTTTCGCCGCATCACCTATTTCCCGGATCGTCCGGATGTGCTGGCGCCCTATACCATTACCATCATTGCCGACAAGGCGACCAATCCGGTGCTGCTGTCGAACGGCAATTTTCTCGGCGGCGGCAACTATGACGAAGGCCGGCATTTCGCTGCCTGGTTCGATCCCTTCCCCAAGCCGAGCTATCTGTTTGCGCTGGTGGCCGGTGATCTCGGCGTCGTCGACGATACGTTCACCACGCTCTCAGGCCGCGAGGTGGCGCTGAAAATCTATGTCGAGCACGGCAAGGAGCCGCGCGCCACCTACGCCATGGATGCGCTGAAACGTTCGATGACGTGGGACGAGGAACGCTTCGGCCGCGAATACGATCTCGATATCTTCATGATCGTCGCCGTCTCCGATTTCAACATGGGGGCGATGGAGAACAAGGGCCTCAACGTCTTCAACGACAAATACGTTTTGGCCGACCCGGAAACGGCGACTGACCAGGATTACGCCAATATCGAAGCCATCATTGCGCACGAATATTTCCACAACTGGACCGGCAACCGCATCACCTGCCGCGACTGGTTCCAGCTCTGCCTCAAGGAAGGCCTGACGGTCTATCGCGACCACGAGTTTTCCGCCGACCAGCGCTCGCGCGCCGTCAAGCGTATCGCCGAAGTGCGTCACCTGAAGTCGGAACAATTTCCGGAGGACGCCGGCCCGCTCGCGCATCCGGTCCGCCCGACGACCTATCGCGAGATCAACAACTTCTACACGACGACGGTCTACGAAAAAGGATCGGAAGTCACCCGCATGATTGCCACCATCCTCGGGCGCGATCTGTTCAAGACGGGCATGGATCTCTATTTCGAGCGTCACGATGGCGAGGCTGCCACCGTCGAGGATTTCGTAAAATGCTTTGCCGAGGTGAGCGACCGCGACCTGTCGCAGTTTTCGCGCTGGTACCAGCAGGCCGGCACACCGATGGTCAGCGTCTCGGCGACCTATGACGCAGCGGCCCAGAATTTCAGCCTGTCGCTGGAGCAGACGATCCCGGCCACCCCCGGCCAGCCGGTCAAGGAGGCGATGCATATCCCGCTTTCCTTCGCGCTGATCCTCGACAATGGCGCGATTGCCGAACCGGCTTCGGTGTCCGGCGGCGAGGTGACGGGCGATGTTCTGCACCTTCAGGAGCGCCGGCAGACCTTCACCTTTACCGGCATCGCATCCCGTCCGGTTCTGTCGCTCAACCGCAGCTTTTCCGCGCCGATCAACCTCGATTTTACCCAGTCTGCAGCTGACCTTGCCCATATCGCCCGTCACGACAGCGACCTCTTTTCCCGCTGGCAGGCGCTCACCGACCTTGCCCTGCCGAACCTGATGCAGGCCGCGCGGGATGCGCGGGCCGGCGCCGAGATAACCTGCGACCCCGCCCTCCTGACCGCTCTTCTGGAAGCGGCCGGCGATGAAAGCCTGGAACCCGCCTTTCGCGCGCAGGTGCTCGCCCTGCCAAGTGAAACCGATATTGCCCGCGAGCTTGGCGGCAACACGGATCCCGATGCCATTCACGCCGGCCGCCAGGCGATCCTTTCGCTGGTGGCGACCGCCGGTGCCAAAACTTTCGAGCATCTGTTTAATACGTTGCGGCTCTCGGGTACGTTTACGCCGGATGCGTCCAGTGCCGGCAGGCGAGCCCTGCGCAACAGCGCCCTCTCCTACCTCTCCTACCTGGACGGCGGTGTCGAACGCGCATCGAGCGCCTTTGCAGAGGCCGACAACATGACCGACATGGTCCAGGCGCTGACAGTTCTCGCCCATCGTTTTCCCGGCCAGGCGGCCACCGCAAACGCGCTCGGCGCCTTCCTCAAGCGTTTTGAAGGCAATGCGCTGGTGCTCGACAAATGGTTCTCATTGCAGGCAACCATTCCCGGCAATGGCGCCCTGGCCAGGGTTCGGGCGCTGATGGAAGATCCGAACTATGTGGCCGGCAATCCGAACCGCGTGCGGGCACTGGTCGGCGCTTTTGCCTTTTCCAATCCCACCGGCTTCAACCGCGTCGATGGCGAAGGCTATCGCTTCCTGGCCCGCCAGATTCTTGGCATCGATCCGCGCAATCCCCAGCTTGCGGCCCGCATCCTGACCGCCATGCGCTCTTTTCGTTCACTGGAACCGGCGCGCGCCAGCCACGCCCGGGCCGCCCTCAGCGAGATCAACGGCGCGCCTCACCTCTCCACGGACGTGCGCGACATCGTCGAGCGCATGCTCAAGGATGGATGATGAACGGGTGCCAAAACCTCCCAGATGGTTGTGGCGCGCGTTCCTGCATCCTCTGATTCCGCCAAAACACCTCAAAATGCACCAAGTGCAAAAACCGGACCATATGGTTAATATTTTATGACCACATGCTCTGGACAAGGCGAATCAGCTTTGATTCACTGTGCATAGTTCGCAAGCGGCATTGCGAATCACGACGAGGGATCAATCATAGCTATGGCGAACGTGCAGCGGGAAACCGCGGCCGAGGAACGGCTGCGCTTCAAATTTCCGGATGGCCTCACGCTCCCGGCGGTCGACGGCACCATGCTGTCTGCGATGCGGCGCCGGCTTGAACGGCTGCCGAGTGCGGAGCTATGGCTGAAGCGCTCGATCCCGATCCTCATCATCGCGTTTCTGGCGGTGGTTGCGGCGTCGCGCCTGCTCGGGCTTGTCTCGGAACGGGCGCGCATGGAAGAGGCGGCCCGCCAGTCGACGGCGCTGCTGGCCGCCGCAAGTGCTGCAGCCTTTGCCGGTCACGAACAGGCCTTTGCAAATGCCGATCGCAAGGCTGCCGAGGCGCGCCTTGCCCTCTTCCTGCCGCAGACCAAACTGCAGGCAGGCGCCTTTATCGTGCTTGTTGATGCAACGGGCCGCATTTTCGGCGGCAGCTTCCAGGCACAGTCCTATATCGGCGAACGTCTCGATACGGTTTTGCCGGAAATGGTGGCGCTGCGCCGTTTCGGCGATGACGACGGTGTCATCGAAACCACGTTCAGCGACATTCCCCACTACGCTGCGATCAAGGCCATTGGCGGTGCAGCCGGCGGACTTGTGGTCGCGGCCCATTCGCTGGAAGCCACCAACCAGTTCTGGCGCCAGCAGGTTTCGCTCAACGTCACGCTGTTTACCGGCATTTCTTCGGTCCTGCTCGTCATCCTCTATGCCTATTATATGCAGGTGAAGCGCGCCCGCGATGCCGACGAGATCTTTCTGGAATCCAACATGCGGGTGGAAACGGCGCTGTCGCGCGGCCGCTGCGGTCTTTGGGATTTCGATCTGGCCAATCGCCGGCTGTTCTGGTCGCGCTCCATGTATGAAATGCTCGGCCTGCCGCCGGGCAACAACATGCTCTCCTTCAGCGAAGCGGCCCGGATGATGCATCCCTCCGATGGCAACCTCTTTGCACTGGCGCGCGCCGTCGGGCGCGGCAATGAAAAGCAGATCGACCAGGTGTTTCGCATGCGCCATGCCGCCGGCCATTATGTCTGGATGCGGGCCCGCGCCCAGGTGATGAAATCGAGCAGCGGCCGCACCCACGTCATCGGCATTGCCATGGACGTGACCGAACAGCATCGCCTTGCCCAGCGTTATGCCGAGGCCGACCAGCGCCTCGCCGACGCCATCGAATGCACCTCGGAAGCTTTCGTGCTCTGGGACAAGAACGATCGTCTGGTCATGTGCAACACCCATTTCCAGCAGGCCTACGGTCTGCCGGACAGCGTGCTTGTGCCCGGCACGGAAAAAAGCGTCGTTACCGCCGCCGCTGCCCGCCCGGTCATCGAACGGCGCATTGCAGACCCCGACCACAACGGTTTTTCGCGCACCACGGAAGTACAGCTTGCCGATGAGCGCTGGCTGCAGATCAACGAGCGGCGCACTGCCGATGGCGGCATGGTGTCTGTCGGCACCGATATCTCGCTGCTGAAGCGCCACCAGGAACGGCTGCGCGAATCCGAGCGCCGCCTGATGGCCACCATCGGTGACCTCTCCTCATCGCAGAAGAAGCTCGAACGCCAGAAGGCGGAGCTTTCCACCGCCAATGCCAACTATCAGGCAGAGAAAGAGCGCGCCGAGGCCGCCAACAAGGCAAAATCGGAATTTCTGGCCAATATGAGCCATGAGTTGCGCACGCCGCTCAACGCCATTCTCGGCTTTTCCGAAATCCTGCTCAACGGCATGTTCGGTCCGGTGGGCTCACCGAAATACAGCGAATATGCCCGCGATATCCACGACAGCGGCAAGCACCTGCTGAACGTCATCAACGATATTCTCGACATGTCCAAGATCGAGGCCGGCCACATGAAGATCGTCTGCGAGACGATCGATCTGGCGCCGCTGATCGAGGAAAGCATCCGCCTCACCTCCATGCCGGCCGATGCCAAGTCGATCACGGTCACCCAGCGCGTCGATGCGGGCCTTCAGATGAGCGGCGACCGGCGCGCCATGAAGCAGATTCTGCTCAACCTCTTGTCCAATGCGGTGAAGTTCACCAACGAAGGCGGCCGCGTTGAGCTGCGCGCCCACCATTCGCGGCGCGGCCTGCTGTTGACCATCGCCGATACCGGCATCGGCATTCCCCGCAATGCACTCGGCAAGATCGGCCAGCCTTTTGAGCAGGTGCAGAGCCAGTATGCCAAGAGCAAAGGCGGCTCCGGCCTTGGCCTTGCCATCTCCCGCTCGCTGGTCACCCTCCATGGCGGCCGGATGCGCATTCGCTCCAAGATCGAGTGTGGCACCGTGGTCGGTCTGTTTATCCCCCAAGAGTCTGCCGCTTTGGCGACACAGCCGACAGAAAAATTGCGCGAACCCGCTTCGACAGCCGCTTGATGTCGGCCTCGACCATTTTGAGGCTTGGGGCATCGGCAGCAGTCGAAAGCCTTTCGATCAGGCCCGCAGGTGCATCCTTCGGCTCAAAAGCCCCTTCGACGCAGAGCCGCACGATCTGCGACAGTTCGGTATAGAGGGAAAGAGCCGCACTGCAGGTCTCGAGATCGTCGGTAGAAAGGCATCGCGCACCATGACGCACAAGAACTGCCTGCGTTCCGCTCGTCAGGCACTCCATGTCGTCGTCTGCACCGACGGCATCATTGTGCGCGATCAGCCGCAGATACTGCGCCAGGAACTCGATATCGACGAGACCACCGGGGATCAGCTTTAGGTCCCACACATCGCGCGGCGGCTTCTCCTTGTCGATCAGGCTGCGCATTTCGGCAACGTCTGCTGCAATTTTTGCCTTATCAACCGGTTGCGCCAGAACCTCGGCAATCACACCAGATGCCTCGGCCATCAGGCTGTCCTCGCCACACACCATCCGCGCGCGCGTCAGCGCCATGTGTTCCCAGGTCCAGGCCTCCTCCAGCTGATATTTTCGAAAGGCATTGATCCGCGTTGCCACCGGCCCCTTGTTGCCGGACGGACGAAGCCGCAGGTCGACCTCGAAGATGATGCCCTCGGCGGTCGGCGCCGAAAGCGCCGCAATCAGCCGCTGCGTCACACGGGTAAAATAGCGCACCGCATCGAGCGGCTTTGCGCCAGCCGATTCGGCAACCGCATCGGGATAGTCGTAGAGCAGGATGAGGTCCACGTCGGAGCCAGCCGTCAGCTCGAAACTGCCGAGCTTTCCCATGCCCATCACAGCCACGCGCCCGCCCGGATAGCGCCCATGCGCCTGCTCCATCTCGCGCATCACGGCCAAAAGCGCTGCGTCGATGACGAGATCGGCAAGATCCGTAAAGGCCCGCCCCGCCTGCACGCCGGTGATGGCACCGGTGAGCAGGCGGATACCGATCAGAAAACGCTGTTCGGCCGCAAAGATGCGCAGCCGATCCAGCACCTCCTCGTAATGGCGGGCAGCGCCGACGAAGGAGGAAAGCCGGTCGGAGAGATAGGCCCGTGTCGGGATTTCCTGCATCAGGCCGGGATCGAGCATGCCATCGAACACATGCGGACGCGCCGCCACGATATCCGCCAATCGCGGTGCGGCAGACATCACCATGACGAGAAGCGACAACAGGCCGGGATTGGTGTTCAGCAGCGAAAACAGCTGGATCCCCGCCGGCAGCGCCTTCAAGAACCCATCAAAACGCAACAGCGCGTCGTCTGCCCGCTTGCTGAGCCCAAAGGCGCTCAAAAGCTCCGGCATCAGTTCCGTCAGCCGCTCGCGGGCCTCCACCGATTGCGTGGCCCGGTAACGGCCGTAATGCCAGGTGCGGATAACGCGAGACATATCGGCCGGTCGCTCGAAGCCCAGCCGCGAAAGCGTCTCCAGCGTTTCCGGATCGTCGTTCTGGCCGGTAAACACCAGATTGCCATCGCTTGCCGAGAGCTTGCTCTCCTGCTCGAACAGTTTTGCATAACGCCGTTCCACCGTGCGCAGCACCGCCTCCAGCGCCTCGGAAAAGGCCGCCGTATCGGCAAAACCCAGCATGAAGGCGATGCGCTTCAGTTCGGTCTCGGTGTCCGGAAGGCGGTGCGTCTGCTCGTCGCGCACCATCTGGATGCGATGCTCGACATTGCGCAGGAACCAGTACGCTTGCGTCAGTTCGGCCGCGATCTCCGGCCTTATCCACTGCGCATCGGCAAGTGCTGCCAGCGCCCGCTCGGTCTCCCGTTCGCGAAGGACCGGCATGCGCCCGCCGGCGATCAGTTGCTGCGTCTGGGCAAAAAACTCGATCTCGCGGATGCCGCCGCGCCCGAGCTTCACGTCATGCCCCTTCACCGCAATGGCACCGTGGCCCTTGTGGGCATGGATCTGCCGCTTGATCGAGTGAATGTCGGCAATCGCGGCATAATCGAGATATTTTCGAAACACGAAGGGCACCATGTCGCGCAGGAAAGCCGCTCCGGCGGCAAGATCACCCGCCATCGGCCGCGCCTTGATATAGGCAGCCCGCTCCCAATTCTGCCCGCGTCCTTCGTAATAGATGAGCGCTGCCTCCACCGGCACCGCAAGCGCCGTCGAGCCGGGGTCCGGCCGCAGACGTAGATCCGTGCGAAACACATAGCCGTCGCCGGTGCGCTCCTGCAGAATGCGGATCAGCCGGCGCATCATGCGCCCATAAAGCTCGGTCGCCTCCAGCGGATCGGGCAGGATTTTAGCCTCGCCATCGAAAAACACCACGATGTCGATGTCGGAGGAATAGTTCAGCTCGAATGCCCCGAGCTTGCCCATGGCCAGCACGATCAGCCCGGAATTTTCCGCAGGTTTTGTGGGGTCGGCAAGCGTCAGCTTGCCACTCTGATGATGGGTCACCAGCAGATGGTCAATGGCAGCGGCCACGGCAGCATCGGCGAGACGGCTCAACCACCGTGTCGTCTCCCGGCATTCGATCAGTCCGCCGAGATCGCCCAGTGCCAGCAGAAAACTCACCTCCCGCTTGGCAAGGCGCAACGCGGTCATCACCTCGCCCTCACCGGGCGTGCGACCTTCCAGGTCGGGCCGCCAGCAATTGCGCGCACGCTCAATCGCCGCCTCGATGAGGCCATCCAGCGGATGCGTCAGCGCATTGGCAAGGAGTGCCGGGCTGATCACCGCGATGTCGCGCAGGTAGGGCGAAAGCGAAAAGGCAGCGACCAGAAAGTCCTTGAGCGCCCCGGCTTCAGCCAGCATGCCGGCAATCGCAGGTTCGCGGCCGGCCATTTCCTTCAGCGCGGAAAGGGCCGACTTAGCTTCTGTCTGGTTGAATGGTTTCAGCACATCCGCGCGCACGTCGCCGAGGCTTATTGGCTTTGTCGCCACGATCTCTTCCTCCCTAATCCCTTGAAGGATTAGTTAGGGCTTTTGCGCGGGAAAAACCATCGTCACGGTCAAACCGGGAGGGCTTGCGTCCTCTGCATGGGTGGCGGAAAGCTCCAGCCTGCCGCCATGCAGTTCCATCACAGCCTCGACCAGCGATAGCCCCAGCCCCGTGCCGGGCTTGGAGCGGCTCTCGTCCAGCCGCACGAAGCGTTTTTTAACTTCCGCGCGTTTATCGGCGGGAATGCCCGGGCCATTATCGGCAACGGAAAGCCTCAGGCTATCGCCGGCGCGTGACAAGAGAACCCGGATCGCGGGTTCGTTGCCTGCATCGCAGGCATATTTGATGGCATTGTCCAAAAGGTTGAAGATCGCCTGGCCGATCAGTTCGCGGTTGCCCTGAACGACCAGCCCCGGCTCGATTTCGGTCGTCAGCAAAAGCCCGGCCTCCTCGGCCGCAGGTTCGTAAAGCTCGGCGCTGTCTGCGGAAATGGCCGACAGGTCGATGGCGCTCATCTCGGCGGCAATCGAGCCCGCCTCGACGCGGGAAATCATCAACAGCGCATTGAAGGTGCGGATCAGCAGGTCCGATTCGGCGATAATGCCTTCCAGCGCGGCACGGCGCACATCCTCGCGGTCTTCGGACAGCGCATCGGCAGCCTTGTTGCGCAGCCGCGTCAGCGGCGTCTTCAGGTCATGGGCGATATTGTCGGAAACCTGGCGCAGCCCCTCGTTCAGCTTCTCGATCCGCTCCAGCATCAGGTTGAGCGATTCCGACAGCCGGTCGAACTCGTCGCCGGACACGCCGACCGGCAGGCGCTGCGACAGATCGCCGGCCACGATCTTGGTGCTCGCCGCCGACATCCGGTCGATACGCTTTAGCGCATTGCGACCAATGCCGAACCAGATGAACAGCGCCCCGAGTCCCATGATGGCAAGCGCCACCATCAATGCCCGGCGCACGATGCCACGGAACCGGCCGGGTTCGCCGAGATCGCGCCCGACCATCACCCGCAACCCGTTGTCGAGGAAGAACACATTGGCGGTCGCCACATGCGGGCGCGGCGGCCCAAGCTCCGTATAAGGCTCGTAGCGGAACGGCATGCCGGTCCAGCCTTCGCGGTCGAGAACCCCCGGCTGCACCGATTGCACATTGCCCGCCAGCATCTCACCCGTCGGTCCGGCAATCACGTAGAGATTGGCGCCGGGCTGGCGGGCGCGCCGCTCCATCATGCGCAAAAGGAGATTGATGCCGCCGCGATCATAGGCGCCGCGAATGTCGGTGATTTCCTGGTTCAGCCCCTCACGCACCTGCTGCGCCAGAAGCCGCTCCGACATCGCCGTCACATAAACCACGAGGAAGGCGGCACAGAGCGCAAACAACACGATATAAAGCGCCGACAGCCGCACGGCCGTCGAGCGAAACAGCAGGCGCAGGCGGCTCATGGAGGGTATCACGCCTCGTCCTTGATCATGTACCCAGCGCCGCGAATGGTCTTCAGCAGCGGCTTGTCGAATTCCTTTTCGATCTTGGAGCGCAGCCGCGACACATGCACGTCAATGACATTGGTCTGCGGGTCGAAATGGTAATCCCAGACATTTTCAAGCAGCATGGTGCGTGTGACCACCTGGCCTGCATTTTTCATCAGATATTCCAGCAGACGAAACTCGCGCGGCTGCAACAGCACTTCCTTGCCACCGCGACGCACCTCGTGCGACAGGCGGTCAAGCTCCAGATCGCCGACACGGTAGACCATTTCCTGCTCCGGCGCGCCCTTTCGGCGACCGAGCACTTCGACGCGGGCCAGAAGCTCGCTGAAGGCATAGGGTTTCGGCAGGTAATCGTCGCCGCCGGCGCGAAGTCCGGTCACCCGGTCATCCACCTGTCCAAGCGCCGAAAGGATCAGCACCGGCGTATTGATGTTGCGCTTGCGCAGCTCGCTGATGACAGAAATGCCGTCGCGACGCGGCAGCATGCGGTCGATCACCATCACGTCATAAGTGTTTTCAGAGCCCATGAAGAGCCCGCTTTCGCCATCGCTGGCATGGTCCGCCACAATGCCGGCCTCGCGAAAGGCCTTCGTCATGTAGGCGGCGGCTTCAAGATCGTCTTCAATCACCAGAATCTTCATGTGCGGAACAATAGACTGAGGCTGGCCCTCGGTAAAAGCGGTTTCGCTTTTCACATCGCTCTCGGGTGTATTCATCTGCATGCGTGAATGCCTCCTCGAATGAAAAAAGGGGCGCCGCGCTCTTTTGGCGCGACGCCCCCGCCTGTTACCGTTGACGGGACCGGTCAGCCTTCGTTGATCGGCAGTGCGATGAAGCGGCTGCCGCTGTCAGACTGCACCTGGAACAATGCCCTTGTGCGGCCATCCTTGCGGGCCTGGTCGATCGCCTTGCTGATATCGGCGGCCGAGGAAACCTCCTGATTATTCACCGAGGTAATCTTTTCGCCCTGGCGCAGGCCCTTGGAGGCCGCATCCGAGTCCGGATCGACATCGGTCACGGAAACGCCGGTGCCGTCTTCGGCCGGTGCAACGGTGATGCCGAGGCTTGCCAGCGCCTTTTCGGTCGAAGGCTGCGCCTGTTCCGGTGCCTTGTCGCTGTTTTCAGCCTTGGCGGCGTCGTCGCTGGCCAGATTGCCAAGCGTCACCGTCACCGACTGCGCCTTGCCGCTGCGCCAGATCGAAACTTCGACCTTGTTGCCCGGACCGAAGGCAGCAACCTTCTTGGCAAGATCGCGGGCATCCTTGATCGGCTCGCCATTGACGGCGGTGATCACGTCACCCTGCTTGATGCCGGCCTTGGCGCCCGGGGAATTTTCCTGCGGCGACACGACGAGCGCGCCCTTGGGTTCCGCAAGGCCAAGCGATTCGGCGATATCCTGCGTCACCGGCTGGATCTGCACGCCGAGCCAGCCGCGCTCGACCTTGCCGTCCTTCATCAGGTCGGCCACCACATCCTTGGCAGTGGAGGCCGGAATGGCAAACGCGATGCCGACATTGCCGCCGGACGGCGAGAAGATCGCCGTGTTGATGCCGACCACTTCGCCATTGAGGTTAAAGGTCGGGCCACCGGAATTCCCGCGGTTGACGGCTGCATCCACCTGGATGAAATCGTCGTAAGGGCCAGAGCCGATGTCGCGACCGCGAGCAGAGACGATGCCGGCGGTGACCGTACCACCGAGGCCGAACGGGTTGCCGACGGCCACGACCCAGTCACCGACGCGCGTCTTGCTGTCATCGGCAAATTTCACATAGGTGAACTTGCGGTTGGCATCGACCTTCAGCAGCGCCAGATCGGTGCGGCTGTCCTTGCCGACCAGCTTGGCATCCAGTTCGGTGCCGTCATCCAGCACGACGGTGTAGGCCGAGCCATCGGAAACGACATGGTTGTTGGTGACGAGATAACCGTCTTCGGAGATGAAGAAGCCGGAGCCTTGCGCCGTCGGGCGCAGATGATGCGGACGGTTGGGGTTCTTGTCGGCGCGCTCCTGGTTGCGGCCGCCGGGGCCACCTTGACCGCCCTGCCCACCTTGACCACCCTGGCCGCCGAACTCACGGAAGAAGCGCTTCAGCGGATGGTCATCGGGCAGCTGGTCGAGGCCACGGCCGCCGAAATTGAACGAAAAATTGCCCTGGTCTTCGTCGGAAACGGGCGTCGTATCGGACTGGACGCGCACGGACACGACGGCGGGCGATACAGCCGACACGACATCGGCAAAGCTTGGAGCCTGCGGAGCGTTAACGCTGACCGGGTTCGCGTAGGTCTCATAGACATGCGCCGGGAGACCAGTGGAGAGCATGACGGCCGCGAGGCCCGCCACGGTCGAGCCCTTCAACACTGTCTTCAACGAGGGACGTCCGATCTTGCTCTTGAACATTGTAAGATACCTTCTTCTTCAGGTCATTCAGACTGGGGTGCCGGAGGTCCGGCGGCGGTGGATGACTGAAGATATAGGAGCCCCCACGTTAACTGCACGTGTCCACGTCATGAATTGTTCGTAATGTTTGCCGGCAGCAGGATGGCCCACCGTTTTGCCGGCGAAAAACAACGCACAAGCCGAGGCTGGCAACCTCGTAAGCTCTTGTATCAGAAAAGTTTATGCGACCGGAAGGTAAGGCTCAGTCGCCCAGCAGCTTGTCCAGACGAGCCTGCTCCTCGGCGCTCAACGCACGTTCCTCGGGCGCCTCTCTGCGGCGCCTTGCCATCATCACCACCGTCACACCACCGATCAGAAAAAGCCCCACCGGCATCGCCCAGAGCGCCACCGTCTTGCCGCTGAGGCGTGGCTTCAAAAGCACGAACTCGCCGTAACGGGAAACGACGTAATCGATCACTTGCGCGTCGCTGTCACCGTCCACGATCCGCTCGCGCACCAGCAACCGGAGGTCCCGCGCCAGTTCCGCATTGGAATCGTCGATGGACTGGTTCTGGCACACCATGCAGCGCAACTGTGCCGAAAGCCCCCGCGCCCGCTCCTCCAGCACCGGGTCCTTCAGCACCTCATCCGGATTGACGGCAAGCGCCGGAAACGGCGCAAGACCGATGACCGCAGCGATCATCAGCCCCTTCCACCGCGCTGTGATTTGCTGACGCCTCGTCACACGCGAAAAATCCCCTCTCCCCATCTGCGGGGAGAAGGCTGTAAGGGGCACCCTTAGGATGGCGGGCACCCTCAACGCACGAACAAAAACCTTCCGGAACCGCATCATTCCGCCGGCTCCAGCACAACCTTCGCCGCCTTCACCCGCCGGCTCGGCGCCCCCACGCGCAACCGGCGATCAGACAGTGACACGAACCCGCCGATCATCATGATGACAGCCCCGCCCCAGATGCACAGGATGAACGGTTTCCACCAGATGCGCACAACAATACCGCCGTCGTCCATGTGGTCACCCAGCGATACGTAAAGCTGGCTCGCCCCAAAACTCAAAATGCCCGCTTCCGTCGTCGGCATGCGACGCGCCGTATAAAGCCGTTTGGATGACCAGACATCGGCCACCACGACGCCACCGCGTCTCACGGTAAAATGTCCACGCTCCTCGGTAAAATTCGGCCCGACCGCCTCGCGCATGCCATCAAACAGGATGGAATAGCCACCGGCTTCGGTCGTCATGCCCGGACGCATTTCCACCACATGCTCCGTCTCGAACGTGGTGACGGCGACGATGCCAAGCACCGTCACGCCCATGCCCATATGCGCAAGTGCGGTGCCGAAGGCCGAACGCGGCAAACCTTTGAGGCGCGCAAAGGCCACCTTGAAGGCAAGTTTGCCGAAATTGGCGCGGTACCAGAGATCAGTCAGCGCCCCGAAGACCAGATAAAAGCCGATGGCAAGACCGAGTGCGGCAAGTACCGGGCCACCGTTCTCCGCATAAAACAGCCCGAACCCCGCCACCAGCGCCAGCCCTGCCGCCACGTAAAGCCGTTGCAGAGCCCCTAAAAGATCGCCGCGCTTCCAGGCCAGAAGCGGCCCGAACGGCATGGCCAGCAGCAGCGGGATCATCAACAGCCCGAAGGTCAGGTTGAAGAAGGGCGCGCCGACGGAAATCTTTTCCCCCGTCAGCGTCTCCAGCACCAGCGGATAAAGCGTGCCGGTCAGCACGGTCGCGGTGGAAACGGTGAGGATGAGGTTGTTGAGAACCAGCGCCCCCTCGCGGGAAATCGGCGCAAACAGGCCGCCGCTTTTCAACTGCGGCGCCCGCCAGGCAAACAGCACAAAGGCGCCGCCGATGAAAAAGGTGAGGATCGCCAGGATGAAGATGCCGCGCGAGGGGTCTGTCGCAAAGGCATGCACCGAGGTCAGCACGCCCGAGCGCACCAGAAACGTGCCGAGCAGCGACAGCGAAAACGTCATGATGGCCAGCAGCACCGTCCAGATTTTTAGCGCCTCGCGCTTTTCCATCACGAGCGCCGAATGCAGAAGGGCGGTTCCCGCAAGCCAGGGCATGAAGGAGGCGTTTTCCACCGGGTCCCAGAACCACCAGCCACCCCAGCCCAGTTCGTAATAGGCCCAGTAGGAGCCCATGGCGATGCCGGCGGTCAAAAACGTCCAGGCGGCCAGCGTCCACGGCCGCACCCAGCGCGCCCAGGCCGCATCGATGCGCCCCTCGATAAGGGCAGCGACCGCAAACGAAAAGCAGACGGAAAACCCGACATAACCGAGATAAAGCAGCGGCGGATGGATCGCGAGGCCAAAGTCCTGCAGCACCGGGTTGAGATCCTGCCCCTCGGCAGGCGCCGGATCAAGCCGGATGAACGGGTTGGAGGTCAGCAGGATAAACAGCAGGAAGGCAACCGTGATCCAGGCCTGAACCGACAGAACGGTAGCGCGCAGCGTATCGGGCAGGTTGCGCCCGAACACGGCGACCATGGCGCTGAACAGCGTCAGGATCAGCAGCCACAGCAGCATCGAGCCCTCGTGATTGCCCCACACGCCGCTCAGCTTGTAGACCATCGGCATCAGCGAATGCGAATTGTCCCAGACATTCTTCACCGAAAAGTCAGAGACCGCATAGGCCCAGGTCAGCACGCCGAACGAGAAGGTCACGAGCGCGAACTGCGTGACGGAGCCAATCGGCGCAAATGCCATAAGGGCCGCATCCCCGCGCCTTGCGCCGATGATCGGCAGGATCGACAGAAGCAGTCCCGTCGCCAGCGCCAGAACCAGCGCGTAATGGCCGATCTCGATGATCATTTCGCAGCCCCCTCGCCTTCTTTCCAGACACCCTTTGCCTTCAGGCCGTCTGCCACTTCCTTCGGCATGTAATTCTCGTCGTGCTTGGCCAGAACGGAATCGGCAACGAAGGCATGGGCCGTGTCGAAAGTGCCTTCAGTCACCACACCCTGCCCTTCGCGAAACAGGTCCGGCAGGATGCCGGTATAGGACACAGGCACGCTTGCCCCGCCATCGGTCACACGAAAGCTCACGGTGGAACCAGCGCCGCGCTTCACGGACCCCTCTTCCACCAGCCCGCCAAGGCGGATGCGGGTGCCCGGTTGCACGGTGGTCTTTTGAAGGTCGCTCGGCATGAAGAAATAGGCCACCGACTGGCTGAAGGCGAACATCACCAAGAGCACCGCCACCAGAATAAAACTCATGCCGCCCAGGATCACCGCGAGGCGCTTCTGCTTGCGGGTCATCCTGCGGGGCATTTTATGGGTCATCGCCTCAGTCATGGTGTTACTCCCCCGGCAGAAAGGCCGGTCTCGGATGCCAGCGCCAGCAGCCGCTTGCCCCCATCCTGGTCAGGCGGAAAGGTTTTGAGCCCCGTCTTCAACGCAACCTCGGCCTTCGCCTTGTCACCCAGCACCATGTAGGAGCGCACCAGCCGCAGCCATCCCTCGATGTTATCAGGATCGTCCTGAAGTCTGGCGGCAAGCGTTTCCACCATGCCGGCAATCATCTGCTGGCGCTCCTGCGGCGAAAGATCCTGCATCGCCTGCATCTGCGCCTGGCTCGGATTGCCCGGCGCCTTGGAGCCTGGATCTCCCTGCGCAGCCGGACCGGGGGTAGACGCCAAAGGCGCGCCACCGTTCTTGCCGATATGTTCGCTCACCAGCGCAATCCAGGCAGCGCCGGGCGGCGAGTCTTTGAGGATCGCCTCGAAGGCGCGGCGCGCATCGCCAGCCTTGCCAGCCTGTTCCAGCGCAAGCGCCGCGTAAAACCGGGCGCGCATGTTCTTGCCGTCGAGCGCCACGGCACGGTTGAACGCGCGGGCGGCATCTTCCGTCACCACGCCCTCATTGGCCGCCACCAGCGTTTCGCCAAGGCCTGCCAGCCGCTCAGCGGTTTCCCCCTGAAGTCGGATCGCGTTGCGATAGGCCATTTCCGCGTCGCCCAGCCGCATGGCCCGGAAATAGATCGGCGCCAGCAGGTCCCAGCCGGCGCCATCCTCCGGGTTCTCAGCCAGATGCCGCTCGGCCTTGGCCACCAGCAGCGCCATGTTGTTGCCGGGGTTTGCCAGCCGCGCTTCCAGCGGCTGCGCCGGAAGTTCCGGCCTGCCAAGCGTCACGTAAAGACAGAGCCCGACCACGGGAAGACAGAGAATGACGGAAAGCGTTGCTAGCCGATGCCTCGATCGGCCTCCGGTCGCACGGACCGTGCCGGCCGCATCGGCCGTCTTGTCGGCAAGGCCCAGAAGCCGGCGGCCAATTTCGGCCTTGGCATAGCTGGCCTCCTCAACGCCGATCAGCCCTTGCGCCCGGTCACGATCCACCTCGCGCAACTGGTCGCGATAAACGGCAGCCTCGTCCTCGCGGTCTGCCTCACCGCGTGGCGAAGCCTTCATCAGCGGCCAGATGAGAACCGCCGAAACGCCGGCCGTGATAATTGCAAGAAGGATCCATAAAGTCATGAAGGCCAATTACTGCACTCGGGCCCCCATTCCAATCGGAAGACGGGCGATGACACGAATTTGAGGCAAGGACAGGACCCGATCCCCCGCCCGGGACAACCGCACCCGGACAAAGCCGCACCCTTGCTGCCGCAAATGATCGTCCCACCTCTTGCCACCGACTGTGACGGCAGCCTTGATCTACGTCAATTGGCAAGATTGCCCCACGGCTCCTGCGTGTAACATAAACCTTAAAAACAACCTTGAATTTTAAACATGGCAAAACCTGCATGCAGCACCAACAGCTCAGCTGTGCCCTGCTCGCACTGCGCTCAGCCGCAAAACCCTCGTCAGGTCAACGGTGTCCAGGTACCGTCGTCGTTGCGGCAGGCAGCACCGCGTTCCTTTGCCTCGCGCCCGTCGACAAAAATGGTGTGCGTATACTGCCGGCAGTTCTGCGATCCCACCTGGTAGGGAGCAGCAGCCACCACCTGGCCGCGGGCATTGCTGCCGGTCCACGGCACCGGCTGGCCAACGCCTGCCTGTTCCAGCGCGCGATATTCCGCCTCCAGCGCCCGTTGCCGGTCGCCGCCCGATATCTTGACGGGAATGCGCCCGATAATGCCGCCCTGTAATGCACTGATATAGTCGGCACCGGGCGCGGTGCGGCCGAAAAACATCCCGCTGCGGGAACCATTCGCTCCCGTGGTGGAACAGCCGTTCAGCACGACGGCTGAAACAAGAGCGGACAAGACGAGTGTGGCAAAGCGCAAGTGCATTCTTCTCCAACAATTCCTGAGATACGGCAAAGACCGGATATCCAGCCTTCCCCTTGAGGTCTTTTAGCGTTTTCGCGCAGAAGGTCGAGCCCGAACCGTCAATTCCCGACACTTGATGGCCGGATGTGACGGCAATCACCCGGCAGTTGCGTCAGACGATCTCCTTGGCAAGGCCCGGAAGCGCCAGACGGGCGCTCACGCCGCCGCGCCCGCCGCGTGACAGTTCAAACACCCCCTGGTATTCGCGGGTGATCTCGCCGACGATGGAAAGCCCGAGCCCTGTCCCGGGTTTGCTTTCATCCAGCCGCCGACCGCGCTTCAGCGCCTCCTTGATCTCGTGCGGCTCGAGCCCCGGCCCGTCGTCCTCCACCACGATCTCCACCCAACTGCGCTTGGCCGCCTCCGGTCCTTCGGGTGCCTGTGCCGGGCGGGCCGACAACCAGACGCCCGTTCCCGCGTGACGGGCAGCGTTTTCCAGGAGGTTGCCGACGGTTTCCTCCACATCCTGCTGTTCCATCGCCAGCGCAAGGCCGGGTGGGCTCACCTCCAGATGAAAGTCCTTGTCAGAATTTAGCCGCCGCATCACGCGCACCAATCGCTCCAGAACCGGTTCCGCCTCGGTGCGGGCCAGAAGCGATTCGCGCTGGGCGGCAATCCGGGCGCGGTTCAGATAGGATTGCACCTGCCCCTGCATGGCCTCGGCCTGGCTTCGCACCACCTCGCCCTGCGAACGTTCCAAAAGCCGCGCCTCGTTCAAAAGCACGGCAATCGGCGTCTTCAGCGAATGGGCGAGATTTCCCACCTGCATGCGGGCGCGCTCCACAATGCGCCGGTTGCTGTCGATCAGCGCATTCATCTCCACGGCCAGCGACTGCACCTCTCGCGGGAACTTGCCCTCCAGCCGCTCCACCTCGCCGCGCCGAACCTTTTCCAGCGCGCGCCGCGCCTCGTCCAGCGGGCGAAGCCCAAAGAGAATGGCAAGACCGTTCACCACCAGACTGCCCAGGCCGAACACGATAAGCGCAATGTAGAGATTGCGGGTAAAGCCGCTGATATCCTCATCCACCACGGAGAGATTGCCCGAGACCCGAAAGCGTGCCGCGCGCCCGTCAGCATCCAGCACCACCTCCGTCTCGGCCACCAGCACACGGTTTCCATAGGCATCGGTTGCCGGATAAAACCGCTCATAACGATTGTTGAAGGGCACGTTGAGGATCGACGGTACCTGGATATTGGAGGTACCAAGCGAGGAGGAAGACAAGGGTGTCGCGGCAAAGGTGCCGAGCGGCTCGACGATCCAGTACCAGCCGGTTTCCGGCTGCGAAAACCGAAGGTCTCCCAGCTGAGGATTGCCGGCAAGGCTGTTGTCGTCGCCAATGGTGATCGAGTTGATCACATTGTAGAGTTGGGCGCGCAACAGGTCGGTAAACGCCCGCTCGGAGGATTTCGCATAAAGCGCCGAGATCACCAGCGCGATCACCACCAGCGCCAGCGCCGACCAGGCGGTTGCCAGCAACAGAACGCGGGCTGTGACCGATTTAATGTACATCGTCGGGCGCTTGCATCCGGTAGCCAAGGCCACGCACGGTATCGATCAGGTCAACACCGATCTTCTTGCGCAACCGGCCGACAAACACCTCGATCGTATTGCTGTCGCGGTCGAAATCCTGATCGTACATGTGCTCGATCAGCTCGGTTCTGGACACCACCTGGCCCATATGGTGCATCAGGTAGGAAAGCAGCCGGAATTCGTGCGAGGTGAGCTTCAGCGTCACGCCGTTCACCGTTGCCTTCGATGCCTTGGTGTCAAGGCGCACCGGCCCGCAGGCAAGCTCGGAAGAGGAATGGCCGGCCGCGCGGCGGATCAGCGCGCGCACACGCGCCAGCACTTCTTCCACATGAAACGGCTTTGCCACATAATCGTCGGCGCCGGCGTCGATACCGGCCACCTTGTCGCTCCACCGGTCGCGCGCCGTCAGCATCAGCACCGGCATGCCCTTATCCGCCAGCCGCCATTTTTCAACGACCGTGATGCCGTCCATCTCGGGAAGGCCGATATCGAGAATGACGGCATCATAGGGTTCGGTCTCACCGAGGAAATGCCCCTCTTCGCCGTCAAACGCCTGGTCAACCACATAACCGGCCTCCTTCAGCGCATCGGTCAGCTGCCGGTTGAGGTTGACGTCGTCTTCGACCACGAGAATGCGCATGAGAGACCTTCGAAACGGTGTGCCCAGGGGTTAGTGCCGTCTTCTACTACATCGGCACCCGAACCGTCACCTTGCGCGGACGCTCCCCGCTGCCCTGCACCAGAACGGTCACGATGCAGGTGCGGCCATCGTTGGAAGGCTGGGCGGACAGCAGTTGCCCGCCGGTATCGCGCACCACCTTGGAAGCGGCATCACCGCAATCGCCGGCAACCAGAACGAGGTAATCGCGTGCGAAGGCTTGCCCCGTCGAAAGGGTAAAAAGGGCCGCGGCAAGTATCGCGATCATCCTGTTTGATGCCATGACTACAACTTCCACTCACGGTGACGCACGGTTTGCGAACCGAACCATTGGGTGAATTATGTAACGAAAGGCGGCTGAATGGCAAATGAATGCGCCACTCAACCGTCCAACTTCGGGTCAACTTCGCATTAATTCCCGGTAATGCTGGTCTTGGCCGAAAGGCGGCCATAGACGGCCAAAAGCCCGCCGACTGCACCGACAAGGCTTGTGCCGGCCTCGGCCAGATCACCTTGTGCAACCGGCGAAACCTCCATCCCCCGGGCCTGCAGCACGGAGGCGAGGACAGCGATCAGGCCGCCCCAAACGGCTTTCGACTGATACCAGGCTTTCGAATTTTCCATCATGCATCTCCTTGGTTTTTGACGAGGATGTCCGTGACGAGAGGAATTCCGAGCGGCACGGCCCGCCCCAGTTGGCGAAGCCGCACGCGAAACGTGCTCGCGGCCGCGCCAAAGTCGCTGATTTCATCGGCGGGCAGGTAATGAAAGGCGGGCTCCGCCACCTCCGCCACGCGCCTGACCGTCTCACCGGAGAGAATTTCCAGCCGGTAGCGCTCGTCCGGTTCATCCATCGGAATGTCGCTCGCCTCCCAGTCGTCGGCATTGATGCGACCGCGCCGCACCCAGGAGAACCGCACACCATCCGCTCCCCGCACGGCGCGCGCATGCACGGGGCAAAGCGGCGTCTGCGCCCGCGCGCCGCCAGCAAACGAATAAGGCCCGGCCCGGCCGCCGGACGATGCGATGGCTTCCGCCATCCAGTTGTAGACGACGCCCCGTTCCGCATCGCTCAACCCGAGCGGCACGACGCCTGAGCCCAACAGCACGACTGGTGCGCCGATGGCAGCCCCCGCCGCCATCGCATCCTCCGTGCCTGCAAGCGCCCGCAACAGCGTCGTCAGGCGAAAATGCCCCGGCGCCGTCTCCTCTGCATCGGCAAAGGACAGGATCTCCCATGCCCCATTGGCGCACAGGATCGCCATCCGGTTTTCACCTGACAGTGCGGCCGTCTCGCTCACCGATGACAACCCGTCGAAGAAGAGGTCGAGTTCCACGGCGTGGCCGCGGTCGAAGCGTCCGAGAACGCCACCGCCAAGCGCTGCCGTCAGCCGGCCCACCTGCGCCGGCCGGTCGAGTGTCGCACGCGCACGGTATCCTTCGGTGGTTGGCGAACTGGAAAGGAGAATGCGCCGCCACGGGCTGCCATAAGCGGCAACGCGGGCAAAACTTTCCGCCTCGCCGGCCTCGAACCGCGGCAGGTCCATGAGGTGAAGGACCGGCGAAAATCCGGCCGAGACCGCCCCGCCGGTCAAGCGCCCGGTGGCAGCCGATGCGCCCGCCAGAAGCGCCGCCGGCTCATGTCGTTTCGCCTCCACGCGCCTCACCGCCCCCTCTTCGATGCGCGTTACCAGATAGACGCCATCAGGCCCGTCGGAGAGCCGCAGCGCGTCCCCGGGCGCAAGCGACACTTCAGCCGGCGAAATCGGGAAACTGAGGCTGCGTCGCGACAGATGGTTGTCGCGCAGCAGGCTTTCCGCCGCACTTTGCGCCGCCTCCTCATAGAGCGTGGCGGCAAGATCAGCGCGCAAGATACGGTTGCTGGTGCCAACGATCCGGCGTGAGCGCACCGTTGCCTGTTCGTAATCGAGCACCGGATTGGCAAAACTTGCGACGGCCTCGGCGGCAAAGTCGCTGTCATGGCCGCGCACCTCCGTCCAGGCCGGTTCCTCGTCGCGCTCGGCCAGCACGTCGATCACCTGAGGCACAAGGCTTGCCCGCGTGCGCGAGCGGAACCGCAGCCCCGCCGGCTCCTCGATGACGTCGATCAGGAAGGCATTCGTCAAAGGCTCGATCAGCGCCCGCGCCGACACCGTATCGCCCTGTACATAACCGATCAGATCGCCGCTCACCTCCGACACGTCAAACGCCGAAAATCCGTGATCGCTCAGGATCGCGGCAATCGCATCCGCAAGCGTCGTCGCCCCCAGCCGTCCGTTCAGCCAGTGTCCGGTCTTCCAGTTGTCGCCATCGCTCCACACGGAAAGCTCATTGGGAAAGGCCGGATAAGGCCGCGTATCCCAGGACCAGAGAAAGATATGGTCGGCATCCACCATGCCGGACGGCGCGCCAGAACCCTGCCACCAGCCGTGATGGGCCTCCAGAAACCGCCGCTGCATGCTGTCGGAGCGCGCACCGCTCGAAAAATGCGGGACACCGCTATCGGCCGATTTCGGATCGGCAAACAGGTTCGGCTGGTTTGCCGCCTTGTCGATGGCCGAGCAGCCAAGCTCGGTGAACCAGATCGGCTTTGCGCCGGGCACCCAGGCCGTTGGCGTGGGCCGCTCCACGCCACCCACCCGCTCGTAGTGATAATGGCTCCACCAGCCGGCCAGATCCTTGTAGCGAAACACCCAGGGTTTGCCCGCAAGCCCGTCCGTGATCGGCGTACGCTGGCGAAGCGCCCGCGCCGTGTCGCTTGCATAATACCAATCGTACCCCTCGCCTGAAGAAATGCCCGCCTGCAAGGCTGCCGGATCGTCACACAGCCGCGCGCCATCAGGGTTGGCATTGCCCAGATCACTGTCGCGCCAGTCGGCAAGCGGCATATAATTGTCGATGCCAACCGCATGGATCGCACTGGAAGCCCAGAGCGTATCGAGCGGAAAATACACATCGCCCGATCCGTCTGCCGGATGATACCCGAAATATTCGCTCCAATCGGCCGCATAGGTGAGCTTGGTCGTTGCCCCGAGAACGGCGCGCACCTCGCCCGCCAGCGACACCAGTTGTTCGACAAAGGGAAACCGCCCGGCCTCGCCGCGCACCCGCGTCAGCCCGACAAGTTCCGAGGCCAGGATCATGCCGTCGATGCCGCCGGCCTGCTGCGCAAGGCCGGCATAATGTAGCAGCATCCGGCGATACCCCTCCGGCCCGTGGCAAAAGCTTTCCACCTGCATCCGCGCCGCACTGGTCTTGTCCGGCGAGCCCGAAACATCAGGCGCAGGATGGCAGGTAATACGCCCGCGCCAGGGATAGGCCGCCTGCTGCGCTCCCCCGTAAGGATCCGGCAAACCGTTTCCCGCGGGCACATCCATCATCACGAACGGGTAGAGATAGACATGCAAGCCCCGCGCCTTCAGATCAACAATCGCCTGGCGCACGCTCTCGTCTGCCGGCGTACCGCCAAAGGCCGGCCCGCCGCCGCTCTCACTCACCAGATGTGCAGCCTCGCGAGAAATTCCCGCAACCTGCCAGTTCATGCTGAGGCCGGCGCGTGCCGATACCTCCACCCCCGGCACGATGCGGCATTGGCCGGCGCGCAGATCGGTGCCGAACCAGCTCACCACCAGCGCCACCCGCTGAAGATTGGGGCACACCGCCTGCAGCTCGTCGAGCGAGGCCTGCCAGTCGGTCGCCGCCGTCAGCGTGTTGCGGTTGAGGATGCGCGCGGTGCCCGAACCGTCATTGTCGCTCACAGCCACCGTCGCATAACCGTATTCGGTGGCCCCGGGGATCAGCGTCACCGCCCGCACCTGCCGCTCCAGCGCGCCGACAGGCCGCACCACCTCGAACTGCAGAAGCGGAATGCGGTTGCCGAATTCATCGATCGGCAGCCGCTCGAACACCACATAGGCAAGCCCGCGATAGGCCGGCGCCTTGCCCGCCCCCTGCTTTGCCTCGATCAGCGGATCCGGCATCTGGCTTTGCGTGCCGCGATAAACGCGCATCTCGATGGCCGTCAGGTCCAGCTCGCGCCCATCCGCCCAGACCCGGCGCACATGAGCGATCTCCCCCTCGCAAAGCCCGACGGCGAGGTTGGCATAATAGTTGAAGTTTTCCACCCGCGTGCCGCTCGTCGCCTTGCCGCCCTGCCGCTCGCTCGTGACCTCTTCCTCAAACCGCGTCGCCCAGATCAACGTGCCGGCGATACGCGCTGTGCCATAAACGCGGGCAATCGGCGTCCCCTCGTCAGCCCCCGGCACACGCGCGGTAGAAAGCCGCGTTCCCGTCACCGTCGACGTGCCTGAGATCAGCGCCTGGTCGACCGCCGCGCCCGCAAGCCCGCCGGCGGCCCGCCCCAGCACGGCTCCGATCGGTCCGAGCACAGACCCCAGCGCGGCCCCTGCCGCCTGAAACAGAATGGTGGCCATGGGTCATCCCCCGCGCGCCTATGCGCACGCTAAAATTGTGTTAATCTGAAAAAAGTCGACAGCGTCAAGCAGCACGCAGCAGACCAGCCGCAGCATCAGCGAGGACGGGCCACGCTGACTTAGGCATAGGCCTTGCTGTCGATCATGGAGGGAGTGCTATGAGGCTCACGCCAATTGGTATTTCGCTTATGCTCAGAAAAACCCGGACGGGCTGGTTAATCTCCGTCCGGATAATATTCTGGGTATAAAGAAACGGTGGGCGGGCTAGCCCCCGCTCACCACTCCATCTCCATACGCCCGAAAGCCCTTGTTTTCAAGCATCCCGTCGCTCTGGAAACCGATGCACCGCCGCAATCCGCCGCTGCCAGCAGGGCACCAGCACGGAGCGGATCACCGCCCCCTGCTCATAGGCGTGGATGAAGTGCTGAGGCCCGGCCAGAATGCCCGCATGTTTTGCAGCACAGCCCGCCCGCCAGCGAAACAGCAGGAGATCGCCCGCCGCCATGTCGGCCACGGCAAGCGGTACTCCAAAAAGCCGCAACCCCGCCGCGAGCAGCCGTTCCTCGCCGGAGCGTTCCGCCCAGTCCGGCGCATAAGGCGGCACCGCTTCCGGCTCTTCTCCGTAAAGCTCCCGCCAGATACCGCGGATGAGGCCGATACAGTCGCAACCGACACCCTTTGTCGCCCCCTGATGGCGGTAGGGCGTGCCGAGAAACCCTTCGGCGATCGCCACCACCTGCGCGCCCGATGTCATCGTCTCGCTCATTCGAACAAAACGCCGCCGTCATGCACGCGCTCCCCGTCCACGTAGGAATAGGCGAAGTCGCTGCCGGGCACATGCGGAAAACCGCGAAAGTTGCGGCCATTGGCAAAGCGCGTGCGGCAGGTGGCAAAACTCTTGTCGCAGCCGGCCGTGATCGAAAAACTCTCGCCGGCAGAGACCGCCCGTTCCAGCGGCAGCCACAGCGTCAGCCGTGCCGTGCCATCCGCCTCGCGCACATGCGCCTCCACCTCCGCCCTGTCGCCGGAGGAGAGCGTCAGCACGCCCCGGTCGAAGAAGCCGCTGGCCGATCCGCCAAGCCCGCCCACCACCAGATGGCTGCGGTCCTCCATGGCAAGCACCGTGCCCGTGCCACGATAGGCAACAAGGTTCACCCCGCACCGCGCATCCCCAAGGCTTGCATCGCAGCGGCGGTTGTAAAGCCTCCCCTGCGGCTGGTCGAGACGGTTGGCGCGGCTGCGCAATTCGGCGGTGAATTTTTCACCCGCCCGCGTCACCTCGCCCACCTCGCGCACGGAGAGAAGTACATGCTGGGTCGGATCGGCCCAGTTGACGAGGAAAAACTCCACGGTCGCGCCGTCATACCGCCCGGCCGAAAGATCCGCCGCGTTGATCACCTCGCTCGAAAATCCGCCCGCCACATCGCTGGCGCTCGCGGAAAATCCCTGCTCCTCCTCGCCGTCACTGGCCAGAAAGCCGCTCGCGGCCCGAAAGAGGGTCGATGCGAAGGAGAGGTCGCGGTCATGGTCGGTAAACCCCTGCACCACGCCATCGCGCCGTGTCAGGCGCCAGGCATTGCAGGTCGTCGTGGCATCGCCAGCGAGATGGCCGGCCAGCGCCTCCGGTATCACCCTCATGGCAAAATCTCCGTGATCGGAATGGCCGGAATGCTGCCGGCGTTGAAGTTCGAGAGGTTCACCTCGATACGATCCGTGGCAAAACGCACCGGCACGTCGAACTCATATCCGGCCCGCACCACGGCCCCGGCTGCAGGCACATGGCCCGCCGCAAACGTCACGATGCCGGTGGTCACGTCGCAGGAAAAGGCGCTCAAAGCTTTCGGCACGCCACCGACCGAAACCGTCACCGTTCCCGCCACCGGCTTGGCGATGGCCCGCACGGAGCCGGCCGCCGCATCCGCATAGTTTTTTGTCAGCGAAAATGCCGCCCTCACCCCGTCACCGGTGCCGATCACCTGGTCGGCAGAGGTAATCGCCGCCCCCGGCGCTGACGATTTCCAATCCAGCGGATCGCGAAAACGAAAACCGTAAAGCTCGCCAGCGCGCGCCTCGAAAAACGCCAGCACCTCATAAAGGTCACCCAGCGACTTCACGCCCGAACCGGCATCATAGGCCCGCCTCGACGATCGCCAGCGGGCATTGCGCTGCTCGCGCCCGTTCGACAGGTTGACGATATCGGTGCGCCGCACCGGCCCGCCGGTCACCCCCAGCGCCAGCCGCAGCGGAAACCGCACCTCGTGAAAGCCGCTCATCCAAACCCTCCGCCTTCTGAGCCCAAGACCCTGTCATCAAAGCCCGCGCCGCCCGCGCGAAACGCTGCGCGCCAGCATGGCCGAAATCTGGCCCTCGCTTTTTCGAAAGCTCGCCGCATCGGTCGCCGTCACGTTGAAAACGATCTGCGAGGCCCCAGCCCCGCCGCCGCTGGCCACGCCAAGACTGCCATCGGCCCCGCGCTGCAGCGGCAAAATCGCCTCCGCCCCCGCCTCGCCCATCAGCCCCATGTCGCCGCCCATCGGAAAATAGCTCGGGGAGCGCACCACACCGCCATCGGCAAACGCCGTCACCGATCCGGACGAGGCGCCAAACAGGCTGCCGACAACGCCGGACAGCGCCGTATCCAACGGCTTCAGCGCCGCAGACAGCGCAATATCCGCCAATCGCGTGCCGAGCCCCTTCAGCACATCCTCAAGGCTTTTACCGCTCACCGCCGCCGATTTGAGCGCCCCTGAAAGCGCCGTACCAAACCGCTGCGAACGCCCTTCGAGATCTGCAATCGCCGTTGCCAGCGCCTGCGTCGAGGCCAGCGTCTCCGCGGCCGAGCCTTCATCCATCGCCATGCCCATCTCCTGCTGTTTTTTCTTTTGAAAACGAAATGCCGTCAGCCCCCCGAGGGTGCCACATCGGGAAAGTCCCGCATCAGCGCATCCAGCCCGTCGCGGGAAAACGCCGGCGCGCGCGGCAAAAGCCCGCCGGATGCGGCAAAGAACTCGCGCGGCGTCAGCGCCCAGAAATCTTTGGGGGAAAGCCGCAGCAGGCAAAGGCCGGTGTGCATCACCCGCGCCCAGGGAAACGGCGTAACAGCTGCCCCCTCGCCCGCTGCGGCCCTCAAGGGTTTGCCGCCATGCCTTTCACGGCAGATCCGCCTGCCCCACTTTTATCCGGGGCATCTGGAGTTACCGAGGCCATTGGCGCACCTGCGGCACCCGGGGCACCTGGCCCGCCGCTGCCCATATCCTCCGCACCGCCAAAGGTTGCCGCCAGAAGCTCGCTAACCACGCGGGCATAGGCATATATTCCTCCGTCAATACTCATCGCCGCCACCTCCTCGTCGGAAAGAAGGTTGCCGCCGCCGCGAAGGCCGGCACCGATAATGCGGGCGAGATCAAGCGCGCGCAGCCGCCCCTCTGCAAACCGCGCCGCAAGCCCCGTCAGATCGTCGACGGCAAACGCCGTCTCCAACTCGGCAAGCGCCGATAGCGTCAGGCAGAGAATGCGCCGCTCGCCATCGATCACCGCCTCGATCTCACCCCGGCGCCGGTTGGCCCGGCCGACGTTAGCTCCGTGCAACGTCCTTCCCATCAGAGCGCTCCAAAGGTCAGGCTGCCCGCCGATTCCAGCGCCAGTTCGAAACGGATTTCGCCGTTATGATCGCCGGAATATTCGAGCGCCGTGATCTGGAAGGGCCCGCTCACCGTGCCGAAAGCGGGGATCAGCACCTGCCAGGAAAGGATCGTGCCGGCAAAAAACGTCGCGCGCACCAGCACGTCAGACGCCTGATCCTTAAAAATGCCGCCGCCCGAAAGCGACGCCCGCTGCACGCCCGCCCCCGCCAGCAGTTCGCGCCAGCGCCCGACGCTTTCGGCATCCGTCACATCAACCGTCTCGGCATTAAACGCCAGCCGCCGCGACCGCAGCCCCGCCACCGTCAACCAGCTGCCGCCATTATCCACCTTCAACAGCAGATCCTTACCCTTCTGCGCCACCATGCGATCTCTCCATATTGTTCTGTTGGTTTTTCACGCGTCGCGCCGCCGTTTCCCACGACCGACCGTCGGTGCTCTCCTGGATTTTCACGCCACCCTGTTCCGAAGGCCGCCGCGCCAGCACGAAGCCTGCCCCTCACCGCGCGCTTGAAGATGGAGGTGGCGGATGGCCTGCAACCTTTTCCCTGCCCTGAGGGCAAGACGATCGCTGATGAGACAAGTCCCCTCCCAAACCCTCCCCACAAGGGGGAGGGCTTAACCCGGCCGCGCCCTCTGATGCAGCAACCGGACGCTTGCCGCGCAATATCTCCCCCTTGTGGGGGGAGCCGAAGGACGGGCGAGACCCGTGGCTCGCCCCCGGCGGGCCCGGCAGGGCAGAGAGGGTCTTGTTTCAAATGCGATAGCCTAGTCCTGACGGGAAGAAGGTCGCGGCAGCGGGATGAGGGGCAACCTTTCGTCGGTGCCCCAAACAAGGAGACGCTTCTTCACCAAAATCGCCGCATGGACTGCTGGAGCACACATCCCCCCGCATCGCCAAATCCCGGTTCCCGTCCCACTCCGAATCCGCTAACCCTCACCATCGGCTATTCGCTATTCGCTATTCGCTATTCGCTATTCGCTATTCGCTATTCGCTATTCGCTATTCGCCACTGCCCACTGCCCACTGCCTATTGCCTACTGCCTACTGCCTACATCCTCTCCCCCCAGCCCGCCCCCGGAGCCTCCCCCATGTCCCCCACCTTGCGCCGTATCCGGCTGATCGCGGTCGTCTCCGTCACGCAGATCATCGGCTGGGGCACGAG